>DATDNP010000079.1:0-27469 GCA_036518215.1 Candidatus Limnocylindria bacterium
CTCGCCACGGAGCTCTGGCTGATCGACGGCGGCCTTCTCCGTCGCTGGGAGGGGAACTGGACGAGATACCAGCGAGAGCGAGCCGCGGGTCGCGACGCGCCGATCGTGCCCTACGACGTCCAGGCCGCCAGGGCGGGTGACACCGCAAGCGGGGCCTTCTCGAGCGAGGTACGAGGCGTCGGCGAACGAGGAACGAACAAGGAGAGGGTGAATACGCGCAAGTCCGCACCGCTCTCCGAGCGAGAGAAGGCCCCGCACGACGGCGGCAGGACCCGCCCTGGCGTGCGTCACACGGCATCGCGCGTCCGCCGCGTCGAGGGCCTCCGCGCGCTCGAGTCGCGGATCGAAGCGATGGAGCTCCAGCTCAGGCAGCTGACGGAGAAGGTCGCGCAGATCGCGCAGAGCGGGAACTACCTCGAGACGCGGCGCGTCGGCGAGGAGCACGCGGCGCTCGAGCGGTCGTTGCGCGAGCTGTACGACGAATGGGCGAAGGCGAGCGACGCCAGTGATCGGAGCGAGCCGTGACCGCGCGCGTCATCGGCCTCACCGGTCCGATCGGGGCGGGGAAGTCGACGGTCGCGCAGATGTTGCGGGAGCTCGGCGCGAAGGTGCTCGACGCGGATGCGATCGTGCACGACGAGCAGTCCCGCGGGACCGTCGGCTACACCGCGATCGTGCAGGCCTTCGGGACGAAGATCCTCCGCGAGGACAAGGAGATCGACCGCACGAAGCTCGCGGCGGAGGTCTTCGGTGATCCCGCGAAGCTCGAGCGGCTCGAGCGGATCATCCATCCCCGGGTCGTCGCGCGGATCCTCGAGGCGCGGAAGATGCTCGCTGATCGCGAGGTCCTCGTCGTCGAGGCCATCAAGCTCCTCGAGTCCGGCCTCCGCAGCATCTGCGACGAGATCTGGGTCGTCGTCACGCCGCGTGAGACGCTGCTGCAGCGGCTCGAGACGCGCGGGCTCGGGCGCGCCGAGGCGGAGCTCCGCCTACGCAGTCAACGGTCCGAAGAGGAATTCCGGGCCGCGGCCGACGTCGTCATCGAGAACGACGGCGGCCGCGACCGGACGAGAGGCCTGGTCCGCGAGGCTTGGACGAAGGCTAGGGGGCGTACTTCTCCGGGATCTTGATCTTGAACGTGGTCTCGACGTCCGTGAACGTCGTACCGGTCGTCCCCGACGCGCGCTCGTCCTTCGGCGCGCGCAGGAGGAACGCCAGCTGGCCGCCCGACGCCTGCAGGTACGCGATGCGCTCCGCCGTCGCGGCGTCGGTGCGGATCGTGTAGATGCTCGCGGTGCGGGCGAGGATCGTGATGCGCTCGAGGATGATCTTCGCGCTGAAGTCCTGGGTCTCCGTCGGCGTCGGCTTCTGGACGAACTTCACCGGGTCGAAGTTGATGGTGAACATGATGTCCACGATGTCGCCGGGCTCGATCGTGCCGCCGACCGCGGAGGCGTCGCCGACCGTGATCGACATCGCGCGAAAGTTCGGGGCGTCGGCCTTCGGTGCCCCGTCAGGGCCGAGGAAGCTCGACGGGACGACGACGAATGCCGGGTTCTTCGGGTCCGAGAACTTCGTCGGGAGGATCGGCTCGCCGACGCTCATCGCTTCGATCGTGATCTTGCCGACGGCGTCCTCCGACTTGACGAGCGCGGCCACGGGCTTCGCGTCGACGTTGTACTGGACCACCTTGAGGTCCGCTGGGGTGAGGGTCGTCTTGGCGGGGATCTCGCGTGCGGCGACGAGCACGGGCGTCGTCGGGATGACCGGCGCCTGCTGCGTCTGCGCGCTCGAGGCGTAGAAGAACGTCCCCGCGCCGGCGAACAGGGCCAGCACGATACCGATGATGAGGATCAACCGCGCGCGTCGTTTCGAACCGTCCTGCACCTTGTCTTCCCTCTCCTCTTCGCGACCCTTGTGCTAGCGGACTCTAGCGGATGAATCGGACCATTCAGTTGATGACGACGGTGATGCGAGCCGGGATGCGGATCCACTGCGCGCCCTTCACCGGATCGTTCGGAAGGAACTGATCCAGCAGCGGGATGAACACCTGTTGGTGGTACCAGACCTGGACGTCCATGTACTCCCCCCGACGGGCGTCGCTGTCGGTGACAGTGCCGTCGCTCGGGAGGGCGTAGCAGATCGTCACGTCTGGGTTCGTCGAGGTTCCGTACTTCCACGCGGCACCGACGATCGGCGTGGGCGTCTGCGACGGGCACGACGTGGAGGTGTAGGTGCCGTAGCTGCTCAGGTTCATGTTGCTGCCGTTCGTGCCTCGGTTCGGGACGGCGAGGATGCCGCGCGAGCCCACCATCCGGTCGATGATCCCGTTGTTGCGGGCGTTGTCGTTCGCTTCCTTCGTCGTGGGCGCGCCGGTGAGGTTGTTGTCGTAGATGTAGACCGTTCCCCAGCGCGCACCTTCGCGGACGGCGTTGTTGATCGTCAGGTAGGCGGCGAAGATGAACCCGAACTGGATGATCCCCATGAGGATGTACATGAGGACGGGGAGCAGGAGGGCGAACTCCACGATGTTCTGCCCGTCCTCGTCCCGGACCAGCGCCGCGAGCTTCTTCCGCATTCCTGCCCTTCCGATGCGCGTGACGCTACGAACGGAGGTTCGACAGCGCAATAGCGCTTCCGTCCCAACGCACGGACACGCGTCGCGGTATGCGACCATCGATGTGGCGGCAACAGAGGAGCCGCCATCCGAACATCTGTTCTAGAATGAGGCGCCATGCCGCGGGGAGACATGCTGCAGGTTCCCATCGACAAGCCGGGCGGACGCGCGCCGTTCGAGCTCGTACTGCCGTGGCCACTCGCCGGTGATCAGCCGGCCGCATCCGAGGCGCTGAGCGACGGGCTCGCGCGCGGGCTGAAAGCGCAGACCCTTCACGGCGTCACGGGCTCGGGCAAGACCGTGACGATGGCGAAGGTCATCGCGGACGCCGGCCGTCCAGCGCTCGTGCTCGCGCACAACAAGACCCTCGCGGCACAGCTCTACGGCGAGTTCAAGGAGTTCTTCCCGAACAATGCCGTCGAGTACTTCGTCTCGTACTACGACTACTACCAGCCCGAGGCGTACATCGCTCGGAGCGACACGTACATCGAGAAGGACTCCTCGCGGAACGAGGAGATCGACAAGATGCGGCATGCGGCGACGCGCGCGCTCTTCGAGCGGCGCGACGTCGTCATCGTCGCGAGCGTGTCGTGCATCTACGGCCTCGGCGCCCCCGTCGACTACGGCGCCGTCACCGTGCGCCTCGTGAAGGGCGAGCGCGTGCGTCGCGACACGGTGCTGCGGCACCTCGTCGACATCCAGTACGAACGCACGAACAGCGATCTGACCCGTGGCAAGTTCCGCGTGCTCGGCGACACGCTCGAGGTCCAGCCCGCATACGAGGACCTTGCCGTGCGCGTGGAGTTCTTCGGCGACGACGTCGAGCGCATCACCGAGCTCGATCCGCTGACCGGCGAGGTCCTCGCGGAGCGCGACAAGATCGACATCTATCCCGCGCGTCACTTCGTGACGCCGCGCGAGAAGCTCCTCGAGGCGATCAAAGACATCGAGGCCGAGCTCGAGGAGCGCCGAACGGAGCTCGAGGACAAGGGTCGGCTGCTCGAGGCGCAGCGGCTCTCGCAGCGCACGCGCTTCGATCTCGAGATGCTCCGCGAGACCGGGACGTGCGCCGGCGTCGAGAACTATTCGCGGCACCTCGCGCGGCGCCCGGCAGGGAGCCGGCCGTGGACGCTCCTCGATTACTTCCCGCCCGACTTCCTCATGTTCGTGGACGAGTCGCACATCTCCATCCCGCAGGTGCGCGGCATGTACGGCGGCGACCGCTCGCGCAAGGAGGTGCTCGTCGAGTACGGGTTCCGCCTCCCGAGCGCGCTCGACAACCGCCCGCTGACCTTCGACGAGTTCGAGGCCCGGCTCGACCAGACGATCTTCGTCTCCGCGACGCCGGGTCCCTACGAGCAGGAGCGTGCCCAGAAGGTCGTCGAGCAGATCATCCGCCCGACCGGTCTCGTCGACCCCGAGATCGAGGTGCGGCGCACGGACGGTCAGATCGACGACCTCCTCGCGGAGCTGCGTACGCGCATCGACAAGGGGCAGCGCGCGCTCGTCACGACGCTCACGAAGAAGATGGCGGAGGACCTGTCCGACTACCTGCGCGAGATGGGCATCAAGGTCCAGTACCTCCACTCCGAGGTCGAGACGATCGAGCGCGTCGAGATCCTCCGGGACCTGCGCCTCGGCGTGTACGACGTCGTCGTCGGCGTGAACCTGCTCCGCGAGGGCATCGATCTCCCCGAGGTGACGCTCGTCGCGATCCTCGACGCCGACAAGGAGGGCTACCTGCGGTCGGAGGGATCGCTCATCCAGGTCATCGGTCGCGCCGCACGGCACGTCGAAGGTCGCGTGATCATGTACGCCGATCGCGTCACGGGCTCGATGAAGGCCGCGATCGACGAGACGGAGCGCCGTCGGGCGCTCCAGGTCGCGTACAACCGCGAGCACGGCATCGAGGCGACGACGATCGTGAAGGCGATCCGCGATGTCGGCATGCGCCTCAAGCAGATCGCGGATGTCGAGCAGGTCTACGAGAGGGGCGGCCGCGCGATCGCCGCCGGCGAGCTCCCCAAGGACGAGCTCACACGGCTCATCAAGGACCTCGAGTCCCAGATGAAGGCCGCCGCGAAGGACCTGGAGTTCGAGAAGGCCGCCGCGCTCCGCGACCAGGTCGTCGAGCTGCGAGGTCTCCTCGTGCTGCAGTCCGGCCCCGAAAGCCTCGAGGCGGGCGCCGAGCCGGTCCGGACCACGTCGCGCGTCGTGCGCGCTGGCTACCGGCCGCCGGGCCGCGGCGGTAGGCGGAGCCGCTGATGCCGCTCACGACGATCCACATCAAGGGCGCGCGCGAGCACAACCTCAAGAACATCGACATCGAGATCCCGCGCGACAAGCTCGTCGTCATCACCGGGCTGTCGGGCTCGGGGAAGTCGTCGCTCGCGTTCGACACGATCTACGCCGAGGGTCAGCGCCGCTACGTCGAATCGCTCTCGGCGTACGCGCGGCAGTTCCTCGGCCAGATGGAGAAGCCCGACGTCGACTTCATCGAGGGCCTCTCGCCCGCGGTCTCGATCGACCAGAAGGGCGCGACGCGCAACCCGCGGTCGACCGTCGGCACCGTCACCGAGATCTACGACCACCTCCGTCTGCTCTTCGCGCGCGTCGGCGTCCCGCACTGTCCGAATCACGGCGTGCCGATCGTCGCCCAGACGGTGCAGGAGATCGTCGACCAGATCCGCGACTATCCGGACGGCACGCGGATCCTCGTGCTCGGTCCGCTCGTGCGCGATCGGAAGGGTGAGCACCAGCAGCTGCTCGTGACCGCGCGGCGTGGCGGCTTCGCGCGCGTCCGCGTCGACGGCGTCGTGCGCGACCTCTCCGAGGACATCGCGCTCGACAAGATGAAGAAGCACTCGCTCGAGGTCGTCGTTGACCGCCTCGTGGTGCGCCGCGAGACGGCCGAGCAGGATCGCGCGCGCCTCACGGACTCCATCGAGACCGCGCTGCGCCTCGGCGAGGGCCTTGCCCTCGTCGCGGACGCGGACGGCAAGGTGCCCGAGCGGCTCTTCTCACAGCGCCTGGCGTGTCCCGAGGGCGACTTCTCCATCGGCGAGATCGAGCCGCGGACGTTCTCCTTCAACTCCCCACACGGTGCGTGTCCCGCGTGCACGGGCCTCGGCACGAAGCTCGAGCCGGACCCCGACCTCGTGCTCGCGAATCCCGACCTCTCGCTCGCGGATGGCGCGGTGTTGCCGTGGCAGAAGTCGAGCGGGACGGCCCAGTACCGCATGGCGATCCTCGAAGGCCTCGCGAAGAAGCACAAGTTCTCGCTCAAGGACCCGGTCAAGAAGCTGCCGAAGAAGGCCATCGACGCGATCCTCCGCGGCACCGACGAGCCGCTCAAGCTCTCGTACGAGAACCGCAGCGGGCAGCGCCGTTCGTACGAGTACGAGTGGGAGGGCGTGATCCCGTGGCTCGAACGGCAGTACCGCGAGACGACGTCGGACTACATCCGGGCGGACATCGAGAAGTACATGAGCGAGCGCCCGTGCCCGGTCTGCAAGGGAAAGCGGCTGAAGCCGGAAGCGCTCGCGGTCACGATCGGCGGACGGAGCATCGTCGACGTCACATCGCTCACGGTGAGCGAGGCGCTCGACTGGGTCTCGTCGCTCGAGAAGGAGAAGCCGCGCGGCGGGAACGGGGGGAGTCCGCTCGGCGTTCGCGAACGGCAGATCGCGCGGCAGGTCCTGAAGGAGATCCGCACGCGGCTCGGCTTCCTCGTCGACGTCGGCCTCGATTACCTCACCGTCGACCGCTCGGCGACGACGCTCTCGGGTGGTGAGGCGCAGCGCATCCGTCTCGCGACGCAGATCGGCTCCGGGCTCATGGGCGTCCTCTACATCCTCGACGAGCCGTCCATCGGTCTCCACCAGCGCGACAACGCGCGCCTCATCCGCACGCTCATCGGCATGCGCGACCTTGGGAACACCATCCTCGTCGTCGAGCACGACGAGGAGACGATCCGTACGGCCGACTGGGTCGTGGACATCGGCCCGGGGGCGGGTGAGCACGGCGGCGAGGTCGTCGCGCAGGGCACGCTCGACGACATCCTTCGCGAGCCGCGCTCGCTGACGGGGCAGTTCCTCTCGGGGCGCCGGCGCATCGCGGTCCCGTCGCGACGGCGCTCGCCACGTGGGGACGCGCTCGTCATCCGCGGCGCGCGCGAACACAACCTGAAGGACGTCGACGTCCGGATCCCGCTCGGCGTGTTCGTCGCGATCACCGGTGTCTCCGGCTCCGGAAAGAGCACGCTCGTGAACGAGATCCTCTATCGCCGGCTCGCGCAGGTGATCAACAAGGCGAAGGACCGTCCCGGCGCGCATGCCGGGATCGACGGCATCGAGCACATCGACAAGGTCATCGACATCGACCAGTCGCCGATCGGACGCACACCCCGATCGAACCCGGCGACGTACACCGGCCTCTTCACCCCGATCCGCGAGCTCTTCGCCGCGGTGCCCGAGGCGCGCCTGCGCGGCTATACCGCGGGTCGGTTCTCGTTCAACGTGAAGGGCGGCCGCTGCGAGGCGTGCGCCGGCGACGGGATCATCAAGATCGAGATGCAGTTCCTGCCGGACGTGTACGTGCCGTGCGAGGTCTGCGGCGGCAAGCGCTACAACCGCGAAGCGCTCGAGATCCACTACAAGGGCAAGAGCATCTCGGACGTGCTCGAGATGACCGTGGAGGAGGCGCTCGCGTTCTTCACGAACGTGCCGGCATGCGAGCAGAAGCTGCGGACGCTGAACGACGTCGGTCTCGGGTACATCCACCTCGGACAGCCCGCGACCACGCTCTCCGGCGGCGAGGCGCAGCGCATCAAGCTCGCGACCGAGCTGTCGCGACGGGCGACCGGACGGACGCTCTACATCCTCGACGAGCCGACGACGGGTCTGCACTTCGCCGACGTCGAGCGTCTCCTTGACGTCCTGCACCGGCTCGTCGACGCGGGAAACACCGTCGTCGTCATCGAGCACAACCTCGACGTCGTGAAGACGGCCGACTGGATCGTCGACCTCGGACCCGAGGGTGGCAAGGCCGGGGGCGAGGTCATCGCCGAGGGCACGCCCGAGGCGGTGGCGCGCGTGCGCCGCTCCTTCACCGGGCGCTACCTGCGCGAGCTGCTCGCGACCGGCGAGGTCCGCGGCATCGCGTAGTGGCAACGCCAATTCAGGCGGCGTACGTGCGGTCGATCGAGGAGCAGCGCGCACGCGAGCAGGAGCGGCTTCATGGCCCGAGTGGGTACCTCGCCGCGGTCGCGCGCCATGAGCTTCCGATCGGGACGCGGATGCGCATCGGCCCGCGGGACGCGGACGTCGTGCTCGCGGGCATGCCGCGGAGCGTCGAGGTCGAGGCGCGCGAGGAAGGCTTCCTCATCGACGGCTCGTCCAGTGGTCCGACGTCGATCGCCGCCGGCCGCTACACATTGCGGCTCTCGCATCAGCACGCGCCGGCGGTCGTCGTGCTCGACGCGGAGAGCCCGCGCCGGCACGAGGACGCGGAGCTGCGGTGGTTCGCCGTCGATACGGCGATGCGGATCCGGACGAAGCTCGAGCCGGACACCGGAACGCTCGACATCGCGTCCACGGCCTCGGCGCCGCGGCCGGCCGAGCGCGCGGGGTGGGTGAGCTTCACCATCGATGGCGTCGCATGCCGGCTCGCCGCGACGCGTCTGCTCGAGCCAGGTGCCGACGCGGAACATCTCGACATCTACTTCCGCGACGCGACCACCGGCCACGAGTCGTATGAGGTCGGCCGGTACGTGACGCTTCAGCGCGAGGGGAACGAGGTCGTCCTCGACTTCAACCTCGCCTACAACCCGGCGTGCGCGCTCTCGCCCTTCTACAACTGCCCCATACCGCCGCGGGAGAACCATCTCGGGGTGGCGATCCGCGCCGGCGAGATGGCCCCGCGAACGAGCGCTGCCACGCGTCACCGGTAGCATTCGCCGGAACATGACGCTCCCGTTCGGGCCGATCGACGCGGCGATCATCGCGCTGCTCGGCTTCTCGGTGTGGAACGGGTACCGCAGCGGCTTCATCGCGACGCTCTACGGGCTTGCGACGTGGATCGTCTCGTTCGCGGCCGCGGTCGTCTTCCAGGAGCCCGCCGCGGGTCTCATCGGGCACCTCGGGCTTCTCGCCCCGACCGCCCGGCCCGTCGCGTTCGCCGGTGTGCTCATCGTCGTCGAGGCGCTCTTCTCGCTCGCCGGGTTCTTCGCGCTCACGCCGGTCGTCCGTGCGGTGCATCGGAACCACACGGCCACGATCGTGGACCGCGTGCTCGGCGTGTTCCCCTCCGCCGCGCGCTCGCTGTTCGTGGTCGGGATCATCCTCGCCGCCGTCGTCGTGTCGCCGGTGCCCGCGGAGCTCAAGGCGGCCGTCGAGTCCTCGACGCTCTCGCGCGCGCTCATCGAGCGCGTCACCGCGCTGCAACCCCAGCTCGCCGCGCTCTCGGGCCAGCTCGGCGGCGGCGACGTCCCGCTCTTCGTCACGAAGGTCGACGAGAACCAGACACAGAAGCTCGACCTGCCCGACGCGCTTCAGCTGTCGCAGGATCCGGTCGCGGAGCAGCAGATGCTCGCACTCGTGAATCAGGAGCGGGCGAACGTCGGCCTGCAGCCGCTCGCCTGGGACGACCGCCTGGCGGCCGTCGGAAGAGCGCACTCGATGGAGATGTTCCAGCTCAAGTACTTCTCGCACGAGTCGCCGGTGAGCGGCTCGCCGTTCGACCGGCTGAAGGCGGCTGGGATCACGTACGCGAAAGCGGGAGAGAACCTCGCCTACGCGCAGTCGGTGACCGTCGCGATGCGCGGCCTCATGGATAGTCCGGGGCACCGCGCGAACATCCTCGATACGGACTTCACGCGGATCGGCATCGGCGTGATCAGCGCCGGTCCGTACGGCCGCATGTTCACGCAGATGTTCATGGCCCCGTAGCGGCCCTGCGGCGCGCAGAACGCGCTGTATACGGTGTACATTCGGTCCGACATGACGAGCGCGCGCATCGGCGGCTGATGCTCCGCCGCTTCGAGGTCCACCACCCAACGACGGTCGAGGAAGCCGTCGCACTCCGGAGCCAATACGGTGACGACGCCGCGCTCTACGCCGGCGGCACCGAGCTCCTCCTCGCGATGAAGCTCGGTGTCGCGCGCTGGCGGCATCTCATCGACACGAAGCGCATCGCCGCGCTCGGCGGTGTCCGTGAGAGCGCCGGAGCCGTGCGCATCGGCGCCACCGTGACGCACTGGGATCTCGAGCGCGATCCGCTCCTCGCGCGGCTGCTGCCGGCGTTCGCGCGCCTCGAGGGCAACGTCGCGAACGTGCGCGTGCGCGCTGCCGGGACGCTCGCCGGCAACATCGCGTTCGCGGAACCGCATGCCGATCCGCCCGCGCTCCTCATCGCGCTGGGCGCGCGTGTCATGGTGCGCGGCGCGAAGGGAAGCCGGGCCGTCGCGCTCGAGGACTTCGTGACCGGGATGTACGAGACCTCGCTCGCCGCGGACGAGCTCATCGAGGCCATCGAG
The DNA here is from genome assembly GCA_036518215.1 of Candidatus Limnocylindria bacterium. GTDB lineage: Bacteria > Chloroflexota > Limnocylindria > P2-11E > P2-11E > CF-39. The sequence continues at coordinate 10,152 of DATDNP010000079.1, forward strand.
ATCCCCGTGCCGAAGGCCGGGACGCGTGCGTCCTACATCAAGTTCCAGATCCTCGAGCGGCCGAGCGTCGGCGTCGCGATCGTGGGCGAGCTCCGCGGCGGTACGTTCGCGTCGGCGCCGGTGGTCGTGGTCGGCGCGGTCGACGAGATGCCGCGGCGCGCGGACACGGCGTCGCTCCGCGGCGCCGATGCGCGCTCGCGCGAGACCGCGGACGCGGTCGCGGCCGCCGCGCGAAGCGCGGTCGAGCCCGTGTCCGACCTCGCCGGGACCGAGGAGTACAAGCGTCACCTCGTCGGCGTGTTCGCGCGGCGGGCCCTGACACAGCTCCTCGAGGAGGCGGCCTGATGCCGAAGCGCCCGATCAGCGTCGCGCTCAACGGCGCCGAGCGTCGCATCGAGATCGAGGATCAGGTCACGCTCGCGCAGATGCTGCGCGACGAGGGTCTCACCGGTCTGAAGGTGAGCTGCGATGCCGAGGTATGCGGCGCGTGCACCGTGCTGCTCGACGGACGTCCGGTGAGCGCGTGCACGACGCTCGCGCTCGAAGCCGACGGACGGAAGGTCGAGACGATCGAGGGGCTCGCGAGCGGGCTGCAGCTCCATCCGATCCAGCAGGCATTCATCGACAACTTCGCGTTCCAGTGCGGCTTCTGCACGCCGGGGATGATCCTCTCGGCGAAGTCGCTCCTCGAGGAGAAGCCGCGTCCGACGTTCGCCGAGGTGCAGCACTGGATGGAAGGCAACCTCTGCCGCTGCACCGGCTACCGCACGATCGTCGAAGCTGTGCTCGATGCCTCGGAGCGGATGGAGAGCGAGCGATGAGCGACGGCCACCGCGTCGTCGGAACAGCGGCGAAGCGCGCCGACGGCATCGCGAAGGTCACCGGCGCGGCGCGCTACACCGTGGACCTCGGCGCGCCGGCGCAGACGCATGGCGTCGTCGTGCGATCGACGCGCGCGCACGCGAAGATCGTGCGGATCGATCGCGAGGCCGCCGAGCGCAGCCCCGGTGTGGTGAAGGTGATCGTCGGCGACGACATCGTGAAGGCGGGGCTGACGCCGTACTACGGGCACGTCGTCCTCGACCACCCCGTCCTCGCCGTCGAGCGCGTGCGCTACCAGGGCGAGCCGGTCGCGCTCGTCGTCGGAGAGACGAAGCTCGACGCCGCGGAGGGCGCCGATCTCGTCGAGATCGAATACGAGGACCTCCCGAGCGTCATCGACGCGGACGAGGCGCTCGCGCCGGATGCACCGATCCTCCATGAGGTGCGCGGCCAGCGCACCGGCGACGAAGGGATGGATCAGGGCGAGGGCGACATCGTCGGGAACGTCTGCGCGATCGCGAGCGTCGGATGGGGCGACCTCGACGAGCAGTTCGCGAAGGCGGACCTCGTCGTCGAGGGCGAGTACCGCTACCCGATGCTCTACGGCTACGCGATGGAGCCGTACAACGCGCTCGCGTTCTTCGACCAGGGCGACCTCATCGTCTACTCGAGCGCGCAGCACGTGTACATGGTCCGGCGCGACCTCGCGCGGATGTTCGACCTTCCGCTCGCGCGCGTCCGCGTGAGCGCGCCGTACGTCGGCGGCGGCTACGGCACGAAGTCGTACACGAAGATCGAGGGTCTTGCGGCGTTCGGCGCGTACTTTACGGGACGTCCGCTGAAACTCGAGCTCTCGGTCGAAGAGGCCATGCTCACGACGCGTTCCGACGCCTCGCACGTGCGCGCGCGCACCGCCTTCGACAAGGAGGGGCACATCCTCGCGCGCGACTTCGACATCGTCATGAACTCGGGCGCGTACACGGACAACAGTCCGCTCGTGAACTCGAAGACCGCGGCGCGCATCTACGGGCCGTACCGGATCCCCGCGCTTCGCGTCGTGTCGCGGTCCATGTTCACGAATACGGTGCCGGCGAGCTCGCTGCGCGGCTTCGGCGCCCCGCAGGGGAACATCGCCGGCGAGCTGCAGATGGACGAAGCGGCGGAGAAGCTCGGCATCGACGCGGTCGAGATCCGCCTGCGGAACCTCATCGGTCCCGGCGAGATCATCACGCCCGGGAAGCGTCCGCTCGACGCGGATCTCGCCGACGACCTGCGCTGTGTCGCGACCGCGCTCGGCTGGCCCGGACAGGGCGCCGCGACCATCGGGCTCGGCGTCTCCGCGTCGGATGCGGGCGCGTATCCGACGTCCACGGCGGCGGTGCGGATCCACCACGACAGCTCGGTGACGCTGTTCACGGGCTCGACCGAGCTCGGTCAGGGCTCGCGCACGGTGCTGAGCATGATCGTCGCGGAGGAGCTCGGGATCCCGCTCGAAAAGGTCGGCATCGTCGGCGGCGACACGGGCGTCGTCACGTACGAGCGGACGACCGGCGCGAGCCGCACGACGACCGTGACCGGTCGTGCCGTGCAGGAGGCCTGCCGCGATGCGCGCAAGCGCGTGCGCGAGCTCGCGGCGGAGGCGTACAAGGTCGAGGCGTCGGACATCACCGACGCGCCCGCCGGCGTCTTCGTGAAGGACCGTGAGCTCTCGTACGGCGAGGTCATCGAGAAGTGGTTCGGCGCCGGCGGCGAGGTGCTCGGACATGGCGCCGTGCGCAAGGCCGATCAGTTCGCGCTGCTGCCGCCGTTCTGGGAGATCGGCTGCAGCGGCCTCTCGCTCACCGTCGACCGCGAGACCGGCGTCGTGAAGATCGAGAAGCTCGTGACGATCGGCGACGTCGGCATCGCCATCAACCCGGCGCTCGTGCACGGACAGGACGCCGGCGCGGCGACGATGGGGATGGGCGCGGCGCTCCGCGAGGAGCTCGTGTACGAAGGCGATCAGCTCGTGAACTCGAACATCGTCGACTACCGCGTGCCGCGCTTCGGCGACATGCCGCGCGAGATGGAGCACCTGCTCGCCGAGCGGCGTGACGGCGCCGGTCCGTTCGGCGCGAAGGGTGCCGGCGAGGGTGCGGGGAACACGATCGGCTCGTCAGTGGCCTCCGCCATCGGACGCGCCATCGGCGTGTATCCGCACGAGCTGCCCGCGACACCTGAGCGCATCTGGCGGCTGCTCCGCGATCGGGACGAGCGCGCCCGGCGCTGACCGCGTGCGCTTCGGCGTCTCCGTCGCCACCGTCGGCGAATTCGCGGACCCGCGCGTCCATCAGCGCCTCGCCGGCGCTGCCGAGCGCGCCGGATGGGACGGCTACTTCGTGTGGGATGGGGTCGCGCACCGGTATCGCCCCGTCCTTGAGCCGTTTGTCGGGCTCGCCGCGATCGCGACAGCGACCGAGCGCGTCCTCATCGGTCCGCTCGTCTCGGCCGTCGTCTTTCATTCGCCGCGACAGCTGATCGCGAGCATCGCGACGCTCGCGCGCCTCTCCGGCGGTCGCCTCATCCTGGGCGCGGGCGCCGGCGACGCTCCGGACCCCGAGCTTGCGGCGCGAGGAGAGCCACCGCTCGCGGCGCGGGCGCGCGAACTGGATGCGCGTCTCGCCCAGCTACGCGATGGCCTCGCTGCCGAGCAGGTCGCCGTTCCCATCTGGGTGGGCGCGCAGGATCCGCTCGCGCACCCCGGGACGATGCGCCGTGCCGGACGCTACGACGGGATCTGCCCGATCGCCGTGGATCCGTCTCCGGCGACCGTCGCGGAGATCGTCCGACGTGTGGGAGAGCTTCGCGCGCGGGCCGGTACGCCGTTCGACGTGGCCGTCTTCTCGCGTTTCGCGACGGTCCGTCGCGAAGAGGCGGCCGCGCTCGTCGCCGAGTATGCGAGCGCAGGTGCGACGTGGCTCATCGAAAGCCTGCTGCCGTGGGAGCATCCGGGCGACGCCGCCGTCGCGCTGCTCGGTCGCGGAGTGCCGCGCTAGGAGCCGTGCTCCCTGTGGCCCTCGCTCTTGTCCTTGATCTTCTCGTAGCCCTTCCACAGCGACTCGTAGAAGTAGCGGATGCCGAACTCGATGCGCAGCGTCCGCGCCCGCTGATCGGAGTCGTTGAAGTGACCGTGATGGGTCATCCGCGGCGGCACGTGGACGGCGTCGCCGGCCTCCCAGTCGTGGCGCGCGCCGTCGATGAGCGAATAGCCCTTGCCCTCGAGCACGTACAGCATCGCCTCCGTGTGGGTATGCGAGTGGCTGCGCGAGTGCGGCGACTCCTCGAAGATCGTCGACATCGCGACGGCCTTCGCGCGGAACCCATTCGTCTCGTCGGTCGGGCTCTCGCTGCCGCCCATGAGGATGAAGATGCCGGCGTGGCGGTGCGCGCCCTTGTCGGCGTCCTTGTTGGGATGCGCGATGCCCGCCTCGCGGCGCGCGTTCTCGTCCATCGCGTCCTCGATGTGCAGCGCGATGCGGCGACCGTCGGCGGCGAACTGCGACGTCTCCGCGGGATAGCGCTTCGCGAGGGCGCCGTCGTCCTTTCGCTTCTCCTCGAGCTGTATGAGGCGGCCGAGCTTGGTGGCGAAGTCGAGGTCGATCGTGTTCGCCGCGAGGTAGACGGCCGTCTCGCGACCCGTGTTCACGAGCTGGTGCTCGGCGCGATAGGGGATGTGGAGCGTGGTCCCGGGCTTCCACTCGTAGCGCGCGCCATCGATGACCGCGAACCCCGTGCCCGCGAGGATGTGGATCGCCTCCTCGCCGTGCGCGTGCCGACCGGTGCGCCACCCTGCCGGGATCTCGGACTTGAGGAGTGTCGTGCCGGAGGTCTCGAATCCGGCGGCCTCGCCGATGACGACCGCGGACCGTGCGTCCTGAGGAGTCTCGATCCAGCGCAGGTCGCGACCCCGCGCGACGATCGGCGTCCCGCGCATCGCGTCCTCGACGGACGCGCTTCGCGCGAGCCACGCCTCGTAGAAGTCGGTCACGAACCCCACCTCCTCAGCTCCGCCGGCGATGATGCGCGTTGACTCAGCCTCTGTATACGGGATACGGTACCGCCGCTGTGTCCCTGCCTCCGCGGCTCGAGCGGCCCGACGTCCAAAGCGTCGAAGAGGTCGTCACCAACGCCCTCCGCGAGGCGATCCTCTCCGGCGAGCTTCGTCCGGGCGACCGGCTCCTCCAGGAACAGCTCGCCGAACAGCTGCGCGTGAGCCGGATCCCGCTGCGCGACGCGCTCCGGCGGCTCGAGGCCGAGGGCCTCGTCCGTATCGGCCCGCATCGTGGCGCCGAGGTCGCGACGCTCAGCGCGGACGACGTGAAGGAGATCTACGCGATCCGCATCGCGCTCGAGCCCGAGCTCGCACGCACGGCGATCGCGGCGCTCCGCCCCGAGGACATCGAGAAGCTCGTCGAGATGTCGAAGCACATGGACGATCGGCTGGACGAGCCCGGCGCGGGAGGCCGTGCGCGCCGCGCGTTCTACGCGGAGCTCTACGCGCACGCGCGCCGACCGCGCACCCACAGCCTCATCTTCCGTCTGCGCGACGACGTCCAGCGGTACCACGTCATCCACGACCAGGGCGAGGCGCGTCAGTCGCACGCGGACCTGCGGGAGTGCATCCGCACACAGGACGGCGCGCGCGCGGCAAAGCTGCTCCGTGACCATCTCCAGCGCGCGCGCGACGACCTGCTCGAGGAGATGCAGCGGGAGCACAAGGCATGAGGACCGAAGAGGTCACGTTCTTCAGCGACGGCGTCCGGCTGCACGGGTACGTGCGGCTCCCCGACGTGGCGAGCGGACGGCTTCCGTTCATCACGCAGGGTCCGGGGTGGATGGGGCTCGCGGACGCGAAGCTGTACGAGCCGTACCACACCGCGTTCACGGACGCCGGCTTCGCGCTCCTGATCTTCGACTACCGCGGGTTCGGCGCGAGCGAAGGGGATCGGGGCACGCTGTCGCCCGCGTGGCAGCTCGCGGACTGGCGGAACGCGATCGCGTACATGCGCGGTCGGGACGACATCGACGAGACGCGCGGCGCGATCTTCGGCAGCGGCGGGACGGGTGGCGGGAACGCCGTGCTCGTCGCCGCGGCGGAGCCCGAGATGCGCGCGACGATCAGCCAGGTGCCCGTCGCCGATGGCCGCGACTGGCTGCACCGTCAGCGCGCGGAGCACGAATGGATCGCGTTCCTCGCGTCGGTCGAAGCCGACCGGCGCGCGCGTGCGAAGACGGGCGCGGGGACCGACGTGCATCCGCGGCAGGGGATCGCGCTGGATCCGCCGGAGCGCAAGACGACGACGGTGAAGGCGGACGTCGACACGCGCATCCCGACAAGCGTCCCGCTCGCCGCGGCGCAGGGCATCCTCGAGTACCGGCCCATCGATGCCGCGCCGGCGGTACGCGCGCTCATGGTCATCGGCGTCGTGGACGACGCGATGACCCCGACGGATCACGCCGAGCGGCTGTACGCGGCGGCGCCGTCGCCGAAGCAGCTCGTCATGCAGGCGAACACGACGCACTACGCGGCGTACAAGCAGTACGGCCCGCAGGTGATCCCGCTGATGGTCGACTGGCTCAGGACGCACGTCCTGCGCGAGGACGACATCGAAGTACGCATGAACGACACGCCGGCGGAGACCGTGCGCTTCATCGGAGGGGCGAAGGCATGAGCGACATCGTCATCAGGAATGCGACCGCGGTGCTCGAGGACGGCGTCCGCCGTGCCGATATCGCGATCGACGGCGAGCGCATCTCCGCCGTCGGGTCGGGCCTGCCGAAGGGGCGTCGTGAGATCGACGCGGCCGATCTGGTCGCGCTGCCCGGGATGATCGACATGCACTCGCATCACCGCGAGCCCGGCTTCACACACAAGGAGGATCTCGTGACGATGACGGCGCAGTGCGCCGCCGGCGGCGTCACCACCTCCGTGGCGATGCCGAACGTGAGTCCGCCGCCGACGACTGCGGAGAACCTCGACGGGATGCTCGAGACGTATCGCGCGCGTGCGGGGTTCGACTACAACGTGAACGCGTCGGGCGTGCAGCTCGACGAGATCCCGAAACTCGCGCAGCGAGGGATCCTCGCGTTCAAGATCTTCATGGTCGTCGACACCGGCCGGTCGTATCCGCACATGCCGGGGATCGGCCTCCACGAGCACGGCGAGCTCTACAAGCGCATGCAGGCCGTGAAGAAGACCGGCCTGCCGCTCATGATCCATCCGCACGACCAGTCGCTCATGGACGCGATCGAGCACGAGTACTGGGCGCGCGGCGAGCGCGACTTCCGCGCGTACGCGAAGGCGTACGCCCACGACGACGGCGTCATCTGGGACACCGCGGTCGGCGTGCTCCTCCGCCTTCAGGCCGCCACGGGCGTCCGTCTCCACCTCCTGCACACGCAGACGCGCCGCGTCGTCGAGATGCTCCGCAGCGCGAAAGCGGCCGGGCAGACCGTGACCTCCGAAGTGAACCCGTGGTGCTTCTGGCTCGACAACGACTGGGCGAACATCGAGCGGCTCGGTTCGTACGCGCTCTCGTACTACGTGCAGCCGCATCACTCGAAGGCGGTCTACGAGGCGTTCAAGGACGGGACCGTCGACATCATGGCGACCGATCACGCGCCGCACCTGCGCGAGGAGAAGGAGCCGGGCTGGACCGACGGGTGGAAGGCGCACACCGGCACGCCGTCGGAGCAGTTCTACCTCTCGCTCCTCATGACGGACGTCGCTGCCGGAAAGCTCTCGCTCGAGCGCGTCGCCGACGCGACCGCGACCCGTCCCGCGAAGATCTTCGGCCTCTATCCGCGCAAGGGCGCGATCAAGGTCGGCGCGGACGCGGACATCGTCCTCGTCGACCCGAAGAAACGGCACACCATCGCCGACGCCGACGTGCTCTCGAAGTGCGGCTGGACGCCGTATGCCGGGATGCAGGTGCAGGGCGTCCCCGCGTACACCTTCCTGCGCGGGACGGCCATCTTCGACGACGGGAAGCTCAGCGTCCGCGAGGGCTTTGGCAGGCAGGCGCTCCGAGCGGAAGCGGTGCCGGCGTGATGCGCTACGGCTACAAGGCGTCGGCCGAGCAGTTCGCGCCGCGGCCGCTGCTCGATTTCTCCATCGCGGCGGAGCAGGCGGGTTTCGACAGCGTCGTCGTGAGCGATCACTTCCAGCCGTGGAAGCACACCGATGGGCACGCGCCGTTCTCGTTCGCGTGGCTCGCGGCGCTCGGCGAGCGCACGAAGCGCGTGACGCTCGGCACGAGCGTGGTGACGCCGACGTTCCGCTACAACCCCGCCATCGTCGCGCAGGCGATGGGCACGCTCGGCACGCTGTATCCGGGTCGCGTGCTCCTCGGGGTCGGCACGGGCGAGTCGCTGAACGAGGTGCCGGTGCTCGGCATCGAGTGGCCTGACTCGAAGGAGCGGTTCGCGCGCCTCAAGGAGGCGATCGAGCTCATCCACAAGCTGTGGACCGAGGACATGGTCACGTTCGACGGACAGTTCTTCCACACGCGGAGCGCGACCGTGTACGACAAGCCAAGGGATCCCGTGCCGCTGTACGTCGCGGCGTCCGGCGAATCCGCTGCCCGTCTCGCGGGGCGCGTCGGCGATGGCCTCATCGTGACGAGCGGCAAGGGCAAGGCGCTCTACCACGACGTCCTGCTCCCCGCGTTCGCGGACGGCGTGAAGAAGGCCGGCCGCGACGGGTCGAAGCTCGAGAAGATGATCGAGGTGAAAGTCTCCTTCGACCGCGACAAGCAGCGCGCGCGGGAGGACACACGGCATTGGGCCGCGCTCGCGCTGCCCGCGGAAGACAAGGTCGGTGTCGAGGACCCGCGCGAGATGGAGCGTCGCGCCGCGGCGCTACCGCTCGAGAAGGCCGCGAGCCGGTGGCTCGTGTCGGACGATCCCGACGAGCACGTGGAGCAGATCGGCGAGTACGTCGCGTACGGCTTCACGCATCTCGTCTTCCATGCACCGGGTCCGGATCAGACGCGCTTCCTCGATCTGTTCGGATCGCAGGTCCTACCGAAGCTCAGGGCGAAGTACGGTTGATGGATACAGATCTGTTGACATTGTCCACGGCTGATTCGATAAATGACCGGACGTACCGCGGCCGACGCCGCGCGGGAGAGGGGACCGATGGCAGTCGAGTCAGCTGCGGCGTATAGGGTCATCCTTCCGCGCGCGCGGCGACGTCGCACGCGCATCGGACGGTGGTACCGCCGCAACGAGCGCGCCGTCCTCGGGCTCAGCGGACTCGTCGGCTTCTTCGTGCTGTGGGAGGTCGGAGCGGCGGCCGGGTGGATCGACCCGTTCTTCTTCGCGTCTCCGACGCTCGTCGTCCAGGCGGCGATCCGAGAGGTGCAGGTGTCGCACTTCTGGAGCGACGTCCAGTACAGCCTCACGGAGGTCATCGTCGGCTTCCTCGCCTCGTTCTTCCTCGCCGTGCCGCTCGGTCTGCTCATCGGGTGGTATCGGCGCGTGTCATACGCGCTCGACCCGTGGCTGAACTTCATCAACGCGATCCCGCGACCCGCGCTCATCCCGATCGTCGTGCTGTGGTTCGGTCTCGACATCCAGATGAAGATCGTCATCGTCTTCATCGGCGGGTTCTTCTCGATCATCCTGCCGACGGTCGAGGGCGTGCGCACGTGCGAGCAGTCGCTGCTCGATGTCGCGCACAGCTTCCGCGCGTCACGCAGCCGCCTCTTCACCTCCGTCGTCATCCCATCGACGGTGCCGTTCATCGCGACGGGCGTGCGGCTCGCGCTCGGCCGTCTGCTCATCGGCGTCGTCGTCGCGGAGCTGTACGCGCAGACCCAGGGGATCGGCGTGATCATCGATCGCGCCGCCGACACGCTGCAGAGCGATCTCATGATGTTCGCGGTCCTCATCTTCACGCTTATGGGCGTCCTCACGACGGAGGCCGCCGGACGCATCGAGCGGCACTTCCAGCGCTGGCGTCCCAGCGCGAACGTCGACGTCGAGGAGGTCGTCTAGATGGCCAGTTCCGAGCTCGCGCTCAGCGCGCGCGGGGTGCGCATGGAGTACCGCGATCGCAGCGCCGATCAGACGGCAGCGCGCCTCGTGGCGATCGAGTCGATGGATCTCGACGTGCACGACGGCGAGTTCGTGAGCCTGCTCGGACCGAGCGGCTGCGGGAAGTCGACCTTCCTGAAGATCGTGAACGGACTGCTCGGCGCGACGGCGGGCGAGATCCGGCTCCGCCGCGCGAAGGGCCGCGAGGACGCGATGGTGTTCCAGGACGCGGCGCTCTTCCCGTGGTACACGGTCCTCGACAACGTCTCGTACGGGCTCATCTGCGCGGGCGTGAAGCGCGACGAGGCGCGCAAGCGCGCGCAGCCGCTCATCGAGCTCGTCGGTCTCGCCGGCTTCGAGCAGAAGTACCCGTACCAGCTCTCGGGCGGCATGCAGCAGCGCGCGAACCTCGCTCGCGCGCTCGCCGTCGACGCGCCGCTGCTCCTCATGGATGAGCCGTTCGCGTCGCTCGACGCGCAGACGCGCGAGGTCATGCAGGCCGAGCTCCTCCGCATCTGGAACGCGTCGCAGAAGACGGTCGTGTTCGTGACCCACCAGATCGACGAGGCCATCTTCCTGTCGGATCGCGTGGTCGTGATGTCCGCGCGGCCGGGACGGATCCTCGCCGACATCAAGATCGACCTGCCGCGCCCGCGCGCGCTCGACATGAAGCGCACGCCACAGTTCGTCGCCTACGAAGACCAGATCTGGAAGCTGCTCGCGAGCCAGCGCGCAGCGACGGCGCAGGCGAGCTAGATGGCGACCGTCACCGTCGGCTCGACGCCAGCGCCGCGCCGTGTGCCGCTCGCCGGTCTGCGCCGTGTCGCCGCGTCCAACGAGCGGCTCCTGCTCGGCATCCTCGGGTTCATCGTCATCGGGATCATCTGGGAGGCCGCCGGCGACTTCGGTCTCTACCGCCGCTCGTTGCTGAGCGTCCCGTCGCTCATCGCCCAGGCCGCATGGCAGGACTTCACGAACGGGACGATCTATCCGGACCTGCTCGTGAGCGGTCAGGAGTTCTTCTTCGGGTTCATCGCCGCGATGGTGATCGGCATCCCGCTCGGTATCGCGATCGGTATGTTCAGGCGTGTCGAGTATCTGACGAGCTACCTGCTGTTCGGGATCTACTCGACTCCGAAGGCGGCCATCGCGCCGCTCATCATCCTTGTGTTCGGACTCGGCATCGAGTCGAAGATCATCCTCGTCTTCCTGCTGGCGTTCTTCTCGGTGATCGTGAGCACGGTCGCCGGCGTTCGCTCCGCCGCGGAGCGCCATCTCGATCTCGCGCGCAGCTTCGGCGCGAGCCGGTGGCTCACGTTCCGGACCGTCATCCTGCCGAGCACGCTCCCGTTCATCCTCACCGGCACCCGCATCGCGACGGGCCGCGCGCTCGTGGGCGTCATCGTCGCCGAGGAGCTTGCCGCGAACGCGGGCATCGGCCACTACATCGAGATGTACGGACAGTTCCTGCAGACGCAGCGCGCGATGCTCGGCGTCATCATCCTCGGCCTCTTCGGCATCCTCATGGGCGAGGGTGTGCGCCGGATCGAGAAGCGCTACGAGGTCTGGCGCCAGGAGATCCACTAGCGCCGACGCGCCGCGTTCGGCGGGCGCGCGTGGCCAGCCGCGAGGAGCGGGAGTACCGCGACCGGCGCGCCCGCTTGCGGAGCTGCTGCCAGCGCTAGTGGAAGGCGCTTCCTCCATCGACGAGGAAGGTCTGGCCCGTCGTGAAGGCCGAATCGTCGCTCTGCAGGAAGGCGATCGTGCCGACGAGATCCTGCGGGCGCTCGAGGCGGGGGATGCAACGCGTCTTGATGACGTCCTCGCGCATCTTCACGGTCTCGGGGCTCGGGTTCTCCTCAGAGAGCGTGCTCCCGGGGCAGACGAGGTTCACGCGGATGTTCGCCGAGCCGAGCTCCTTCGCGAGCGTGCGGCTGAAGCCGATGAGGGCCGACTTCGCAGCGACGTAATGTGCGCGCGTCGGCACACCGCGGAAGATCGTGCTCGAGCCGATGTTCACGATGCTGCCGCCGCCGTTCGCGCGGAGGTGAGGGACGGCCGCCTTGCAGCCGTACCACGCCGCCTTCGTGTTGAGCCGGAACGACTCGTCCCATTCGGCGTCCGGGATGTCCTCGAACATGCAGCGCGTGATCGGGACGACGTTGAGCATGCCGGCGTTGTTCACGATGCCGGTGAGCTTGCCGAACGTCTTCGCCGCCTCGTCGACCGAGCGCTTGAACTGCGCGAAGTCGCGCACGTCCGTCGTGAGCGCGATGGCCTTTCCGCCGCTCTTGCAGATCCCGTCCGCGACCTCCTGATTGCGCTTCCCGTCGATGTCGAGGAGCGCCACGCTGGCCCCCTCGGACGCGAGACGCTCGCTGTACGCCCGTCCGATGCCGTGCGCGGCCCCCGAAACGACGACCGCCTTATCCCCCAGCCGCATGCGTCGACTTCCTCCTCGTTCGTGCCGATCTCGTGGCTCGCCCGCCGTTGTCGATGTCGTTCTCGCGCCGTCCCTTCAGCCGCTCGGCGGCGGAGGCGTCGCGGATGTAGCGCCGGATGAGGATCGCGACGCGCCGGTAGTGATTCGCGAGCTGCGAGGCCGCTCGCTCGGCGTCGCCGGCGCGGATCGCGGCGAAGAACTGCTCGTGGTGCTCTGGTGCATGCTGCAGCGTCGGCCAGCGCAGCGAACGCGCGACCTCCTGACGAAGCCGTGAGATGAGCGACACGAGACGCGGACGGCCCGTCATCGAGTAGAGACGGATGTAGAAGCGCTCGCGCGCGGCGAGCTGCGCGTCGCCCGGCTCGGCCGCGACCATCTCCGCGTACAGCTCCTCGAGCGTCTGCAGATCCTCGTCGGTCATGAGCGGCACCGCGAGACGCACCGCATGGCTCTCGAGGAGGACGCGCAGGTCATACACCTCCTCGATGTCATCCGCGTCGAGCTCCGTCACGGTGAAGCCGCGGTACGGCAACGATGCGACGAGCCCCTCGTACTCGAGCGCGCGCAGCGCCTCGCGCACGGGGATGCGACTCGTGCCGAAGACCTCGGCCAGCTTCTCCTGACGGAGGCGCGTCCCCGGAGGCAGCGCGGCGGTGAGGATCGCCTCTCGCATCGACGTGAGGACGAGATCCTGCGCGGTGAGCTTCTTCTCGGCCGTCTCGGCGATGATCCGCTCGAGCCGCGCGCGTACGCCCGGGTCGCTGCCGCTCGGCGCGTTCACCTCGTTCACCGACATGTCGTCGCGGATTGTATTCACGATGGCCGGAACGGTTGCTAGTCCGACCCGAACATGGAGACAATGTCCCGCCATGAGGTCTCGCCTTGGCCCGTTCGCGCAGACGGCGTTCACCGTGTATTGGACCGGCGGCCTCGTGTCGAACATCGGCACCTGGCTGCAGAACGTCGTCGCGTCGGTCTTCGTGTACGACCGCACCGGGTCGGCGCTCGCGGTCGGCCTCCTCAACTTCGCGTCATGGGCGCCGATGCTCCTCTTCTCGGTGTGGGGCGGAAAGGTCGCCGACCGGTTCGACCGGCGCGTGGTCGCCATCGTCACGCAGGCCATCTCGCTCGTCGTCGCGAGCGCGCTCGCCGCCCTCGCGCTCACCGGCGGCGTGAACGAGTGGCACGTCGGGATCACCGCGTTCGTGCTGCAGACCTCGTGGACGATCGCGAAGCCGTCGTTCACGGCGATGATCCCGGCGCTCGTCCGCCGCGATCAGCTCACCGAGGCCGTCGGCCTCAACACGCTCCAGTTCCAGATCGCGCAGCTCGGCGGCCCGCTCCTCGCGACGCTCCTGCTCGCGACGTCCGGGTACGCCTGGGCGTTCGTGATCAACGCCGCGTCGTTCATCGGTCCGGCGCTCTCGATGGTGTACCTGTACGCGAAGGACATCGGTGGCCCCGGAACGCTCGCGTCGCGGCGACGCGCGGCCGCGGACGGCGGGATCGTCGATTACATCCGGACGCAGCCGTGGATCGCGTGGGTGATGATCGGCGTGATCTCGACGAGCGCCGTCGCCGAGGTGATCCGCACGCTCTCGCCGATGGTCGTGACGCACCTGGGCGCGCCCTCGAGCGACACCGGCCTGTTCGTCGCGTCGCAGAGCGTCGGCATGGTGTCCGGGATCCTCGTGTCGGTGCCGTTCAACCGTCGTGGGCTCGCGCGCGCGCTCGCGCCGGTGGGCCTCGTCTTCCAGTTCGTCGGACTGTTCATCGTGGCGACGGCGCCGGCCATGCCGGTCGCGGCGGTCGGCGGCTCGTTCGTCGGCGCAGGATTCTCGCTCTGCTTCCCGGTCCTCACGGGCGTCCTCCAGACGGAAGTGCCGGACCGCGTCCGCGGCCGCCTGCTCGCGCTCCATCAGATGGGCCACCTCGGCAACCGTCCGTTCGCGGCGCTCGCCGCCGGCGCCATCGCCGCGTCCTTCGGCGCGCCCGTCGCCGCGCTCGCGGGCATGACGCTCGCGCCGATCGGTCTCGTCGCCGTTCGTGCCGCGTGGCGTGGGCTCGACGGTCGCGCCGAGGAGATCCCCGCGCCCGCGACGACGTCGGTATGAGGACGGTCGTGACGGTCGACCCCGACCTCTGCATCGGGACCGGTGACTGCGTGCGGCTCGTACCGAGCGCCTTCCGGATCGACGAGACGCGCGGTGTCTCGGTGCCGCTCCCCGCCGCGGAACGCACGGACCCCGAGCTGCTCGAAGAGGCCGCCTTCAACTGCCCGACGCGCGCGATCACCGTCACGAGGGACGTCGCGTGAGCGACGGGCTCCTCACGGAGTACACGGCGAAGATCACGTTCGAGCGGTACGAGGACATACGCGCGGCGCTCTTCGATCCGAACCTGTCGCGGACGTTCGACCGCCGCGCGTATCACGAGGGCAACATCCGCGACGGGATCGTGAGCATCTCCCACGGCGCGCTCCACCGCGCGCGGCGCCGCGTGGAGAACACGCAGTTCCGCGCGGAGGTGCTGCGCCTCTACGAGCGCGAGCTCTTCCCGAAGGTCATGAGCGAGCTCCTCGACCGCCTCATCACGAGCGAGGAGGTCGACCTCTTCCCGATCGGCGAGACACTCTCCGTGGTGCTCGCTGCCCGCCGCGCGGGGATCGAGTACGAACCTTCGTCACTCGACGATCTCCATCGTCTCGTGCGGATGGTCGATGCGTTCTCGCAGGGGAGCGCGATCCTCGACGCGAAGGACCCCGATGCGGTGCGCGCGCTCGTGCGCTCCGCGTACGACGAGTTCGAGCGGGACTTCGTCCGTCCCGCGTGGGCACGCCGAGCCGAGCTCATCGAGCGCGTGCGTCGCGGAGAGCTCGCGGCGGAGGAGCTCCCACAGGACATCCTCACCGTGCTCCTCCTGCATCGCAGCGATACGACGCTCGAGCTCGGCGACGACGGACGCGTCGTGCGCGAGGTCGCGACGTACCTGCAGGGCGGCACGCATACGAGCGCGCAGACCCTCGTGAACTCGCTCGACCTGATGTTCGGCGAGCCGAACGGCGCGGCGCTCCTCGAGCGCGCCGCGGCGGACACGCTCTTCGCGCAGCGCGTGGTGCAGGAGACCCTGCGTCTCCGGCCGACGACGCCGAAGGCGAAGCGGCGCGCCGAGGCGGACACCGAGGTCGCGGGCACGAAGATCCCGAAGGACGCGCTGGTCGTGCTCGATCTCGCCGCGGGCAACCGCGATCGGTCGGTGTGGGGACCGACCGCCGACGATTTCGATCCCGACCGGCAGGTGCCGGCGAACGTGCCGCGCTGGGGCCTCTCGTTCGGCGCGGGCGCGCATCAGTGCCCCGGCCGCGCTGTCGGTGGCGGATTCCCCGTCCCCGGATCGTTCGAGGTCGACGACGACCACGTCTACGGTCTCGTCGCGCTCGAAGTGCAAGCCGTCGCACGACGTGGCGTGCGCCCCGATCGCGATCGCGCTCCCGAGCGCGATCTGCGCACGGAGCGCTTCACGCGTTGGCTGCACTACTACGTCAGATTCGAGAGGCGGACAGCGGGGATCAGCGGAGACTGACGAGTTTCTGAACGCGGGGTGCGGCCGCGGAGCCGCCACCTGGATCAGTGCGAGGCGGTCCATTCCAGGATGATCTTCGCGGTGAGCTCGGGCTCCTGCCAGAAGTAGCCGTGCGCGACGCCGGGGATCACGCGCAGCGTCGCGTTCGGGAGGTGCTTCAAGAGGAAATCGCTCTGCTCGGTGTGCACGCCGGTGCCCATCGCCGCGGTGTCGCGATCGCCGATGAGGACCAGGCTCGGGACACGGATGTCGCCGAGGCGCTCGGCGGTCTGGTGCGTCTGACGCGCGACCACGTGCTTGAGGTAGTTCTCGAGATCCGGTCGGTGCGCCCAGTAGGCCTCGTGCAGCCAGCGAACGCGTTCCGGATGCTCCCTCCGGAACTCCGGTGTGAAGAACGTCGCGGCGATGTGATCGCGCATATATGCCTCGTAGCCCATCTCGATCATCGCCTTCGCGGCGTGCACGGGGATGCCGCGCGTCACCGGCTTCGTCGGGTCGAACTCGCCGGGTCCCGTCGCCGCGAGGATGAGCGTGCGGATGCGCGCGGGACGATCGAGCGCCATCCACTGCGCCACGCGTCCGCCCATCGAGTGCCCGAGCACGTGGGCGTCGTCGAGACCGAGCGCGTCGATGAGCCCGAGCGCGTCCTTGGCGAAGAGACGCGTCGTGTACGGACCCGGGGACGGCGGCGTCGCGCCGGTGCCGCGGTGGTCGAACGTGAGGACGGTGTGCGCGCGGGCGAGTGGCTCGAGGAGCTCGGGCGGCCACGTCGCGCCCGGATAGCCCGTCCCCGCGATGAGCACGAGAGGCGTGCCGCTGCCGCGCAGCCCATAGGCGAGGGGATGGCCGTCAACGGCGATCGAGCCGGCTGAGAGGACGCCCGACGAGGTCGAGGGTCGTGTCGAGCGCATCTGATTCGAGTGAAATTGTAGACGATGTATCGGTCTTCGGGTACATTCCGCCCGGGTCCCGAGGACCCCATTGCCACTGGGAGGGAGAGGCCGATGTCGTACCGCTTCACACGCACGAAGCTCGTATCGCTCGTCGTTGCCGCCGGTCTCGTCGCGACCGCATGTGGAGGTGGTGCGGCGAATCCGTCGCCCACGGCCTCGACCGCCGGGTCGGCCAGCGCGAGCGCCGCCGCAGGCACGCTGCCGAAACCGGAGCAGACCTCGATCAAGATCGGCATCAGCGCGCCGACCGAGCCGGTCCAGTACGCGGAGAAGCTCGCGGACCAGCTCGGCTACTACAAGGATCTCGGATTCACGAGCGTGACGATCACGGGCTTCGAGGGTGACGGCAAGGCCCTCCAGGCGCTCGTCGCGGGCCAGCTCGACTTCTTCGTGGGCGGCTCGTCCACGGCGATCTCGTCGCAGCTCACCGACACGCCGGT
>DATDNP010000080.1:0-5996 GCA_036518215.1 Candidatus Limnocylindria bacterium
GCGACGGCGTTGAGGCGGCTCCCGCTCACGATCGCTTCGAGGAGGCAGAGGAGCAGTACGTCGCGGGCGGGGCGGTCGCTCAGGCTCGTCTCGATCGCGCGCAGCGTCGCCATGAGCGCGGTGATGTTGCGCGGCGTGTAGAGGGCGGCGACGGACTCGCCGAGCGCCTGCGCCACCGGATCCTGGCCGAAGCGATCGACGAACTGCCAGTACGCCATGCCGCGCGGCTCGAGACGTCGCGTGCGCTCCTCGTCGTCGGCGTCGACGGGCTCGATGAGCAGCGCGCGGCCGTCGCGCGCGCAGACGCCGCAGCGGAACGCCTTCTTGCTCGGGACCGGCGCGTCGCGCTCCCACAGGAACGCCTCGACGACGGTCGGCGCGCGACAGGTCGCGCAACGCGACGCGTAGAGCTCGCGCATCGCGACGCGGTGCGGTGTGCCGATGAGCACGCTGTCGGCGACCCGGTCGAAGGCGGCGACGATCTCGTCCGTGGACGGAGCGTTTCGGATGGTCGCGCGAGCCCACTCACCCAGCGGCTCGCGCGATCGCGCGATGCCGCGGCGCTCGATGCGCTCCGCGCTATCGGCGGCGGACGACGGATGTCCGAGCGGATCGAGGACGATGCCGCCGGCCTCGGTGTACGCGTTGGTGAACGTCTCCGCGATCGTCTGCGGGAAGGCGGTCCCGAAACGGTGGAGGGGCCGAGGGAGGGGCGCCGTCTCGATAGGAGTGAACGACAGGACCCGCTCTCTCAGGCCACTCATCGTTCACCGAGCCTCATATGAACTTGAAGAGTACGGCCCTCCGGGCACCTGCGATCACACCGATCCAGTGTCCGTCCTTGGAGGCCACGAGGTCCTGGACCTGGCCGACCGGGGCGAGCAGATCCTGCGTGCCGTTCTGCGGCGAGATCGCGATGAGCTTGTCCGTGCCGTCGAGCACGACGACGCGCATGGCGACGGCCATGCGCCGGCCGTCGGTCAGAGGTTGGACCCACTTCTGCGTGCTATCGCTGGAGAACGCCGACACCCTCGTCGGCTCCAGGACGTAGAGCGTCGCGTCGGGACCGAATTCCACGTCGCGCGAAGGTCCCGTGATCTTCGTCACCGTCTTCGCCGGGTCCACCGCCTTGATGCCGAAGCGGAACGTGCCCTGGTCCGTGACCATCGCGCCGTACGTCCCGGTGTGGTCCACCGCCATGGCGCGAAGCACGCCGGGTACCTGCAGGACCCCGTGTGGCGCGTCATCGCGGCCCATGAGGTATACGGACAGGGTCGCCGCGCCGCGGTACATGGACGCGATGAACAGCTCTCCGATGTCGCTCGCCGCGAGGATCGCGCCCGCGGGCTCCACGTCGATCGGGAACGGCGAGTTGTCGATGTGCAGGCCGTCGACGGTGCGGGCACCGACGACGCCGTTGCCGTCCTGCCCGCCCGCGGACGACGCCGCGAAGTAATTCGTGTGCGGGACGTAGAGGACGGACTGCGTCGCGGAGCGCAGGCGCATCGGCTCGCCGACGCCGAGCGAGGCGTCGGGCGCCGGCATCGGCCAGGTGACGAGCGTCTGCCCACCGCCCATGAGCCACTTCGCGTCGTCGGTGAAGGCCAGCTGGTTCACGCCCGCGGGGAACTGCGGCAGCGAGCGCAGCACCCCGTCCGCGCTGAAGATCGAGACGAATCCATCGTCCGAACCTGTCGCGATGAGGCCGAGGGTCGGAGTGAGCGCGATCTTTCGCGCCGCGCCGTGCGCGTCGAGAGAGCGCTCCGGTTCGCGCCACAGCTCCACATCGGGCTGTGGACCCGACCGCGTGAAGGTGTACGACGTGCGGTCGATGACGATCGCGATCACGTGCTGCTTCAGGAGATCGGCCGCGGCGGCGTCGGCTGCGGCGCGGTCATTGAACGACGCGCGAACGACGAACGGGCTCGTCGTCGACGGAACGCCGATGCCGGCGAGGAGCGTCGCCTTCTGCGCGGCCTCCTCGGCGCTCGCGAACGGGCCCATCGTGAGAAGCGCTCCGGAGGAGGGCGCGAACGCTGCCTTCATCGCGGTGCCGCGCTCGATCGTCGCGTCGAGCTGCGCATCGTCGACGAGCAGGCTCTCGAGATCGTGCAGCTGGGACCACCCGTTCTGCACGTCCGTGATGACGCGCGCGAAGCTGTCGGGACGTCGTGCATCCGCGTACGCGAGACCGTCCTTGCGGAGATCGCCCATCGTGTCGGCGAGCTTCACGAGGCGGTCACGGATCGGACCGCGCGTGTCGACGGTCGCGCTCAGGATCTTCGAGGTGCTCTCGGCGATGAGCGACGCGGCGTTCTGCGCGACGTCGGCGTAGCGATCGGGATCGATCGCGCGCACCTTGTCGGCATTGAGCGCGCCGATGAGCGCGTAGTCATACGCCGAGTACGTGAGGAGGATGCTCGCGAGCTCTCGCGCGATGGGCCGCGCGTCGCCCACATCCTGGGCGGGCAGCTTGATGGACGGCGCGGAGGAGCACGAGGCCGTCGCCACGATGAGGACCGCGAATATCGCTCCCCATCCGGCGCGTCCCACTCAGCTCACTCCTTATTCGTCCTCGTCGTCCTCCGTGTCCTCGTCGTCCTCGTCGACGACGAGGGGCTCCTCCACGGATTCGGCCTCTTCGAGCGCCTCTTCGCCGGTCGTGGCCTCCTCGGCCTCCTCCGCCTCCTCGGCCTCTTCCTCATCCTCCTCGGACCCGAAGCGGAAGAAGTTGCCCTTGATGTAGGCACGCTCCTTCGTCTCGGCCGGGCGATGGTGGCCGGGGAACGAGATCCGACTGGCGTTCTCAGCGCTCTGGAGGACCTCTCGAATGGCAACGCGGGCGTTCTGCTGGTCGTTACTGACGATCGCCGCAACGTACTGGTTGCCCGTGCGGATGAGGTCGATGAGCCTGCGGCCGACCTTCGGCTCGAGGAACCCCAGCAGCTCGCCGTCGCGCGCATGGACGGCCAGGAGGCCCTCCTGCTCGCGCAGCTCGCATTCCGAGCCCGCGCTGTAACGGGCGAGGATGTACGCCGGGGCGGGGTTTATCAGCCGGAGGATGCCGGTCTTCCCCATGTCCTCGATGAAGAGCCGGGGCTGCGTCTTGGACGTCGTCTGTACGGCCTTGGCCTTGTGCTCGGCCAGCTGCCCGATGCGCTGCTGCCCGCGGATTGCGATCGAGTTGTACGGCTCGGCCTTCAGGACCTCGGCGAAGGCGACCTTTGCCTCGTCGAGCTTGCCCTGCTCGAGAAGCGCGCGGCCGAGGCGGTTGCGGGCGTCGACGTCGTCCGGTGAGCCCTCGAGGATCTTCGTGTTCAGGTCGACGGCACGGGTCCAGTCCGCGTCGAGGGCGGCCGCGACCGCCTGATCCGCGAGGGCGCGAACGCGCAGGCCTGCCTCAGGTGTGGGTGACATCGGGTCTCCATTGTCCCACAGGCGCCCGCAGGGCGCGCGTACGAAGTACACCCGAAGTACATTTCGCCCGACGATGCCGTATCTCTCAGAGATCCAACACCGCCGCGTGATCGAGCCGAACGGGAATGAGGTCGGCACGCTCCGAGATCTCGCCGTCGTCCCACAGGGCCAGTTCCCGGCCGTCCAGTGGGCCATCCTTTCGACCGGCGAGGGCGAGCGGATCGTCCGCTGGTCGGACATGGCCCAGGAGATCGGTCACCTGCGGCTGCGCGCTCGCCTCGAGGCGACGCCACAGGCGACGCTGCCCCCCGAGGCGCTGCGGCTGGCCCACGACCTCCTCGACAAGCAGATCGTCGACACGCACGGCGCGAAGGTCGTGCGTGTGAACGACCTGCAGCTCTCCGAGGTGGAGGGGCAGCTTCGTCTCGTCGGTGCCGACGTCGGGCTGCGCGGGCTCCTTCGCCGCATCGGCGCGGAGGCGTTCGCCGAGCGCTTCGCCGGGCTCGCGGGCCGCAAGCTGCCGCGCGGGATCATCCCGTGGCACCTCGTCGAGCCGCTCGAGACGCCCGAGGCCGGCGTGCGCGTCACCGTCCCACGTACGAAGCTCGCGCTCCTCCATCCGGCCGACATCGCGGACATCGTCGAGGAGATGGCGGCCGACGAGCGGCGCGCCGTGTTCGAGCAGCTGGACGTCGAGACCGCGGCCGAAGCGCTCTCCGAGATCGAGCCCGAGATGCAGGCATCCATCGTGAGCGACCTTTCCGAAGAGCGGGCCGCGGACATCCTCGAGGAGATGGCGCCCGACGAGGCCGCCGATCTCCTGCAGGATCTTCCCGAGGAGCGCCGTGAAGAGCTCGTCGACCTCATGCAGAAGGAGGAGGCCGAGGACGTCGAGGAGCTGCTCACCTACCCCGAGGACGCGGCCGGCGGGATCATGACGACGGACTTCGTCGCGCTCGCCGCCGATCTCACCGCGGCGCAGGCGATCGATCGGCTCCGCGAGGTCCAGCCCGACCCGGAGCTCGCGTACTACCTCTATGTGGTGGACGCGCAGGGCCGGCTCGACGGCGTCATCAGCCTGCGTGACCTCGTCGTCGCGCAGCCGGACAAGAAGCTGTCAGAAGTGATGGATCCGCACGTCCTGAAGGTCGAGGCGACCGCACCGAAGGAGGACGTCGCCGCGCTCATCGCGAAGTACGACCTGCTCGCGCTGCCGGTCGTCGACGCGCGCGACAAGCTCCTCGGCACGGTGACGGTCGACGACGTCGTGGAGATCATGCTCCCGCGCGGTTGGAAGAAGAGGTCGAACAGGACCCTCGCCCGGTGACGGCGGTCGCGCGCCCGCGGCGGCCCCGGTTCTCGCGTCCGCTCACCGCGTACCTCCTCGTTCTCGGACCGGGTCTCGTCACCGCCTTCGCCGACAACGACGCCGGTGGCATCACGACGTACTCGCTCGCGGGAGCGCAGTTCGGCTTCGGCCTCCTGTGGGTCCTCCTCGTCACCGCGGTCGCCCTCACCGTGACGCAGGAGGCGGGCGCGCGTCTCGCCCTCGCCACGGGCCAGGGGCTCGCCGGGCTCATTCGCGAGCGGTTCGGGGTCCGGTGGACGGCCTTCGCCGTGCTCACGATGCTCGTCGCGAACCTCGGCACCTCGATCGCGGAGTTCGCCGGCATGGCCGCGGCGCTCGACCTTTTCGGCGTTCCGCCGCAGCTCAGCACGGTCCTGTCCGCGTCCCTCGTCGTCCTCATCCTCGCGCGAGGGAACTTCACGCGCATCCAGTACGCATTCGTCGCGATCGGTGCCGGGGTGTCGATCGCGTACGCGGCCTCGGCGATCCTCGCGCATCCCGATTGGGGTCAGGTCGGGCGCGCCATCGCGATCCCGCAGGTGACACCGACGAGCGCGTACTTCCTCATGCTCGTCGGCGTCGTCGGGACGACGATCACGCCGTGGGGCCAGGCGCTCATCCAGTCGTACGTCGCGGACAAGGGACTCGGGCCGCGCGACCTCGGTCCCGTGCGGCTCGACGTGACGGTCGGATCGGGCGTGCTCACGAATCTCATCTCGATCTTCATCATCGTGGCCTGCGCCGTCACGATCCACGCGAGCGGCGGGGCGATCGAAGACGCCGCGGACGCCGCGCGCGCCATCGGCCCGCTCCTCGGCTCGTCAGCGACGGTGGTCTTCGCCGTGGGTCTCTTCGCCGCGGGTCTCCTCGGTCTCGGGACGGTGCCGCTCTCGAGCGCGTACTTCGCATGCGAGGCGTTCGGCTTCGAGCGCGGGCTCTCGTTCCGCTGGCGCGAGGCTCCCGTCTTCTACGGCCTGCTGACCCTCTTCGTCGTCGGGGCGGCGCTCTTCGTCGTCATCCCGGGGCTGCCGCTCATCCAGGTGATGTTCCTCGCGCAGGTGGTGAACGGACTGCTGCTGCCGATCATCCTCGTCTTCGTCATGAAGCTGTCGCGCGAGCCGAATCTCGGATCCTTGCGCAGCGGGCGCGTCCTCTATCCGCTCGGCTGGCTCATCACCGGTCTCGCGAGCGCGATGTCGATCGCGTTCGTCGCGTCGCTCCTGCTGTCCCT
>DATDNP010000081.1:0-18327 GCA_036518215.1 Candidatus Limnocylindria bacterium
TCGCCGTCATCGGGATCGCGCAGCCGGCCCAGGGGGCGATCTTCACGCTCGGCGGCGCGCTTCGCGGTGCCGGCGACACGCGCTACCCGCTTCTGATCTCGCTCGTGAGCTGGTTCGTGATCCGGCTGCCGCTCGCGTACGTGCTCGCGTTCCCGTTCGGGATGGGGCTGGTGGGGATCTGGTCGGGAGTCGCGGTGGACTACTTCGTGAGGTGCGCGCTCATGGCAGTTCGGTTCAGGAACGGCGCGTGGGCGAGGGTGAACGTGTAGCGGACCGCGACGGTGCCCAGGGAGGGAGTCGAACCCTCACGCCCTTACGGGCACAAGCCCCTCAGACTTGCACGGCTGCCATTACGTCACCTGGGCGGGGTGAAGCTTCATTTTATCGGATACGGCGAGAGGCCGTGCCGTTCGGCGTAGGCGAGCCAGATTGCGCGTTTGCGCTCGAGACACGGCGCGCCGGACGGATAGAGCAGCGGCAACAGCACGAGCGACGCTCGCTTGCCATAGCGAAGATGAAAGAACGGATGGCGGTGGCGATCGATATCACGCGTGCGCGCCTCTTGTAGATAGCCGGACACACCTGTCGCTGCCTCGATCGAGGTCGCGATCCATTCGAGGTGCGGTCGACTGGCGGATGTGAACCGCGTCAGGAGATATTCCCAGTAATAGTCCGACCGTCGTGCGGTGTCGGCGCGGTACACCTTGTTCAGGATCGTGCCGTCGCCGTCGAGCAGACCTCGTGCGAGCGGAAGCAGGTACGCGTCGGGCACCGCGATCGCACCAAGAGTGAGGCTCTTCCGCGGTGTCAGGCCGATCGACATGAACCAGCGGTAGAGAGCCGCATCGCCGAACTGGGCCACGTAGATCGGACGACCAAGTGGCGTCTTGCGCTCGTGAACGCGGTTCGTTCGTCCGAGAAGTGCGAGGTACGTCTCGACAAGTTCGCGGTCTATGGACTTGAAGTTCACCTGCCTGCGGCCACTCACGAGGCAGCCGTCGGTGGCCGTAAGGCCGACGATGTACGCCATCTTCTCCGACCACTGGAGCGGCAGCGTCGTCCGCCCCGCAAGCGGCCACTTGCATTCCTCGACCTGTTTCCGTCGCACGTACCGCTTGCCGCGGTGCGCTTCCGCCCTTGCGGCGATGCGCGGATCGGTCGCCGCCGTGAGCCCCTTCGCCCACCCCTTTCCCATGCACGCATCTACGCACGAAACGACCCAGCTTGTCTGTCCCTCACCCGTCGCACGTTCTAGGGACGAGCCGTCGCACGTTCATGCGACGAGGGTGACAATCGGTCGTCATATGCGCATCTATCGCTGCCCGCGCTGCCGTGCCGAGGACATCAGCGCCGACGCGCACCCCGCGCGCATCCTCGACAACGGCGCCGAGCGCGTCGTCTTCGTCTGCCGTGGCTGCTACCGCGCCGCCGAGCTCGAGTTCCGGATCGCCTGCCAGGCCGCCGACGTCGGATACGTGCCGCTCGGGATCCGCGAAGGTCTGACCGAGCTGCGCGACTTCTACCGCGCGCGCCTTGCCGAGTACGACGATCCCGGCATCCTCATGGACGACGTCGACCGGCTCGCCGCGACGAAACGGATCCGCGACGAGCTCGCGACCGTCGAGCGCCGGCTCGCGATCGGGCCGTCCGGCGCGTAGCGAACGCGCAGCGCGCGCCCCTAGACTCGACGACATGCAGCCGATCCGTCCCGACATCGCGCTCCTGTGGCCGTCGTACACATTCTTTCCGCTCGGCGCGCTCGGGATCCTCGTGTTCGGCGCCGGCGGGCATGACCCCGCGATGGTCGCGATCGGTCTCGCCCTTCTCGCGCTGAATGCCGCGATCGTCGTGAACCAGATGTACTTCACGACGCTCGCGATCGCCGGCGACGAGCTCGTGTTCCGCACGAACTTCGGTATCAAAGAGGAGCGCGTCCCGATCGGATCGCTCCAGCGCATCGACGCGAAGCGCTATTCAGGAGCGCATGGCGGCCTTTCGGCTCCGTATTTCGTCGCTCGCGGGCGCGACTCGACGCTCAAGGTCAACACGAAGGCGTACCGCCTGCCGGCGTTCGTGCCGCTCATCGAGGCCCTTCGTACGACGAACGCACGCGTCGAGCTCGACGAGTTCTGGGATGCCGTCGCCGCGGGGCGCGACGTATCGAAAGAAGGAGCGCTCACCCCGCGGAGCCGCTTCTAGGCCGCGTCGAGACTCCGCCGCTCGATCGCGGTGCAGCGGTCCCACACGACGCGCATCCCGAGCTGCTCCGCCCGCTTCGCTGCGTCGACGTTGCCGAGATCGAGCTGGAACCAGATCGCCTTCATCCCCGCCGCATGCGCGTCGTCGACGACGGCATCGAGAAATTCGCCGCGCCGGAATACGTCGACGAGGTCGATCTGCGCGCGGCCGGGGACATCGACGAGGCGGTCGTACGCCCGCTCGCCCTCGATCGTCGCCCCGCGCAGCTGCGGATTGACCGGGATGATGCGGTAGCCCTGCGACCGCAGGTAACGGGACACCGAGTTGCTCGGTCGTGAGGGATCGGCGGAGTAACCGACGACGGCGATGACGCGGGCGGTGCGGAGGAGCTGGGATGCGAGGCCCGGTTCATTCATTGTCTCATCTCCGCATGTTCACGAACAGTCTTGTCGGGCATCTGGCCGGCAGGATAATCGCGAGCGACATGCCACCGCGGGCACCGGTCATCTGGGCGACCACCGGCGTCGGCGCTGAGCGATTCCGTAAGCGGATCGACGAGCGTCACCGCGAGCTCTCCGTGCAAGCGAAGCTCCGCGGGCGCACGTATCGCCGATCGCGCGCGGCCCCACGCTCCGACGAGAGCCGTCAGTTGCGCGGTGACTTCCTTGCCGCGCTCGGCCGCCTCGAGGCGTTCGAGACCGCGACGATCCGGCTCATGCGCTGCCGTTTCCAAGTGCAGGTGAACGAGCGCGCCGACGACATCACGCGCGAGTACTTCCAGCTGTGGCAGCTCATCGCGCGTCAGAGCGGCGAGGAGTGGCCCCTCGACGAGCGCGCCGCGGAACGGTACGACTTCTTCGCGACGCACCTCGGCCGCCTCGAGGGGATGGCCGACGCGCTCATCCTTGCCGGCCGCAACGTGCGTCTCTTCCCGCTCCCACCGATGCCGTGGGTGGCTGCCGAGCGACCTGCCGCGTCATACTGAAACGCGGGCGACTAGCTCAGTTGGTCAGAGCGTCTCCTTTACACGGAGAAGGTCCTCGGTTCGAGCCCGAGGTCGCCCACAGACCACTTGATCCGGCCCGGGCTGCGGAGAAGCTCGAAGCCGACTAGGCGCTCTCTCCGCGCTACGTCGCTCGCGCTTCCTCCGGCAATGCCGCCGTAATGACAGGTCTTGCCCTCTACCTACTTCACGGAAATCGCGGTGTGGGCAAAAGCGGTAACTCGACACGCACACGTGAGTGAGATGACAGTTCGCGCGCAACGAGAACGGATGAACGTCATGTCCGATCGATGTCAGAGTGCGCGATGAAGTCAGCGGGAAGGGAGGTTCACGAATATGTCAACGGAAGCCCTTACGAAGGTGATCAGTCGATCGATCAGCGACGCGATGTTCCGTCGCCAGCTGGCCCAGAATCCTGATGGCGCGGTCAGAGGGTATGACCTCACGGCCGAGGAGCTCGCGGCTCTCCGCGCGAACGACACGACTCGCCTCGCGGCATTCGGGGTCGACCAGCGGATGTCGAAGGCCTTCGCGCTTGGTCAGTCCGACGCGACGTTGTCAGCGGACACGTCGAGCGATCTCAACATCAGCGGAGCGGTGCAGGCTCCTGACGCCGCCGACCGCAACGCATTCGAGTCGGCGACGACGGGTGGTGTCCAGAGCCCGGACGCGATCGCACGCAACGCGTTCGAGGCATCCGCGGGTGCGGTCCAGGGTCCTGACGCAGCGGATCGCAACGCGTTCGAGTCAGCGACGACGGGTGGTGTCCAGAGTCCCGACGCGATCGCACGCAATGCGTTCGATCTCTCGGCCGACGCGGTGCAAAGCCCCGACGCGCTGGACCGCAACATGGACAGCCTCCTCGCTGGTGTCAGCGAGCCCCGCGACATCGAGCCGACAGACCTTGGCGGCACGTCGGTGAGCGAGCTCGGCGGACCCGAGCTCGAGCATTAGTCGCAGTACGGGAGTGGGACGGAGCGGCTCCGATGCGGAGCCGCTCCGTGGGTATTAGCCTCTCCAGCCGGAGGCGCGTGTGGCGAAGCCGGCGAGCGTCGGGGACTATCTGGACCGCGTGCCGAAGGAGCACCGCAACGCGCTCGAGCGTTTGCGGCGGACCATCGCCGCGGCCGCGCCCGAAGCGACCGAGGTCATCACGTATCAGATGCCGGGGTTTCGCGCCTACGGGAGATCGCTCGTCTCGTACGCAGCGTTCAACGATCATTACAGCCTCTTCCCGATGGGTCTGAGCGCCATTGCGGCTCACAAGAAAGAGGTCGCGCCGTATCTGAGTGGCAAGAGCACGCTGCGGTTCTCCTTTGAGAAGCCGTTGCCCGTCGCGCTCGTGAAGCTGATCGTGAAAGCGCGGCTTGCTGAGAACGCCGCGCGCGCGTCCCAGCAACGCTCGCGTCGATAGATACCGCAAAAGACCGCTCGCCGTGCTCGATACGGTCTTCTTGCCATTGCACGCGCTGCCATCGCACGTGGACCATCTGCCTCCATCACATCGGAGGTGGGATTACATTCGTCGACTGATGACGACCATCTGCGCGATCGTGGTGACGACTCTGCTCTTCGCCAGCGCGGCGAGCGCGTGGACGCCGCCCGGCCAGCACGGCTACGAGGGTCAGCCCGGTAACCAGGGAGTGCAGCACTCGAACTGATCCGCGCGGCGCATACCTGGATTCCGGTACGCGATTTCGGCTCAGACACCCGAAAAGTCGCTTGCTCAGGCGTCACTCCGCCCGAATACTTCATCCGATGACATCTCCCTGAAATAGGGAGTGCCGTGGGGAAAGTGGGGGACATGGACGGATCACGTCGTGCACTTGTGCTTGGAGCGACGTTCGCGTTGGTCGCTTCGTTCCTGCTCTTGGGGGACACGCGTCAAGCCTTCGCGAAGGCCGATTGCCTTCAGACGAATCCCGCGGCGGATGTCGCGGTCACACAGACGATCACGCCTTCGGGGACGGATCTTCTGAAGCAGATCACGCTCACGAACTTCGGTCCATGCAATGTGCCGGACGTCGTGTTCCTCGACACGCTCCCGACGGGAAGCACCGTGGACACGAGCGCGGCGAATCCGATCGTCACGAACCCGAGCAGCTGGTCCTGCAAGTTCGGCAGCAACGTCGCGCCCGTGCAGGTGACCTGCAGCACGACGTCGACGATGGGTGTTCCCGGTACGACGAACATCTCGATCCTGATCACGCCGCCGTCATCGGGAAGCTGGACCGATCTCGCGCAAGCGCTCGTCGGCGGCGGCTCGACGCCGGGCGCCGGCTGCGCGGACGGCAAGTCGTCCACGACATGCGATCCCGCGACGGCGAACAACTCGAATTGGACGGGCGCGCTCACGCCCGGAGGTTCGATCGAGGCGTGTGCCGACGCCAGCAACGGATGCGCGCAGAAGCTGAACATCCTCGCGAACACCGGTAGCGGTAGCGTCGTGATCCGCAATCTGAGCGACGCGCGGACGACGTGCGCGGCCATCACCGGTTTCCCGAGCTGCTTCGGGACCGTCGTTGCCGTCGATGCGCCCTCGCTGACGTCGACGGTGAAGACGCTCACCGTGTCCGCCGCCCTGACGACTCAGTCGTACGGCAACGTCAACGTCATTCGTTCGGCGACGGCAGACGGCACCGGCACCTGGAGCCGCGTGCCCGGATGCAACAACTCGAGCGGCCTGCCGTGCGTCGTTTCGAAGAGCAAGTTCAAGGACGCGGCAGGAAACACGTTCTACCAATTCCAGGTCCAGACTGCCGATGACGATTCCTGGGGCTTCGAATAATGGCCGCGGAGGGGGCTTGACCCCCTCCTGACGCATGGGGATGCAACGCTGTCCTCGCTGCGGCGAAGAGAATCCCGATCGCTTCCGGCTCTGCGGCTTCTGCGGGACCGAACTGGTCCCGCAGGCGCCGCCGGCCGAGATCCGCAAGACCGTCACGATCATCTTCTGCGATCTCAAGGGCTCCACCAATCTTGGGGAGCGCCTCGACCCTGAAGCGCTGCGCGAGGTCCTCGGCCGCTACTTCGAGATCATGAAGGCGATCCTCGAGCGGCACGGCGGGACGGTCGAGAAGTACATCGGCGACGCGATCATGTGCGTCTTCGGCCTCCCGCGGCTCCACGAAGACGACGCGCTCCGTGCCGTTCGCGCCGCGGCTGAGATGCGTTCCGCGCTCGCAGACCTCAACGAGGAGCTCGAGCGCCGTTGGGGCGTCCGCCTCGCGAATCGTACCGGCGTGAACACCGGCGAGGTCGTCGCCGGCGACGTGGCGCTCGGGCAGCGTCTCGTGACCGGCGACACCGTGAACGTCACCGCGCGCCTCGAGCAAGCAGCCCCGGAGAGCGACGTGCTCATCGGCGACTCGACGTACCGGCTCGTTCGCGAGGTCGTCGACGTCGAGCCGGTCGAGCCGCTCACGCTCAAAGGGAAGAGCGAACCGGTGCCCGCATACCGCCTCATCCGGGTCCGTAGCGGCGAGTGGTTCGCGCGGCGGCTCGAGGCGCCTCTCGTCGGTCGCAGCGCTGAGCTCGAACAGCTCGTCGGCGCGTTCGAGCGCGCGCAGCGCGACCGCGAGCTCGAGGCGGTGACCGTCGTCGGCCATGCTGGGATGGGCAAGACGCGTCTCGTGCAGGAGTTCCTCGCGCGCACGGATCCCGGCACCACGGTGCTGCGCGGCCGCTGCCTCTCGTACGGAGAGGGGATGACCTTCTGGCCGCTCGGGGAGATCGTGCGCGCGTCGGTGGGTGCGGCTGGAACCGAATCCGGCGCGTCGGTACAGGAGCGCCTCGCGACGCTGCTCGGGGACATGGACGTGGCGGATCGGCTCGGGGCCGCGATCGGGCTTGCGCCGGGGTCGTTCTCCACACAGGAGACGTCGTGGGCCGTGCGGCGTTTCGTCGAGATCCTCGCGGAGCGAGGACCGCTCGTCGTCGTCTTCGAGGACATTCACTGGGCCGAGCCGACGCTCCTCGGGCTCATCGAGCACGTCGTGGACACGGCAAAGGGCGCCCGGGCGGTCGTCCTGTGCATGGCACGTCAGGACCTGTTCGACGAGCACCCGAAGTGGATGGAGGGGCGGCCACGCGCCGGTCGCATCGTGCTGCAGCCGCTGACGCACGATGAGAGCGCCGCCATCATCGAGAACTTGTCCGAGCAGGCGCAGCTGCCTGTGGCGGTGCGTGAGCGCCTCATCGCGAACGCCGATGGGAACCCCCTGTATGTGGAGCAGATGCTGTCGATGCTCGTCGACGAGGGCTACCTGCAGCGCGACGAGACCGGACGCTGGGTCGCTTCGGGTGATGAGGCCAAGCTCGAGATCCCACCCACGATCTCAGCGCTCATCAGCGCGCGGCTCGACCGCCTCGGTCAGGGCGAGCGCGCCGTCCTCGACACCGGGTCGGTCGCGGGGCCGGTCTTCTACGAGGACGCGGTGCGCGACCTGTCGCCGGCGCCGCAGCAGCCGCAGGTCGCGGTGAACCTCATGGTCCTCACCCACAAGCAGCTCGTCCGCGACGAGCCGTCGGCTGTTCCGGCCGTCCGTGCGTTCCGCTTCGCTCATGTGCTCGTGCGCGACGCCGCGTATCAGCGTCTCCTGAAGCGCACCCGCGCCCAGCTCCACGAGGCGTGGGCGGGATGGCTCGAGCGCGTCACGGGCTCACGTGCCTTCGAGTTCGACGAACTCATCGGCTACCACCTCGAGCAGGCCACGCGTTATCTCGATGAGCTCGGGCCGCGCGATGCGAAGGGCGAAGCGCTCGCGCTTCGCGCTTTCGCGAAGCTCGCGTCGTCGGGCGAGAAGGCGAGTGGCCGCGGCGATATGCCGGCGGCCGCGAATCTCCTCGAGCGTGCCATCGCGGTGCGACCGCCGAATGACCCTGAGGCGATCAGGCTCGCCGTGGACCTTGCGGAAGCGCTCCGCGAGATGGGGGAGTTCGAGCGCGCGCGAGCCGTCGTCGACAAGGCCGTCGAGGCGGCCGCGTCGCTCGGCGACGAGCGTCTCTCGATGTCGCTGCGGTTGGTCCAGCTCCTGGTCGAGCGCTCGACCGCGCCCGCGGGCTGGGCAGACGTCGCGCAGCGGGAGGCCGAGCGTGCGATCGCGATCTTCGATCGTGCGAACGACAACGTCGGGTCGGCTCGCGCGTACCGGATCCTTGGCACCATCCACGGCATCGCGTGCCGGTACGGCGCCGCGCAGGACGCCGTGCAGAAGGCGGTCGACCATGCGCGCGCGTCCGGCGACACGCGGCAGGTCACGCGAAGTCTGCCGTCGCTCGCGCTCTGCGCGCTGCAGAGTCCGCAGCCCGTCGCGGACGCGATCGCGCTCGGTGAGTGGCTCGTCGACGAAACGTCGGTCGATCGACGCGCGCAGGCCGGCGTGCTCTACGTCCTGGCGCCCCTGTATGCGATGCACGGAGACTTCGAGCGAGCGCGCTCACAGTACCGGCGGGCGCGAAAGACGCTCGAAGATCTCGGCGACCGTCGTCAGGTCGCCTTCACGGCGCTCTTCTCCGCCCGGGTCGAGCTGCTCGGTGGCGACGCCGCCGCCGCGGATGCGGCGCTCCGTCCGATCTACGAGCTCTTCCATCAGGCTGGCGAGCGGAACTTCGTCCCGACCGCTGCCGCGATCCTTGCCGAGGCAGCGCATCTTGCCGGACGCGGCGACGAGGCTCTCGAGCTCGCGCGTGTCAGCGAGGAGCTCGCCAGCAAGGGCGACGTGGAATCGCAGTACCGCTGGCGGTGCGCACGCGCGCGCGTGCTGGCGGCGCGCGGCGAGACCGACGCGGCGCGCGACCTCGCGAACGACGCGCTTCAGATCGTCCTCGCGACCGACAGCCCCGTCTTCCAGGCTGAGGTGTACGCCGTCTTGGGGGAGGTCCTGCACCGCGCCGGAGACGCCGAGGACGGCGAGAAGGCGCTAGGACGCGCGGCGGAGCTCTATGCGCGGAAGGGAGACGTCACGTCGCTCGCGCGGTTGACGTCGATCCGGACGAGCCTGAGCGCCGTCGGGCGGGCGTAGGAGCGCCAGTAGCTCCGCGTCGTCAAGGAGCGGCGCCTTGCCGATGAGCGCCTCGAGACTAGCCACGTCCTGAGACGCGATCAGTGCATCGTCACGTCGCATGTCGTCCGGTAATGCACAGACGATGCCTGTCTGCCTGATGCGCGCTCGGCCGCTCGCTAGACTTCCGTCCGATGTTCGATCTGGTCGTCGTCGGGGCGGTCGCGCTGGGAGCGTTCGCCGGGTGGCGCCGCGGGTTCGTGACGCCGCTCATCGCCGTCGCCGCTTCGCTCGTGGGCCTGTACACCTTGTACGCGGGTCCCGGCCAGAGCCTCGTGCCCGGAGGCACCGCGGGCATCGGCCTGGGTGTCATCGTCGTGACGATCCTTGGCGGCTTCGTGCTGCGCTTCGCGTCGATGCTCGTCGGCGTCGTCCATCGCGTGAGCGTCCTGAAGGCCGGCGATCACGTGCTCGGCGTTCCGCTCGGGGCCGCCACCGCGCTCGTGAGCGTGTACGTCGCGCTCGTCGCGGTCGTGAGCTTCGACGGTCTGCTCGCGCCGTTCCATGGGAAGCCGACGATCGATGAGGCGGCGGTCGCGGCGCTGAAGACGGCGCTCGCGGCGAATCCGCAGTACGGCGTGATGATCGATCAGGGCACCCTCGACGCGATGGCCGCGCAGGTCACGACGAGCGCGATCCCCGCGGACCAGGTCGCGAAGTTCGACCAGACGCTCGCCCTGTACGAGGACGACGTTCGACCGGCGCTCCTCCACAGCGCGCTCGCGCCCGTCATCCTCGGGGTGGGCGAGCACGTCCCGTTCATCGGACGCCACGTGACGTTCCCCACGCAGTAGGACGACGCCGTCGGAGAGGTCCGGATTTCGTCCGGCGAAATCCGATCGGTATTCAATGCCGTGACGATCGCGCGAGAAGCACTTCTCGGGTCCTGATCTGACCTCGACAGCGATCCATCGCGTGGTACGCTGCCGTCCTCACATGGCGCAGCCGATCGTCATCGTCATCGTCCCGGCCCTCGTCCTTATGACGGGGCACGACGCGTTGGGGGGCGGCGACTAGACCGGCGAAGCGAAGAGCAGGAACACCGAAGGCCTCCCGACAACGGGAGGCCTTCTTCGTTATGGGAGGCGGACCACGTCAGAGCGGCGGTACATCGCGGTCGTGCTCGCGGGCAGCGCCCGAAGCCAGGGGCTGCGCGACGCCGTCGCGGCCGCCGTCGATCCCGAAGCGAAGGTGCTCCGGAGCGCCGCCGGCGTGACTGCGCTCTGCGAAGTCGACGACACGATCGATGCGGCCACCGAGGCAGAGCACATCCGCGAGAGCGTCGCGACAGCGCTCGCCGATCCGACCGTGACCGCGGGTGTCGCAGGGCCGAAGAATGGTGCGACCGGGGCACACTTCGCTCTCGTGCAGGCAGAGCACGCGCTCGTCGTGGGCCGGGCGCTCTACGGCGAGGGGCGCGCGACGCACTTCGACGAGCTCGGACCGTACTGCTTCGTGCTCAACCAGCCAGCGCACGAGGTGCGCGCGTTCGCGGAGCGGATCCTCGGCGCGCTCATCGCCGACGACGCGCACGCCGAGCTCGTCGACACGCTCGAGGCATACCTGAGATTGCATGGCAACCTGAACTCCGTCGCGCGGCAGCTCTATCTGCACCGCAACACGGTGCGGCATCGCCTGAAGCGCGTCGCGAAACTCACCGGGGCCGACCTCGAGGATCCCGACGCGCGCCTCGCCATGCAGCTCGCGATCCTCGGTCGCCGCGCGCTCGCGCAGGCCGCTTCGTGATGCAGTACGCACAAACGCGTCCGAAGTCCTTGACCCACGCGGCGTCGGGACGATGGAATGGCCACCTCATGCAGCTCGGCCGCATCGTCCTCGTCCTTATTGGCATCGTCCTCGTCGAGAGGGCGTATGTCGGCGCGGGAGGCTAGCGGCACACCAGTCACGCGAAGCAGAGCACCGAAGGCCTCCCGCAAAGGGAGGCCTTTTTCGTTGTAGAAGGGAGAAGGCGACATGGCGGTGACGCTTGAACGCAGACCGCGGCAACGCGTCGGGCAACGCGAGCAGCAGACGGGGAACGCCGCCGTCGTCGACATCCTTCGATCCTGGGGGATCACGTTCTTCGCGGGTGTGAATGGCGGCGGCGTCGTCCATGTGGCGAAGCACATGGAGCCGTTCACCGAGCTCGCGGATGCGCGCGACGGCGTCTCACGCATGCTGACGATGAGCGAGTACGTCGCCGGCTTCGCACCACTTGGCTACTGGCTCGCCTCGGGTCGCGTCGCCGGTTGCGTCACGACGACGGGCGCGGCGACCAAGCTGGGCGCCAGCGGGATCTCCGACGCGAAGCTGCACAACATCCCAGCGGTCTACCTCGTCGCGCTCAACTCGACCATGTCCGTCGGCAACGGTCCGCTTCAGGACGTGTCCGAGCATGGGATGAACATCGTCCCGCAGCTGGAGGCAGAGCTCGGCGAGGGCTGTGTCGTCATCGACAACATCAACCGTCTCGAGGACGGCATGCGCAAGGCGCAGCACGTCCTGAAGCGCAACAAGCCGGTCGCGATCGCCTTCCATCCGGACGTCCTCTCGCGCGACACCGACGCGGCCGTCCCGTGGACCTCGAATCCGCCGACGTTCGCGGCGCGCGATGTCGCCGAGTTCCTCGACGAATTCCCGCAGGTGGCGCGTGGCCGCCGCGTCGTGATCTATGTATCCGCGGAGGCGGCGTTCGCACCGCGTATCCGCGAGCTCACCACGTCGCTCTCTCAACTCCTTCACGCCCCGACGGTGTGGTCGGTGAACGGCGCCAACGCCGTCTCGCCGGCCAACCCGTGGGGGTACGGCTACATCTCGTTCGGCGGGAACGACGCCGCGATGTCACTCTGGCGTGGCGTCGGCCCGGACGACGTCGTCATCACGCTCGGGTTCGACCCGGGGGAGTACTCGCTCAATCTCGGCAGGATCGGCGCCGGCTGGGTCTGGCACTTCACCGACCTGCGCGACGCGTACGGGCACAAGCACGGTGAGTTCCGTCACCGCGTGGCGAACGAGTACCGCCTGGTGCGCGGCGACATCGGTATGGTCCTCGAGGAAGTCCTGCCGCGACTCGCTGCGATGGACCTCGGTCGCCCCGGCGCGGCTGCCGCGCCTGCGGATCTCAACACGCGCGAGATCGGGCGCGCGACGCGACCCGGCACGGTCGACGCGGTCGAGTTCTACGGGCGCCTGCACCGCATGTGGCGGCCCGGCTCCATCGGATTCGACGACGTCTGCACCGCGTACAAGGATCGCCAGTACGTCGCGCAGCGGCCGCACGAGCACATGCCGTTCTACACGACGCACGACGGCTCGGCGATGGGGAGCGGGTTCGGGCTCGCCGTCGGCGCAAAGTGCGCCGACCCCGACCTGCAAACGTTCGCGTTCACCGGCGACGGCTGCTGGCGCCTCTTCGGCGGCGCGCTCGCCGATGCCGCGAACCTCGGGATGAACGTCTTCGTCGTGAACAACGGCGTGTACGGGATCGTCGACAAGGGCCTTGAGGTGATCATCCCGGACGTCGAGAAGCGCAGATACCACTCGAAGCTGCCGCAGATCGACTTCGTGAAGGCCGCCGAAGCGCACGGCTGGGACGCCGCGCGCGTCGCGCCCGATCTCTCGAACCTCGCGGACATCGTCGACGCCTGCTACGCGCGCGACGGGCGCTCGATGCTCGTCGAGGTGCCGATCGATCCGGACCAGCTCCTCGGTCAGAACCCGCGCCTCGGCAACCTGACGACCAAGACGTATCTCTAAGGGAGGACCACGATGGCCAAGATCTACTACGACAACGACGCGGACCCGAAGGCCCTGCAGGGAACGACCATCGCGGTCATCGGCTACGGGAGCCAGGGGCACGCGCACGCGCAGAACCTGCGCGACAGCGGCTGCCAGGTGATCGTCGGCCTTCAGGCGGGATCGAAGTCGTGGGCGAGGGCCGAGCACGACGGCTTCACCGTGCGTGAGGTCGCCGACGCCGCGTGCAGCGCCGACATCATCGTCCTCCTCGCGCCCGACCAGCATCACCGCGCGATCTACGAGCGCGCGATCAAACCGTGCGTCCGCAAGGGCACGACGCTCGTCGTCGCGCACGCATTCTCGGTCCACTTCAAGGAGGTCGAGCCGGCGCCCGAGGCCGACGTCGTCCTCATCGCTCCGAAGGCGCCCGGGCATCGCATGCGCGAGCTCTTCGTCGAGGGGCGCGGCGTGCCGGCGCTCCTCGCCGTGTACCAGGACGCGAGCGGCAGGGCCGAGCGCACCGCGCTCGCATACGCCCGCGCGGTCGGCGCGACGCGCGCCGGCGTCATCCGCACGACGTTCGCGGAGGAGGTGGAGACCGACCTCTTCGGCGAGCAGGCCGTGCTCTGCGGTGGCGTGTCCGAGCTCGTGAAGGCGGGCTTCGACACGCTTGTCGACGCCGGCTACCAGCCGGAGATCGCGTACTTCGAGTGTCTCAACGAGCTCAAGCTCATCGTCGATCTCTTCTACGAGGGCGGTCTGTCGTACATGCGCTATTCCGTGAGCGACACCGCGGAGTACGGCGACTACAGCCGCGGTACGCGCATCGTCGACGAGCATGTCCGCGCGTCGATGCGGAAGGTCCTCGCGGAGGTGCGCGACGGCACGTTCGCGAAGGAGTGGATCGCGGAGTACCGGCGCGGCGCGCCGCGTCTCTACGAGACCCGCGCGCGCGAGCAGCGCCTCCCGATCGAGGAGGTCGGGCGCGCGCTCCGCCGGATGATGCCGTGGCTCCCGAAGAAGGAGATCCCGACGCAGCCCGCGCCGCGCGAGGCGGTCGCTGCGGCGAAATGACGAGCGACGACGGAGGTGTGGCGATGCGGTACCTGAAGATCTTCGACACGACGCTGCGCGACGGCGCGCAGGCGCCCGGCGCGGCGCTCACGCATTCGGACAAGCTGCGGCTCGCGCACGCCCTCGCCGACCTTGGCGTCGACGTGCTCGAGGCGGGGTTCCCGGCCGCGTCCGAGGGCGAGTTCGCTTCGGTACGCGCGATCGCCACGGAGGTGCGCACGCCGACCGTCGCCGCGCTCGCCCGCGCCACGGATGCCGACGTCGAC
Source organism: Candidatus Limnocylindria bacterium (assembly GCA_036518215.1). Classification (GTDB taxonomy): domain Bacteria; phylum Chloroflexota; class Limnocylindria; order P2-11E; family P2-11E; genus CF-39. Next base: position 14,343 of record DATDNP010000081.1, read on the forward strand.
GCGGCGGCGCGCGCACTCAAGCCGGCCGGACGGAAGCGCATCCACGTCTTCATCGCGACGAGCGAGATCCACATCGAGCGCAAGCTCCGGATGGCGCCGCTCGCGGTCATCGAGGCGGCGGAGCGCGCGGTGCGTCGCGCGGTCGAGCAGGCCGACGAGGTCGAGTTCTCGGCCGAGGACGCGACGCGCAGCGACATCCACTTCCTCGTCACCGTGTACCAGGCCGCGGCGCGCGCGGGCGCGCGCATCATCAACATCCCGGACACGGTCGGCTACACGCAGCCGACGGAGTTCGCGAAGATCGTGCTCGCCGTGCGCGGTGCGCTCGCCGCATACAACGGCGGCCTCCAGATCTCCGTGCACTGTCACAACGATCTCGGCCTCGCGGTCGCGAACACCTTGGCCGCGGTCGAGGCGGGCGCGCAGCAGGCACATGTGTGCATCAACGGGATCGGGGAGCGCGGCGGTAACGCGTCGCTCGAGGAGCTCGTCATGGCGCTCCGTGTGCGCCGCGACCACTATCTCGTGCGGACGGACGTGCGCCCCGAGCGGATCGTGCCGACGAGCCGGCTCTTCACCGAGCTCACCGGCATCCCGGTGCAGCCGAACAAGGCGATCGTCGGCGCGAACGCGTTCGCGCACGCGTCGGGCGTCCACCAGGATGGCGTGCTCAAGGACGCGCGGACGTACGAGATCATGACGCCCGAGAGCGTCGGCTGGGAGTCGCGGCGCCTCGTCGTCACGAAGCTCTCCGGCCGCCGTGGGCTCGCGGCGCGCCTCCGCGAGATGGGCGTCGCGCTCGAGGGCGAGAGCCTCGACCGGGCGTACGCGCTCGCGATGAAGCGTGGCGACGAGGTCGCGGAGCTCTCCGAGGTCGACCTGCTCACCATTGTCGCGCAGGCGCGCCGGGCGGCAGTGACGGCCGCGACGCTGCCTGCGGCGTCGTGATCCGCTGAACACCGACGTCCGCGCACGCAGCCGCGTGATGATCGACGGGCCGGATCGCGCGCCGGCCCGCGCGATGATGCGCGCGGTCGGCTACGGCGACGACGACTTCCGCCGCCCGCTCGTCGGCGTCGCGCACTCGTGGATGGGGATCATGCCCTGCACGATCCACCTTCGCGACCTCGCCGAGCGCGTGAAGGAGGGCATCCGCGAAGCGGGTGGGACCCCCGTCGAGTTCAACACGATCGCGGTCAGCGATGGGATCGCGATGGGCACCGAGGGGATGAAGGCGTCGCTCATCTCGCGTGAGATCGTCGCGGACTCGATCGAGCTCGCGGCACGCGGGCATCAGCTCGACGCCCTTGTCGCGATCTCCGGATGCGACAAGACGATCCCCGGCTGCGTCATGGCGCTCGCCCGTCTCGACATCCCGGGGCTCATGGTCTACGGCGGCTCGATCCTCCCCGGCCGCTTCCAGGGCCGCGACGTCACGATCGGCGACGTCTTCGAGGCGGTGGGCAAGCACGCGGTCGGGGCCATGAGCGACACGGAGCTGCACGAGCTCGAGTCCGTCGCATGTCCCGGCGCTGGTGCGTGCGGCGGTCAGTTCACCGCGAACACGATGGCGACCGCCTTCGAGGCGCTCGGCATCTCTCCCGCGGGCTCGAGCGGGGTGCCCGCGACCGATGCGGCCCGCGACGACGTCATGCGCGCCGCCGGCAGGCGCGCGGTCGAGATGCTGCGCGAGGACTTCCGGCCGTCACGCGTGCTGCGGCGCCCCAACTTCGAGAACGCGATCGCCGCGGTCATGGCGACCGGCGGCTCGACGAACGCCGTGCTGCATCTCCTCGCGTGCGCGCGCGAGGCCGGCACGGACCTCTCGATCGATGACTTCGACCGGATCAGCGCGCGGACGCCGCTGCTCGCCGACATGAAGCCGTGGGGCCGCTTCACCGCGCCGGACATGCATCGCGCGGGCGGCATCATGCTCGTGCTCCAGCGTCTGCGCGACGCGGGCCTGCTCCAAAGCGACGCGATGACGGTCAGCGGGCGGACCATCGGCGACGAGGCGACCCGCGTCGGCGAGACGCCGGGCCAGGACGTGGTGCGTCCGCTCGCGAAGCCCTTGGCGCCGACCGGCGGCATGGTGATCCTCAAGGGCTCGCTCGCGCCGGAGGGCGGCGTCATGAAGGTCGCCGGGCACGCGATGAGCGCGGGCACGTTCCGCGCGAGGGTGTTCGATCGCGAGGAGGACGCGTTCGCCGCCGTCGTCGGAAAGAAGATCGATCCGGGCGACTGCGTCGTCATCCGCTACGAGGGCCCGAAGGGCGGGCCGGGGATGCGGGAGATGCTCGGCGTCACCGGCGCGATCGTCGGCGCCGGCCTCGCGGACGCGGTCGCGCTCGTCACCGATGGGCGCTTCTCCGGCGCGACGCACGGTCACGTCGTCGGGCACATCGCACCCGAGGCCGCCGTCGGTGGACCGCTCGCCCTCGTGCGCGACGGCGACGAGATCCGCATCGATCCCGAGAAGCGCACGCTCGATCTCGTCGTCGACGACGCGGAGCTCGCGCGGCGGCGCAAGACCTGGAACGCGCCGCGGCCCAGATACACCAGCGGCGTCATGGCGAAGTACGCGCGTCTCGTCTCGAGCGCGAGCGAAGGCGCGGTGACCAGCTCGTGACGTTGTGCAGCGTGAATAACGGGCGTGGCCGTGCGGCGCGCCGGACCGTAGCGTGTCCGTTCGTGGCGCTCCTTCCGTTCATCGTCATCGTTCCGGCCCCGATCCCGGGGTCAGGCACACGCACGGGGGGCTAGCGCCACCGCACACGCAGCGAATACGACACCGAAGGCCTCCCGAAGACGGGAGGCCTTTTCAGTTCCTGAGCGGAACGAGAAGGGAGGCGGTCATGGCGATCCGAGAGATCTCGCACGAGGTGGCCGGCTTCCCGCTCAACGATCCGCACGGCTCGTTCATCGACGAGACGATCGGCATCGTGGCGCGGCAGACGCGCGACACCGTGTCGTTCGCCGTCGGCTCGCCGTCGCGCGAAGCGCTCGAGCTCGTCGGCGCCGAGGACATCGCGCGCGCCGTGATCGCGCGCGAAGGCGCATCCGCGCTCGGATACACGATCACCGAGGGCGAGCCGGAGCTGCGCGAGGCCGTCGCGGAGATGGCGCGGCGCCGTGGCGTGCGCGCGGACGCGCAGGACGTGCTCGTCTCGGCGGGGGCGCTCCAGGGCATCGATCTGGTGTGCCGCGTGTACCTACGGCCCGGCGATGTCGTCGTCGCCGAGTCTCCGGCGTTCGCGAACGCGCTCTCGGCGTTCCGCAATCACGGCGCGCGCGTCGTCGAGGTGCCCGTCGACGACGAGGGCATGGACGTGCAGGCCGCCGCGCGACTCCTGCGCCGCGACGGCATCCGTCCTCGGATGTTCTTCGTCGTGCCGAACTTCCAGAACCCGACGGGCGAGACGCTCTCCGAGCGGCGGCGCGAAGCGCTGTGCGCGCTCGCCGCGAGCTGCGGTGCGGTCCTCGTCGAGGACGATCCGTACGCGCTCCTCCGCTACCGCGGTCACGAGCTCGCGCCCATCGCTTCGCTCGCGGTGCGCGCCGACGTCGTGTCGGTCGGCTCGTTCTCGAAGACCTTCCTTCCGGGCCTTCGCGTCGGCTGGGTCATCGCGTCGCCCGACGTCGTGCGCCGGATGGCCGCGGCGAAGCAGACCATGGATTCGTCGACCGGCACGCTCGCGCAGCGCATGGTCCTCGAGTTCCTCCGCCGCGGCGGTGCCGACGCTCACGTCGAACGGCTGCGGGCCCTGTACCGGGAGAAGCACGAGCGCGCGCGTAGTGCGCTGACGCGCACGTTCGCGGGGACGGGCGTGAGCTGGAATGATCCCGACGGCGGCTTCTACTTCTGGGTCACGTTGCCGCGGGGAATGGACGCACGCGCGCTCCTCGACGTCGCTCTCGAGGAGGGTGTCGCGTTCGTTCCCGGCCAGGCGTTCACCGTGGACGGCGACCACCGCGCGTCGCTGCG
>DATDNP010000082.1:0-10244 GCA_036518215.1 Candidatus Limnocylindria bacterium
GATGCTCCGATGAGGCTCGCGATGACGACCAGCACGGACGCGGCCGCCGAAAGCATGCGATGCACTTCTATCCCTCCAGTGATTCGTCGATCTACGCGTGGAGGGCCGCGCGTGGCGGTCCATGCGGATTCGCGGGCTGAAGCTGGCGGCGAACGATGGTGAAGGGCGAGAGCTCCGCGACGGCGCGCAACGTCGGCCGCGGGATCCGCGGCACGGCCAGCGTGAGGAGCGCGAGCACGAGCGCCGCGGTCGCGTCGAACGAGGCGTCCTCGTCGTCGACGAGCGTGCGCCCGATGTCATGGATGCGCGGCGCGTCGGCGAAGAGGGTGAGCCGATACAGCGCGAGGCTGTGCGCGTGGAGAAGGGGTGTGCCCGGTGGGTCGATGTGTGCCGCGACCACGACACCTGAGCCGGCGGCGGCCGCCGCGGCAGCGGCGATGGCGAACACGCAGATCGCGAGGGATCTTCGCACTACGTAGAGGATACGGACGCGCACTGACGGCAGAGCCCGACGACCGCCGAGTGCGCGAGGTCCGCCTGGAAGCCGTGCTCGTGCCGCAGCCGCCGCGCGAGCGGCTCGAGGACCGTCATCGGCACCTCCTGCTCGGCGCCGCACGAGCGGCACACGAGATGGCCGTGCCGCTCCTCGCTCGCGAGATGCCAGCGCGTGACGCGATCCTCGAAGTGCGTGTGCGTCACGTGGCCGAGCGCCTCGAGCGCCTCGAGGTTGCGGTACACGGTCGACGGGTCGATCTGCGGGTGGCGGCTGCGGATGCGCGCCGCGATCTCCTCGGCCGTCGTGTGATGTCGAGCGCGCTGGAGCGCCTCGAGGACGAGGCGGCGCTGGATCGTCATGCGGCCGCCGCTCGCGCGGATCTGCTCGTCGATCTTCGCCATCGCTCGCGCAAGTGTGTCGCGATAACGAGCTATGTGCAACATGCCGCTATTGCGGCGAGTTGCGATAAGCACGCTCGCCCGTCTACGCTGGCGACATGGACCTGTCCCTCCTCGGCGTGCTCCTCGGCATGATCGCCCTCGGCTTCCGGCACGGCTTCGACTGGGACCACATCGCCGCGATCACCGACATCACGAGCACGACGACGGCGGGACACACCGAGGTCGACGTTCCCGCCGGAGCGCCCGTCACGCCACATGGCCACACGCAGCAGGAGCGGCGGGGGCACGTCCACGCGCACGAGCACGACCCCGGCGCGATCCACGCGCTGCGCGAGTCTCGTTTCGCGCACGAGCAGCGTCACGCCGTCGCGCTCGGGACGCTGTACGCGCTCGGCCACGCCTCTGTGGTCGTCGTCCTCGGCATCGCGGCCCTCATCCTCGGCGCGATCCTCCCGCCGTGGGTCGACCCGATCCTGCAGCGCGTCGTCGGCGTGACGCTCGTGCTCCTCGGAGCGTGGGTGCTCTACTCGGTCGTCCAGTACCTTCGCGGCAAGGGCGAGTTCCGGATGCGTAGCCGCTGGATGCTCGTCTTCGACGTCGTGCGGAACGGCTGGGGCTGGATCCAGGCGAAAATCCACGGGCACGAGCACGTCCCCTCGGCGCACGCGACCCAGTACGGCGCGAAGACGGCGTTCGGCGTCGGGATGATCCACGGGATCGGCGCCGAGACGGGGTCGCAGGCGCTCCTTATCGCCGGCGTCGCGGGCGTCACCGGCGGCACGGGCATCGTGTTCCTGCTCGCGTTCGTCGTCGGGCTGCTCGCGTCGAACACGCTCGTCGCGGTCATCAGCGCCAGCGGCTTCATCGGCGCACAGCGCACCCGCGCGCTCTACATGACGGTCGGCGCCGTCGCCGGCATCGCGAGCCTCGTCATCGGCCTCATCTTCATCGGTGGCCTCGGCACCGTGCTGCCGGACCTGCAGCAGCTCCTCTTCGGGAAGGGTTAGCTCCCGGGTCCGAGCGTCGTCCGGCCTTCACGCTCGCGCCGTCGCTCACGCTCTCGTCCAGCGGTGCGCTCGCGTCTGCTGTCCGAGTGCGCGAACGCGGCGCCGGGCTGCCACGGCGTGCCGAGCATCGGGAGGAGCCAGCGGTCGAGGCCGATCCAGCCCGCGTTCCGCCACGCGAGCACGACGAGCGTCCCGAGGATGATGAGGACGGGGTTCGTGCTGAGCGTGCCGGCGAGCAGGTAGTTCGCGTTCATCGTGATCCCGAAGAACGCGGCGATGCCCGTGAGCGCGCCCAGGATGAGCGCGATGCCCACGAGCATCTCGCCCGCGGTCACGAGCCGGCCGAACACGGCGGCGTTCGGCATGACGACGTTCTGAAGGAACGCGCCATACCAGCTCTGCACGTCCGGGTGATCGCCCGACGTCTTCGCGAGCGCTCCCTTCGCGAAGCCGGTGATCGCCGCGCCGGCATGCGTGCCCGTCCACGCGTCGGAGCCCAGCTTCGTGAGGCCCGAGGTGATCCACTCGTAACCGAGGTAGAGGCGGACGATGAGCCACAGCCATGAGGTCCGCGTGTCCGCGAAGAGAAGCCGCGAGAACGGAGGTTCGCTGATGTCGCCGGGTCCGGAGAGGGTGCGGTCCATCGTGCTCATGGGTCCGCTCCCCGTGCAGCCGTCATGCCCTCGCTCGTCGCTAGTGATACTTTGTCTCAACTAGATGGCGAGCGAGCAGGCGAATGACGTCATCGCGCGGCTCGGCGAGGGCGGCCGGCGGCGCACCACGCCGCGGGCGCGTGTGATCGCCGCGGCCCTGAAGCGCGCCCAGCCATTTACCGCGCAACAGCTCGTCCGGGAGCTCGCGCGGCACGGCGTCGGGCGCGCGACCGTGTTCCGGACCCTCGACCTCCTCGTGCAGAGCGACGTGCTCTCGCGCATCCACGGCATCGAGCAGGGCGCGCGCTGCGTTCGCTACACCGCCTGCGCGCCGACGCATCACCACCATCTGGTGTGCCGCGGCTGCGGCCGGGTCGAGGAGATCCGCGCGTCCGGCCTCGAGGAGCGCATCGATGCGGCGGCCCGGGCGCGCGGCTTCGAACCGCTCGGCCACGGCGTCGAGGTGCAGGGCCTCTGCGCGGAATGTCGCGCGTGACGCGCGCCGCCATCCTCGCGCTCGTCGCCGTCGCCCTCGTCGCGGGATGCGCGCCGCCGGCGATCTCAGACCCGCGCCCGCTCGTCCTCACGACGACGACGGTGTTCGCGGATCTCGTCCGCAATGTCGCCGGCGACCGCGTGCGCGTCGAGTCGATCGTGCCCGCCGGTGCGCACGTCGAGGAATACGAGCCGCGTCCGGCGGACAGCCGTCGCGTGAGCCAGGCCCGCCTCTTCTTCGTGAACGGCCTCGACCTCGACGCATGGGCGCAGCGGCTGCTCGCGGATCGCAGGGCCGACGCGCCCGTCGTCACGCTCTCGGACGGCCTGCCGACGATCGGCGACAACCCGCACCTCTGGTTCGACGTGTCACTCGCGCGTCGCTACGTCGAGAAGATCCGCGACGCCCTCGCCGTGGCCGACGCGTCCGGTGCCTCGGCGTACGCCGCGAATGCGGCACGGTACGAGACCGCGCTCGCCGCGCTCGATACCGACGTCCGCGCGACGATCGCGACCATCCCGGCGGAGCGTCGCGAGCTCGTGACGTCGCACGACGCGTATCCGTACTTCGCGAAGGCGTACGGGCTCACCATCGTCGGCTACTCGCAGATCGAGGCGGGGAAGGATCCGCCGCCGGCGGCGCTCGCAGATCTCGTCGAGAAGATCAAGGCCGCCCGCGTCCGAGCGCTCTTCTCCGAGGCCGGCGTGTCGCCGCGCATCGTCCAGATGATCGCGAGCGAGTCGGGCGTGACGAAGATCGTCACGGACATGCCGACGGACAGCCTCATGGCCGCGCCGGCCGACACGTACGCCGGTGTGATGAGAACGATCGCGAACAAGATCGCGGACGCGCTTCGATGAGCAGCGTCGTCGAGCTCCACGGTGTGAGCGCGGGGTACGACCGCACGCCGGTCATCACCGGCGTCGACCTCGTCGTGCGCGAAGGCGAGCTCATCGCGCTCGTCGGTCCCAACGGCGCCGGGAAGTCGACGCTCCTCAAGGTGATCGCCGGGATCCTGCGGCCGATGTCCGGCACGGCGACCGTGCTCGGCGAGGCGCCGGGCGTGTCGCGCCTCGTCGCGTACCTGCCGCAATCCGAGCAGCTGCGGTGGGACTACCCGCTCCGCGTCGAGGACGTCGTGCTCATGGGTCGGCTCGAGAAGCTCCCGCACGGGCGCGCGCCGGGCTCGGCCGCACGCGCGGCGGCGCGCGACGCGCTCGCGCGCGTCGACGCGGCGGACCTGCTGCGCCGGCCGATCGCCGCGCTGTCCGGTGGTCAGCGCCAGCGCATCCTGCTCGCGCGGACGCTCGCGTCGGACGCGCGCGTGTTCCTGCTGGACGAGCCCGCGACGGGCGTCGACGCCGCGACCGAGGAGCAGCTCATGGAGCTTCTCGAGGGCCTCGCGAGGGAGGGGCACTCGCTCCTCGTGTCCACACACGACCTGGGAGGCGTCATGGCGCACTTCCCGCGCGTGATCGCGATGAACGGCGGGATCGTCGCCGACGGCGGCACGAGCATCCTCCGCGACGACGACATCCTGCGACAGACCTTCGGCGGTCACCGCGGCGTCCGCGCCGCGCCGCTCGGGGACCAGCACCATGCCTGACCTCTTCGAGCCGCTCCAGTACACGTTCATGCAGCGCGCGCTCGTCGGGAGCGTGCTCGTCGGCATCGTGTGCGCGGGCGTGGGCGTGTTCGTCGTGCTGCGCGGGCTCGCGTTCCTCGGAGACGCGGTGGCGCACGCGGCCTTCCCCGGCGTCGTCATCGCGTTCCTGCTCGACGTGAACCTCGTCATCGGGGGCATGGTCGCGGCCATCGTCGCGGCGATCGGGATGGGGACGCTCGCCCGCCGCGGGGTGATCCGCGAGGACACCTCCATCGGCGTCGTGTTCTCGGGCATGTTCGCCCTCGGCATCGTCCTCTTCAGCGGCATCACGTCCTACACCGGTGACCTCCTCGGGATCCTCTTCGGGAACGTGCTCGGCGTCACCGAGGTGCAGCTCGCCCTTGCGATCGTCGCGACGGTCGTCGTCGTGGCGGTCCTGCGCGTGTGGGGACGGCAGTTCATCTTCGTGTCGTTCGATCCGGTCGGCGCGCAGGCCGCGGGTCTCTCCTCCGTCCGCTACGACACGGCGCTCATGGGTCTCATCGGTCTCACGGTCGCCGTGTCGGTGCAGATCGTCGGGATCGTGCTCGCGGTCGCCATGCTCGTGACGCCGGCGGCGACCGCGCGCCTGCTCGCCCGCGACATGGGCACGTTCATCGCGCTGGCCGGGATCTTCGCGGTGTCTGCCGCGGTCCTCGGTCTCTGGATCAGCTACTTCGCGAACGCATCCTCCGGCGGGACGATCGTGCTCGTCGCGACCGCGGAGTTCGCGGTCGTGTGGGTCGGTACGCAGATCTACTCGCGATAGCGGCGCGTCTCGCGATCAGCGGCTTCATGACCGAGCGTGCGCCGTGACGCCCACATGACCGGCGACGGAGACCACGCCGTGCCGTAACGCGCGCGAACGAGGCGTCGTGGTCGCGCGCGTTGTTTCTAGATCGTTGTTTCTTTTACCTCTTCATCACTCCGTTGCCGGTCACGCGCGTGCATCCCCAACACCGCGACCGGCTTGCACTCAAGACCAACGAAGGAGGATCCATGTCACGAACACATATCGCATCCGTACTCGGCCTCGTCCTTACCACCGCTCTCGTGCTCTTCATGTCGAGCAGCGCGGTGGCGATGACGCCGTCGAACGCAATCGTCCAGGCGAACACCACCATGACGATCCACGCGAAGGCACTGACGGACTACGACTGCGATGACGACGCGACCCAGTGGCACTTCGTCATCACGCAGACCACTGAAGCTCAGGCCCCCGCATCGATCACCGTCACCTGGGCCGGTGGCGTCACCGGCACGGCCAACCTCTGGAAGGTGACAGGTGGCACCGCGCATTACGTCACGAGCGCCCACCTGAACCTCGCCGTCACGGCCGCGACGGCGACCATCGACTCCTCGTGGCACGGTCAGTTCAATCTGAGCAGCGGCCCGTGCATCCGGACGGTCGCCTCGGCGTCGCCCAGTGCGTCCGCATCCGCGTCGGAGAGTGCTTCGGCCTCGCCGTCGGCGAGCGTGAGCGCGTCTCCTTCGGCGAGCGCGTCAGCGAGCCCGTCCGAGTCCGCGAGCGGTTCGCCGTCGGCGAGCGCTTCGGCGTCCGCGAGCGCGTCCCCTTCGGCGAGCGCTTCGGCGTCCGCGAGCGCGTCCGCTTCCGCGAGCGCTTCGGCGTCCGCGAGCGCGTCCGCTTCGGCGAGCGCGTCCGCGAGCCCGTCCGAGTCCGCGAGCGGTTCCCCCTCGGCGAGCGCTTCCGCCAGCGCGTCGGCCTCGCCGAGCGCGTCGGCCTCGCCGAGCGCATCGGCATCCGTAAGCGCGTCGCCCTCGGCGTCTCCGAGTGGCGGCACCGGTTCGACCGGCAACGCGATACCCGTATCCGTCTGCATCCGCGTGAGCGGCACGAGCAACTGGATCTTGGCGACGATGATGTCGGACCAGCTCGCGACGCTGCAGGCGGAGAACGCCTCGAACGTCACGACTGACACGACCATGTGCGCGTCCGCCGCGGCGGGCGGCACGAACGGTGGCAACACCGCTGGCGGCGAGACCAGCGCGGTCGGCACGACCGGCGCGGGCGCGCAGGGCGCGGCCGCGGGCGGCGCGACATCGAACGCGGGCGTCTCCGGCGCGGCCGGCGGCGCAGCGGGCGGTGCGGCCTCCGGCGTCGTGAACCTCCCGAGCACCTCGACCCAGCGTCCGCAGGGTGCCCCGTGGGCACTCCTCCTTCTCCTCGCGGGTCTCCTCGCGATCGGCGCGGGGCTCCGCGGCGCCGCGAAGTCCAAGAGCTAGACCTCTCTCTCGCGTCAACGGGGGCGGCGGGCATCGCGCCCGCCGCCCCGGACGACACATTCGCCATCGCGCTACGTTCTTCGTGACGTGACCCCGCTCCGCCTCGCCCTCTGTGCCCTCGCCGCGCTCGCGTTCGCCGCATGCGCGCCGTCCTCGCAGAACTCGGACACGGAGATCGTGTCGGGGCACGTCGCCGACGTCGTTCAGATCGGCCAGCACGTCGCCCCGAACGGCGCGTCGGCACCCTTCCAGGAGCTGCGTGTGCAGCTCGACGACAGCCTCTACCGCGGCGACGTCGTGGAGCTCGAGTGGGACGGCAAGCACGGCCTCGACGCGAACGCGTACCTGAAGACGGGTGATCGCGTGCTCATGTCCGTTTCGCGACAGGGGAACGATCGCTCGTACACGATCCAGGAGGTCGTGAGGCTGCCGTCGCTCATCCCGATCGCCGTCGTCCTCGTGCTCGCCCTTCTCGTCATCGCGCGGCTGCGCGGCCTCACCGCTCTCGCGGGCCTCGTGCTGAGCGTCACGATCTTCCTCCTCGCCGTGGTGCCCGCGATCCGGACGGGCGGCGACCCGCTCGTCTCGACGCTCCTCGGGTCGGTCGCGGCGAGCGCGCTGACCGTCTTCGTCGTCCACGGCGTCAGTCGGCGGAGTCTGCTCGCGATCGGCGGCACCTTCGCTGGACTCGGGATCGCGACTGCCGCCGGCGCGGCGGCGATCGCGGCGACGCGCCTCTCCGGCGTCGGCACAGATGAGCAGGTCGCGCTCGCGCTCAGCGCGAGCGGCGGCGTGGACATGCCGCGGCTTGCACTCGCCGGCATGATGGTCGGATCGCTCGGCGCCATCGTCGACATGAGCCTGGGCCAGGTGTGGACCACGCTCCGTCTCGCGCGTGCCGATGACATGCTCCGCGGACGACGCCTGTTCCTGGCGGCGGTCGATGCGGCGCGGGATCACCTCGCGTCGCTCGTGAACACGCTCGCGCTCGCGTACTTCGGTGCGTCGCTCCCCACCGTGCTGCTCGTGTGGCTCGGTACGACGCCGAGCGACATCGCGCTGAACAGCGAGCCGATCGCGGCGGTCCTCGGCGCCGTCATCGCGGCGAGCCTCGGGGTCATCGCGACTGTGCCGGTGACGGCGGCGATCACGACGCTGTTCGCGGGGGCGGCGGAGCCCGCGCCCTTCGAGGACTAGCTCTCGTCAGTGAGCTCGTCGTCGGCGACGAGCGTGAAGAGCGGCGCAAAGGCGAAGTAGTTCGGGAGCGATCGCCACGCGAGGTAGAGCGGGAGGAGCGGCCATCCGAGCCATGCGCCCACGAGCGAGCGCGACCTGCGCCAGACGATGGCGAGGAGCGCCGCGAAGGCAGCGAGCGCGAGCACGGTGTAGGCGAGACGCGGGAGGATCGGCGTGTATCGGGCCGTGACGCCGAACTGCACGAGGCCGACGCCGTCGGCCACGAGCGGCGCGAACACCGGCGCGAGGATCCCCTCGAACATCCGTGACGGCGCGCCGATGAGGAACGGGACGTGGATGAGGACGGCGACGCCGAGCGCGATCGCCGCGCGCACGAGCGCCTCGTTCGCGCTCGCGCGCCGCGCGACGGCGGCGATGACGAACGGGAACACGAACCACGCCGGCTGCCTGTCGGCGATCGCGAGGCCGAGGAACAGCGCCGACAGCCACCGCCGGTCGCGCGCGAGCCACGCGCAGACGATGAACAGCGCCCACGTCGGATCGACGCCGGCGATGAGCGCCTGCGTCGAAACGATCTCGCTTCCGAGGATCGTCGCGAGCGCCGGCGCGCGCCACGCGGGCCGCATGTGGCGCGCGGCGGCGACAGCGAGGATGACGAGCGCGACGAGGTACACCCACCGGATGTCGTCAATCCCGAGCGCGACGAACGGCGCGACGACGAGGAACGAGAGCGCGGGATAGCTGTACGTGTGGATCACGTCGCCGCTCACGAGATGCGTCGCCCATACGACGTCGATGTGGAAGCGCGCGAGGGCGTCGGGAAGGTCGAAGGTGGCGTACGGATCCTGGCCCGCGAGCAGCAGCTCCGCGGCGCGATGCGGGCCGACCACGGCGTCGTCGTGGTACGGCACGCTCGCGATGTACACCGCTCCGACCGCGGCGAACGCGACGAGGCCGACCGCGAGCGCCGTCGTCTCGCGCAGCGAGGGTCGCATCCGCGCGTAGGCGAGCAGCACGAGCGCGAGGACGGCGACGAGGGCGATCGCGTCGAGCGCCGTCGAGCCCGGACCCGAGACGCGCAGCGTGCGGCCCGCGCTCATCGCGACGACCGCGATCGCGAGCGTCGCGTAGCCGGCACGTCGCAGGCGATCGGAGGGATGCACGCGGCGCGGGTCGAGGAGCGCGAACGCCGCGGCAGCGAGCGCGACGATCGACGCGAACCACAGGAGCGGTGCGAGCGACGGGCCCGCAAGGAGCCAGAGCGCCGGCGTCCAGAGGGAGAACGCTCCGATCACGAGCAGCCGGAGATGCGGCGCCGCGTAGAAGGTCGCGGCGAGCGCGAGCGCGACGTACACGATCATGCCCGGCGCCGCTCCGAGCTCGAACGCCGCGACCATGAGCCCCAGCGCGAGCGCGCCGAACGCGAGCGACACGACGCCGCGCACCGGTCGGCGCAGACCCGCCGCGAGGAGCACGGCGACGAAGAGACCGAACGCGACGGCGCTCCGCCAGTCGTACACGGCGCCCGCGATCTCGCGACGGTCGGTCGCCGCGCTCACGAGGCCGGTCGCGACGAGCGCGAGGCCGACGCGCGCGGCGATGCCGCGTCGTGGATCGGATCGCCGCTCCTGGGGACGCGCGTCCAACCGCGGCAGCGTACCGTGTGTCGCGGATGCGCATCGCGCTCGTATCCGACTGGACCGCGCCGCGCCTCGGCGGCATCGAGGGGCAGGTGAACGGGCTCGCAGCGCAGCTGCGCGAGCGCGGTCACGCCGTCTCGGTCATCACCGTCACGCCCGGTCCGGATGCGCTCGACGGCGTGATCGTGCACCGGCTCGCCGGTCCGGTGCCTCCGGGGTGGCGCGGCCTGCAGCGCGCGCTCGAGAGGGCCGGCATGGAGCTCGGTGACCCGGTGCCACCGGCGCTCGTGCGCCGCCTCGCAGCGATCCTCCAGGACGAGCGGATCGACGTCGTCCACGCGCACTCGCTCTGGAGCCCACTTGGCGCGATGGCCATCAAGCTCGCCCGCGACCGCGGCGTCGCGGCCGTCGTCACGAACCACAGCCTCCTAGAGCGAGCGTCGCTCCTCTTCTTTCGCGCGTACG
>DATDNP010000083.1:0-51861 GCA_036518215.1 Candidatus Limnocylindria bacterium
CCTGTACCCGTTCGCGAAGTCCGCGGCCGCCGGCAAGCGCGGCGTCGAGCTCCAGGAGCAGATCGACATCGGCGGCGTCACGCTCCTCCGCGCGGCGGCAAAGAACTACCAGGGCGTCATCGTCGTGTCGCGGCCGGGTCGCTACCAGGCCGTGCTGGACGAGCTGCGCGAGCGCAAGGACGTGTCGCTGGAGACGCGACGCCTCCTCGCGGCCGAGGCGTTCTCGCACACCGCCGGGTACGACGCCGCGATCGCGTCGCGCTTCGTCGCCGACGCGGGCATCACGTTCCCCGACGAGATGACCCTCGCCCTCCGCAAGGTGCGGGACCTCCGCTATGGGGAGAACCCGCACCAGCAGGCCGCGTTCTACGCGGTGCGCGGTGAGGACGACGGCGCGATGGTCGCGATGGAGCAGGTCCACGGGAAGGCCGCGAGCTTCAACAACGTGCTCGACATCAACGCAGCGTGGCGGCTGGCGGCCGACTTCGCGCAGCCGACCGTCGCGATCGTGAAGCACCAGAATCCGTGCGGCATCGCCTCGGATCTCGACGTCACGTCCGCCTATCGCCGCGCGTTCATGGCCGATTCGGTGTCGGCGTTCGGCGGCATCGTCGGCGCGAACCGCGTGGTGACGCGGGAGCTCGCCGAGGCGATGCGCGACACGTTCTACGAGGCGATCATCGCTCCGGGCTATGACGAGGACGCCCTTCCGATCCTTCGCCAGCGGAAGAACCTCGAGATCCTCACGGTGCCCAACGCGTTCATCAACGGCCGGCAGCTGCGTCGTCCCGATGCGCACGCGCTCGACATGAAGCGCGTCGCCGGTGGGATGCTCGTGCAGACGCCGGACGAGACGGTCGCGGAGGAGGGGAGCTACAAGGTCGTCACGGAGCGGTCGCCCACGCTCGAGGAGCTCACCGACCTCATCTTCGCCTGGCGCTGCGTCCGCCACGTCACGTCGAACGCGATCGTGCTCGCGAAGGGCCTCGCGACGGTCGGCATCGGACCGGGGCAGCTCTCGCGCGTCGTCGCCGTAGAGGTCGCCGTGCGCAAGGCCGGTGAGAACGCCCGCCTCGCCGTGATGGCGTCGGACGCGTACTTCCCGTTCCCGGACGGCATCGAGGTCGCCGCGCGCGCGGGCGTGACCGCGATCATCCAACCGGGTGGATCGATCCGCGACGCGATGATGATCGAGACGGCGAACAAGCACCGCATGGCGATGCTGTTCACGGGCCGCCGGCACTTCAAGCATTAGCGCGCGCTTCTGCATCCAGTGCGGTGCGAAGCTCGTGCGCCGCACGGTCGAGCACCGCGTGCGGCCGGTGTGTCCCGAGTGCGGGTGGATCGCGTTCGGCAACGCGAAGCCAGCGGTCGGTGTGCTCATCGAGAAGGGCGCCCGGCTGCTGCTGGTCCGTCGCGAGCGCGCGCCGTTCAAGGGGTATTGGGACATCCCCGGCGGCTTCCTCGAGCAGGACGAGCACCCGCGCACCGGCGCGGTGCGCGAGGCGCGCGAGGAGACGGGGCTGCGCATCGCGATCGACGAGCTCCTCGGCGTCTATCACGACAAGAACGGCGACACCTACACGCTGAACCTGTATTACCGAGGACACGTGATCGGTGGGCGCGAGAAGGCGGGCGATGACGCCGACGCGCTCAAGTGGTTCACCAAGCGCGAGCTGCCGAAGCGCATCGCGTTCCCGGGGCATGCGAAGGACGTGCTGCGCGACTGGCTCAAGGGGCAGGTGGCCGGGTGACCGCGCTGCTCGCGCCGCAGGTCGACCTCTCGCATGTTCCGGCGGCGCCGGGCGCATACCTGATGCTCGACGGGCGTGGTCGCATCCTCTACGTCGGCCGCGCCGGCGATCTTCGCGAGCGCGTCCGCAGCTACTGGCACGCGAGCCTCGACCGTCCGGGACTGCGCGGGATGGTGCGTCGTGTCCGACGCGTCGCGACCGTCACGACCGCGTCGGAGCACGAGGCCGCGTTCCTCGAACGCGCGCTCCTCGAGCGGCACGATCCGCCGTTCAACCGCACGCTCGGGTTCGAGAGCATCGTGGCGATCCGACTCGCGCCGTCGTCCGTGACCGCGGTGCACGAGATCGTCGCGGTGGAGGGCGTCCGCTACTTCGGGCCGTACCTCGGCTGGTCGCCGACGGCCGGCGCCGCGAGCGCCCTCGCGCGCGCGTTCCCCATCCACCTGTGCCGGCCCGCGAACGCGATGACGACCGTCGAGCGCGACATGGCGCGCCGTCGCGGCGTGAGCGCGGCCGACGGCCCGGCGCTCGCGCGCGCCATCACGGCCGTGCTCGAGCGCGACGCGTCCGCGATCGGAGATGTCGTCGCGCGCACCGAAGCGGTGCGCGATCGTGCATCGGAGCTCGCGCTCTACGAACGCGCCGCGGAGGTGCAGGCGGAGATCGCCGGCCTTCGCTGGGTCACGCAGCCGCAGTCCATCGCGCGATTCGACGCGAGCGGCGCGTGGCGGATCGAGGAGTCGCTGCTCCGATCGGCTTAGGCGAGCTCGAGGTAGCGGAACGCCTCCGCGTGCGGGATGTTCCACGCGGCACCGATGCTCTTCGACCACGCGCGCATGCGCTCCGGGAATTCGGTGCGGTCGCCGAGCTGTGAGACGTGCGACTGCAGCGCGGCGATCTTCTTGTCCAGCGTCGTCGTGATGTCGAACCAGATATTCGGCTCGCGCGATCCGAAGAGGAGCACGCGCGAGACGCGGTGGTGCTTCAGCTTGCCGCCGCGCAGCTGCTCCGGGAAGAAGAGGTGGTCGCGCGCCGCGATGACGCCGTCGAGTCCGCTCCAGCCCGCGACGCGGTGGTCGGGATGGATCTGGTAATGGCCCCACGGGTCGTTCGTGAAGACGACGTCGGGCCTGTGCTCGCGGATCACGCGACACACCTCGCCGCGCAGCTTCATCGTCCGCTCGAGCTCGCCGTCCTGGTACCCCAGGAACACGAAGCCCTGTACGCCGATCGCCTCGCCCGCCGCGCGCTGCTCACGCTGACGGATCTCCGCCATCTGCTTCGGCGACATCTTCGGGTCGTGCGTCCCCTTCTGCCCGCTCGTGATGACGCAGTACGTGACGTGGGTGCCACGCTCGATCCACGCGGCGAGCGTGCCCGAGCATCCGAAGTCGACATCGTCGGGGTGCGCGAAGATCGCCATCGCCCGCTTCGGGACGGGGAACGCTTCGGCCACGCTCAGACCTCCACCTTCGTGTTCGCGAGGATCTCGGCGTACAGTGCTTCGATGCGATCGCCGACCTTCTTCCACGTGTAGTGCTCCGCGCGATCGCGCGCGCCGTGCGCGAGGTGCATGCGCAGCCGCGGGTCCGTGAGCACCTGCGCGATCGCCTCCGCGAGCGCCTGGTAATCGCCCGCCGGGACAAGGAGACCTGATTCGCCGTCCTCGATGAGCTTTTGGAGGCCGCCGACGCGCGTGCCGACGACCGGCGTGCCGCACGCCATCGCCTCGAGCGCGACGAGACCGAACGATTCCGTCAGGGAGGGAACGGCGCACACGTCCGCGGCCGCGTAGTACATCGCGAGCGCGTCCTGATCCCGCGAGCCCACGAACGAGACGTTCGCCTCCATGCGGTGCTGATGCACGAGCCGCCGCAGCTCCTGGATCTTCTCCGTCTCGGGCGCATCGTCGCCCGGATCGAGCGCGCCGCCGACGACGACGAGACAGACGTCGGACCGGAGCTCGGGATGCCTGAAGAACAGGAGCCCGAGCGCGCGCAGCAGCACGTCGATGCCCTTGATCTGCTCGATCCGCCCGACGAAGAGGATGAGGCGCTCGCACTGATCGCGACCGAGCTTCTCGCGCGCGTCGACCTGCCGGATCGGCCGGAAGACGTTCGGGTCGACGCCGCACGGGATGACGTGGAGCTTCGCGCGATCGGCGTCGTACAGGTCCAGCAGCTCGCCGACCTCGATCTCGCTCGCGGCGACGATCGCCGCGGAGTCGCGCACGGCGCGCCGCTCGATGGCGATGCGCACGTCGCTCTCGCCGTCGAGGTCCTCGTCCATGACCTCTCGCTTCACGAGGCCGAGCGTGTGGAACATCTGGATGCGCGGCACGCGCCACCGCGGCGCGAGCGTGCGCGCGACCTCGGCGGACAGCCAGTAATGGGAGTGGATGAGGTCGTACGAGCGGCCTTCGGCCGCGACGTGCTCCTGGAGCTTCGTCGTGAACTCGTCGAGGTGGTCGTACACGTCCATCTTCGGCCAGTACCCCATCGGTCCCGACGGGATGTGGACGACGCGCGCGTTCGGACCGAGCGACTGGATGCGTGGATCGTCCTTCTCGCGCCACCGGGTGAAGACGTCGACCTCGACGCCGCGGCGGCCCAGCTCGCGCGCAAGCTCGCGCACGTACACGTTCATGCCGCCCGAGTCGCGCCCGCCGAGCTTCGCGAGCGGGCACGCGTGGACCGACAGCATCGCGATCCGCCTCACTCCCGCACGGCCTCCAGCCGCCAGAGCCAGCGGTCCGTCGCGCCGAGGTCGTACTTGTATGGCTCGTCGCCGCGAAGCAGGTCGTACACCTTGAAGCCCTGCGCGATCGCATCGCGGATCGCGTACGCGTGCGTCGCGATGCCGAGCGAGAGCGATGAGAAGGCGGGGTCGTACGCGGCGTTGTACAGGGCGAGCGTGTCTCCGTACGCGAACGCGAAGAGCACCGCGGCATCGACGTCGTGCGCGCGGATGACGCCGAGCCGCAGCGTGCCGTTGGCCGCGAGCGCGTCGGCGATATCGCGGAAGAACGACTCGGCCTCCGTGGTCATGAACGCGGCCTTCTCGCCCTTCGAGAGACGGTGCAGCGCGAAGAAGCGGTCGAGCACGCTTGCGCGCTCCGACTCGGGCGCCCAGCGGAACCCCGTGCCGGGAGCGTCGTCGAATCGCCGCAGCTTGCGGCGCAGCTCATGCCGCTCCTTCTTGCCGAGTCCCTGCACGTACGTCTCGAAGTCACCGGGGAGCGTCATCCGCGGGCTCGTGATGAGGCGCTCGCGCGTCACCCGATAGCCACACGCGGCGAGGGTCTCGTCGATCGCGGTGAGCGTCGGCGTGTCTTCCGGAACGTACTCGAGGAGCACGCGCGGCGTGCGCTCGGCGGCGATCCACGTCGCGACCGCGACCGAAGCGCGCCGCGCGTCGTCGGGAGCGGCCGCGATGTCCTGTTCGTCGGTGAGCTCTCCGCCGGCGAAGCCGATGGTCCCGTCGGCGGAGCGCGCGAGCGCGGCCACGGCGTACGGAGGATCGCCCGCGGCGAGCGTGATCGGCTCCCGCGCGTCATGCGCTCGGGCCACCGCAAGCCAGTCGGGAGTGAGGAAGATGGAGGCTGGCGCGCGCCGCGCGGCGATGCCGGACCAGGCGGACCGGATCTCGCTCGGGGCGCGCGCGGTACAGGCTGCGTCCGGGCTGGTGGAGAGGGTCACCCGACCTCCGAGTCTAGGAGTTCCCTGACAGAACACACCGTTGCGTACATATCATTCCCGCGTGCCCGACCGCGCGGCGCCGCGGGTCGTCATCGCCCCCCAATCGTTCAAAGGAAGCGCGGATGCGGTCGCCGTCGCCGCGGCGATCGCGCGCGGGCTGCGTCGTGTCTGGCCGCGCGCCGAATGTCTCGAGGTGCCCCTCGCCGACGGCGGTGAGGGCACGGTGCATGCCCTCGTCCGCGCGACGGGCGGCGAGCTGCGTCGAACGCGCGTGCACGACCCGCTCGGGCGCGAGATCGATGCGGAGTGGGGGATCCTCGGCGATCGCACGACCGCGGTCGTTGAGATGGCGGCCGCGAGCGGACTCACGCTCCTTCGCGAGGACGAGCGGGATCCACGAATCACGTCGACGCGCGGCACTGGTGAGCTCATCCTTGCCGCCGCGATGACGGGCGCTCACCGCATCGTCATCGGCATCGGAGGGAGCGCGACGAACGACGGCGGCGCGGGGATGGCGCGCGCGTTCGGCTATCGATTCTTCGACGCGGACGGTGTCGAGCTGCCCGAGGGCGGCGCCGCGCTCGCACGACTCGCGCGCATCGATGGGCAGACCGACCCGCGTCTCGTCCGTCCGAGCATCGATGTCGCGTGTGACGTGCGCAATCCGCTCCTCGGCTCCGAGGGCGCGACCGCGGTGTTCGGACCGCAGAAGGGAGCGACGCGCGACATCGTGCGCGAGCTCGACGGTGCGCTCGGGCGCTACGCCGATGTCGTCGAGCGTTTCGTCGGTCGGCCGGTCCGCGATGTGCCCGGCGCGGGTGCTGCGGGCGGTCTCGGCGCGGGACTCGTCGCGTTCCTCGATGCGCGACTCGTATCGGGCGCGAAGCTCGTCCTCGATGCGGTCCGCTTCGATCGCCGTCTCGACGGCGCGACGCTCGTCGTCACCGGCGAGGGGCGGATCGACGGTCAGAGCGTGTACGGGAAGCTGACGCAGGCCGTGACCGAGGCCGCGAAGCGGCGTGGCGTGCGCGTCGCCGCCGTCGCGGGGATGCTCGGTCCCGGCTACGAAGCGATGCGCGACGCGGGCATCGACATGATCCAGACATGCGCGACGACGGACGCCGAGCGCGTGGCTGCGATGCGCGATCCGCTTCCGCGGATCGAAGCGGCGGCGGAGCGGCTCGCGATGCAGATCGACGCGGGAGCGGATACCGTTTGACGGGCATGCAGCAGTCCTCGCTCGACCGCACTCCGGGGCTCGATCTCGTCCGCATCACCGAAGCTGCCGCCATCGCGTCCGCGCATTGGGTCGGCCACGGCGACAACCGCCGCGCCGACCAGGCCGCGGTCGAAGCGATGCGGCGCGCGATGGACGAGGTCGCGTTCCACGGCACCGTCGTCATCGGCGAGGGCGAGCGCGACGAGGCGCCCATGCTGTACATCGGCGAGCACGTCGGACGAGGCGACGGCCCCGAGGTGAACATCGCCGTCGACCCGCTCGAAGGTACGAACCTCGTCGCGAAGGGACGCGCGAACGCGATCGCGGTCATGGCGGTCTCGGAGCCCGGCGGCCTGCTGCACGCGCCCGACACGTACATGGAGAAGCTCATCGTCGGCCCACCTGCGCGCGGGAAGGTCGACCTCGATCGGCCGGTGCGCGAGAACCTCAAGATCGTCGCCGACTCTCTCGGCCGCGACGTGAACGACCTCACCGTCGTCATCCTCGACCGCCCGCGTCACGAAAAGCTCATCAACGAGGTCCGCGACGCGGGCGCACGCATCCACCTCATCGAGGACGGCGACGTCATCGCCGCGCTCTCGGTCGCCGTTGCGGGTACGGGCCTGCACATGGTCATGGGAAGCGGGGGGGCGCCGGAGGGCGTGCTCGCGGCCGCCGCGCTGAAGTGCATCGGCGGCGAGATCCTCGGCCGTCTCAAGTTCCGCAACGACGACGAACGTGCTCGCGCGAAGCGAATGGGCGTATCGGACGAGGACCGGATCTACCGGACCGACGAGCTCGCGAGCGGCAAGGACATCCGCTTCATCGCGACCGGCGTGACGGATGGCGAGCTGCTGCAGGGCGTTCGCTTCTTCGCGCGCGGCGTGCGCACGCATTCGGTGCTTCTCGATTCGCCGCGTGGGAAGATGCGCTTCATCGACACGCAGCACTTCGAGGACGTCGCCAATCCGCCGGTGGTGCGCCTCTAGCGGACCGACTCCGCCATCGCGTCCGCCATGTTCGGGTCGATGCCGTCGGCGATCCGCACGTGGAGCTCGTACAGCAGCCCATCCTTGCTCCACATGTAGCTCGCGAAGCCCACGGTCCCCGGCGGCGCCGTGCGCGGCAGCGTCGTCACGATCGCGGGCACTCCCTGCACCGTCCCGTTGATCTCGCGCTGGTTGCCGACCGGGATCGCGTCCTGTCTCGTGACGTCGAGCGTCGCGACGCCGTGGCGATCTCGCGTGTACCCGACCGAGACGATGCCGACCCCCGGCCGAGCGAAGGGAAGGGGCGCCCAGCCGATCCCGTCGCGGTGCACGCCGCTCGGCAGATACGTGATCTGCGGCATCGGGCGCCCGAGGATCGCGCAGACCTCGGAGGGGCTGGCCTTCCCGACCGCGCCGTGGTCCGGATCGTACGTCGGCACGGCCACCGGGAACGGCGAGCAACCGGGGCGTGCGAGCTCGTATGCGCCGAACGCACTGGCTGCGACGAGTGCGACGATCGATGTCGCGACGAGCGCGCGAAGGATCCGGAGACCGTTCATGCGTACGACGCTCCTAACGTCGAGACGCTAGCGCTGTTCCTCGGCTGCGGCGACGACATTGCGCAGCAACAAAGCCGTGGTCACCGCGCCGACGCCGCCAGGCACCGGGGTCACTGCTCCCGCGACGTGAGCAACGCTCTCGCCGTCCGCATCGCCGGCGATGCCCGACGGCGTCACGTTGATCCCGGCGTCGATGACCGTCGCGCCCGGCTTCAGCATGTCCCCGCGCAGGAAGCCCTTGCGACCGATCGCGACCACCACGATGTCCGCGCTCCGCGCATGCGCGGCGATGTCCGCGGTCTTGCTGTGCGCCAGGGTCACCGTCGCGTCCTCCTGGAGCAGCAGGCTCGCGACGGGTCGACCGACGATGGGGCTCCGCCCGATGACGACGGCGTTCGCGCCGCGCAGCGGGACCTCGTAGAAGCGAAGGAGCTCGAGGATCGCCTCCGCGGTCGACGGTATGAAGCGCGGCCGTCCGAGCGTGAGACGCCCGACGTTCTCCGGATGCACGCCCTCGATGTCCTTCGCGGGCACGATCGCGGCGGTCATGCGCTCTTCGCTCATCCCGTTCGGGAGCGGCGTCAGCATGAGGACGCCGTGCGCGTCGCTGCGGCGGAGGGCATCCGCGAGCGCGCGTTCATCGGCCGCGACGACGCGCTCGTCGAGCGAGACACCCAGCTCCGTGGCGAGCTTGCGGATGCGCCCGAGGTACGAGCTCGCCGCGGGGTCGGCGCCGACGCGTACGACGTCGAGCCTCGGTGTGATCCCCTGCGAGCGAAGGGAGGCGATGCGTTCCTTGGTCCCCCCGTTCACCCGCTCCGCGACGGGACGCCCGTGGAGCAGGCGCATCAGCGCGCGATGCGCGACTCGACGAAGTCCGTGATGCGCTTGCGCTGTGCCTCCGCGCCGTCGAGCGCGCGATCGAGATCCTCGGAGAGGGCCTTCACCTGACCTCGGTCCTTGAGCGACGCGAGGTTGATCATCACGTTCATCGCGGCGCCCTGGAGCGCCGCCTCGGCCATGAGCGCACCGACCCCGATGTCGCTCACCGCCGCATCCGGCGCCTTCGCGAGGCCCTGCTCGCAGGCGTCGAGCAAGCGACGGCTCGTCTTCGCGAGCTCGAGCGGCACGCGCGCCGCGGCGAGGAGCGCGGTCTGGATGCGCTCGGTCCGCGTTGCCTTCTCGGCGTCGTTCGTCTTCGGCAGCTTCATCGCCTCCGCGACGCGCGCGTACACGGCGCTGTCGTCGTCGACGAGGCGCAGGAAGTCGTTCCGGAGGTCGTCCAGCTGCGCGATGTGATCCCGGAGCGCCTCATCGTCGTCCTTCTTCGCGGCGATGCGAGCGACCATCGCCGCGAGCGCCGCGCCGAGCGCGGCCGCGTACGCCGACGCGCTCCCGCCGCCGGGCACCGGCACGGCCGACGCGAGGTCGTCGCTGAACGCGCGCAGCGTGCTTTCGACGAGTCGTTGCGACATGGGCGCGTGCGAGTGTACGTGTTACGATGCCGCGAACGCGGTCCCTTTCATCCAGAGAGGCTGAGGGAACGGCCCGATGACGCCTCGGCAACCGGCGGAGACCCGCAGTGGTGCCAACTCCGGCCCGACAAGGGAAAGATGAGAGGTCAGAAGTTTGAGCGCATTCACAGAGCTCATCGGTCGCGGCGAGTTCGTCGTCACGGCCGAGCTCAATCCCCCGAAGAGCGCCGCCGCGAGCGTCGTGCGTCGCCGCGCGAGCGTGCTCAAGGGGTACGCCGATGCGGTGAACATCACCGACAGCAATCGCGCGGTCGTCGCGATGGCCGCGATCCCCGCCGCCGTCCTCGTGCGTGAGGCCGGGGTCGAGCCGATCGTGCAGATGACCGGCCGCGATCGCAACCGCATCGCGCTCCAGGCGGATCTCCTCGGCGCGAACGCGCTCGGACTCGAGCACTTCGTGTTCATGAGCGGCGACGACCCGAAGCAGGGGAACCATCCCGACGCGGTGAACGTGAAGGACCTCGACGGGATCGGCCTCGTGAAGATGGCCGTCCGGATGCGCGATGAGGGGAAGTTCCTGTCCGGGGACGAGCTGAAGCAGCCGCCACGCTACGTCGTGGGAGCGACCGCGTCACCGTTCACGAAGCCGATGGAGGCCGACGTCGCGAAGACGGTCGAGAAGATCGCGGCCGGCGCCGACTTCCTGCAGACCCAGCCGGTGTTCGACCTCGCGACCTTCGGCCGCTGGCTGGCCGAGGTCCGGCGCGCGGCTCCGCGGAACGTCGCGATCATCGCGGGCGTCTTCGTGCTGCGCTCGGCCGAGCAGGCCGAGCGGCTCGCGAAGATCCCGGGACTCGCGCTCGGCCCCGACGTGCTCGAGCGGATGAAGCGAGCGGACGACGCGGAGGCGGAAGGCGTCTCGCTCGCGGTCGAGATGGTGCGAAGCCTGCGCAAGCTGCCGGGGGTCGGCGGCGTGCATCTGTATGCGATCGAATGGCCGGAGGGCGTCGCGCGCGTCGTCGAAGGCGCCGGCCTCTACCCGCGAGCGAAAGTGAAGGAGGCCGTCCATTGAAGACGACCGTCATCGGCGCCTATCCGAAGATCTCCGACGAGCGGCAGGACCTGCGCCGCGCGCTCCACGCGCACGACCGCGGCGAGCTCGACGACGCCGCGCTCGACACCGTGTACGACGAGACGATCGCGTGGGCCGTCGGCGAGATCCATTCCGCCGGGATCGACGTCCCGAACGACGGTCACATCCGCTGGGACGATCTGCTCGCGCCGTTCGCGAGCGGCTGGAAGAACTGCGAGCGGGGACCGCTCGAGCGCTTCTACGACAACAACACCTACTTCCGGCAGCCCGTCGTGAAGGGACCGATCGAAAGCGACGGAAAGACGCTCGTGCGCGACTTCACGTACGCGAACAAGCTCGCGAGCGGGATGAAGGCGGGGATCTGCGGGCCGCTCACGTTCGCGACGCTCACCGCGGAGGATCGCCACTACAAGACCCTCGAGGACCGGACGCTCGCCGCGGCGGACGCGCTCGCCGCGGAGCTGCGCGGCCTCAAGGCCGCCGGCGCGCCGCTCGTCGACGTGGAGGAGCCCGCGCTCGCGGCGCACCCGGAGCTCATCGATCTCGAGCGCGCAGCGTTCGATCGGCTCGCGAAGGCGGGCGTGCCGCTCGCGCTCCATGCGTACTTCTTCCCGATCGACACGATCATCGCGAAGCTCGCGTCGTTCCCGATCGCGCAGCTCGGCGTCGATGCGCGGAGCCGCGAGACGTCCGCGAAGGCGATCGACGCGCTCGGCGCGTTCACGGGCACCGTCGTCCTCGGCATCGTCGACGCGCGGAACACCGCGGTCGAGACGCCGCGCGAGCTCGCCGATCTCATCGAGCGCGCCATCGGCCGCGTCTCGTACGACCGGCTCTGGTTCTCGCCGACGACGGGTCTCGAATACCTGCCGCACGACATCGCGGTCCGCAAGCTGTCCGCGCTCGTCTCGGCCGCGCGCGCAACGAAGGGGGTGCCGGCGTGAGCGAGATCCTATTGACGACGACGGTCGGCTCGTTCGGGAAGCCCGACTATCTGCAGAAGGCGCGCAACCAGAACGCGCGCGGCAAGCTCTCCGACAGCGACCTCGAGCAGCTCGAGCGCAAGGCGACCGAGGAGTGGATCCGCCGTCAGGAGGCGATCGACCTCGACATCCTCGTCGACGGAGAGATGTACCGCGGCGACATGGTCGCGTATTTCGCGGAGCGTCTCGAGGGGTTCACGATCGGCGGCCTCGTGCGCTCGTACGGGAACCGCTACTACCACAAGCCCGTCATCGCATCGAAGGTCCGCCGGCCGAAGGCGATGACCGTCGACTGGTTCCGCTACACGCAAGGCCTCACCGATCGTCCGGTGAAGGGCATGCTCACGGGGCCGTACACGATGCTCGACTGGTCGTACAACGAGGCCTACAAGACGCGGCGCGACGCCGCGCTCGCGCTCGCCGAGGTCATCCGGCAGGAGGCCGAGGACCTCGAACGCGCGGGCGCGAAATACATCCAGATCGACGAGCCCGCGATCCATGCGCGACCCGAGGAGATCGACATCGCGATCGAGGCGATGGGCGTCGTCACGCAGAACCTGAAGGCGAAGACGGTGTCGCACATCTGCTACGGCGACTTCGCCGCGATCTACCCGAAGGTCCTCGAGCTCCCCGTCGACCAGCTCGATCTCGCCATGTCGAACTACGAATACCGCTGGCTCGATCTGTTCAAGCAGCATCCCTTCACGAAAGAGCTCGCGATCGGGATCGTCGACGTGCATTCGCACCGCCTCGAGACGGTCGACGAGGCCGCGGAGGGGATCCGCAAGGGGCTCGCGTACGTGAAGCCGGACAAGCTCCTGCCGCATCCCGACTGCGGGCTCAAGACACGCACGGTCGAGGAGTCGCTCGACAAGTGCCGCGTCGTCGTCGAGGCCGCGAAGAAAGTGCGCAGCGAGGTGTCCAAAGCGGCGGCCGTGTAGGCCCTACAGTGGACCGCGGACCAGGGCGACGCGGTCACACCATCGTGGGGAGCGCACATGGCCATGCTCGTCGAGGAGACGACCGATCTCCTCCAGCACCTCATTCGGAACGCGTGCGTGAACGACGGCACGCCGCAGTCGGGCCACGAGCTCCGCAGCGTCGACACGCTCGAGAGCTACCTGCGTGTCCCCGGCGTGGAGATGCGGCGGTACGAGCCGGTGCCGGGACGGGGGAGCCTCGTCGTTCGCATCGAGGGCAGCGACAAGACCGCGCCGAGCCTGCATCTCATGGGACACACCGACGTCGTCCCGGTGACGCCGTCGGGCTGGCGGCACGACCCCTTCGGCGGCGAGCTCATCGACGGCGAGGTGTGGGGCCGCGGCGCGATCGACATGCTCGACGTCACGGCGTCGATGGCCGTCGCGCTGAAGCAGCTGCTCACGACCGGTTTCCGGCCGAAGGGGACGCTCATCTACTCGGCCGTCGCCGACGAGGAGGCCCTCGGGACGCATGGCGCGCAGTGGCTCACCGAGAACGCATGGGACGACGTGAAGAGCGACTACCTCGTGACGGAGTTCGGTGGCGCGCGCATCCCGATCGGACAGGGCGCGAAGCTGCCGATCATGACGGCGGAGAAGGGCTCGCAGTGGACCCGGCTCCGCGTGAAGGGCACGCCCGGACACGGCTCGATGCCGTACCGCAGCGATAACGCCCTCGTGAAGGCGGCCGAGCTCATCACGCGCATCGCGAAGTACAAGGCGCCGCTTCACCTGCGGGGCGTGTGGAAGGAGTTCGTCGAGGGGATCGACCTGCCGACGGTCCAGCGCATGGCGCTCACGACCGCCGCGACGTTCGACGCCGCGCTCGATCGGCTTCCCGCGGGCGCCGACAAGATGATGTACGCCGCCACGCGCACGACGTTCTCGCCGAATATCGCGCACTCGGGCATCAAGCTGAACGTGATCCCGGACAGCGCCGAGATCGACGTCGACATCCGTCTCCTGCCGGGTGACGAGGGCGACGGCGTGCGCGCGATGCTGCGTGACGCGGCGGGCGACCTGTGGAAGGACGTCGAGATCGTCGCCGAGGGCGACAATCCCGCGACCGAGTCGCCGCGCGACACGCCGCTGTGGCGTGCGCTCACGAAGGTGACGCAGCAGCTCGTCCCCGACTCGACGACCGTGCCGTTCCTCGTCGTCGGCGCGACCGACGCGCGGTTCTTCCGTCGCAAGGGCGTCATCGCGTACGGCTATGGCCTCATGAGCCAGCAGATCCCGTTCGGCGAGTTCTCGAAGCTCTTCCACGGGAACAACGAGCGCGTCGACCTCGACACGCTGAAGCTCATGACGCCGCTCTGGGAAGGCGCGATCCGGGAGATGGTCGGCTAGACCGCGTGGCGTACGACCCGTTCGGCCGAGGTCCATACGCGGTCGGCACCACGACGCTCGCCCTCACCGACACGTCGCGCGAGCGCGCGATCCCGGTCGCCGTGTGGCGGCCCGAGGGCGTCACGACGGCGCCGCTCCTCGTCCATTCGCACTCGAGCTACGGCCACCCACGCCAGTCGTCGTTCCTGTGCGAACACCTCGCGAGTCACGGCTACGTCGTCGCGGCGCCCGAGCACACCGGCAACACGCCCGCGGACCTCCGTCCACGGGGCGCGCCGCCGCTCACATCCGACGAGCTCGACGCGCTCGTGCGCCGCATGATCGGCGACCGCGTGCCCGACGTGCGCTTCACGCTCGACCGCATGCTGGCCGGCGGCGCGGGCATCGCGATCGACCCGGCACGCGTCGGCGTCCTTGGATGGAGCTTCGGTGGATGGGCGGCGCTCGCCACGCTCGAGCAGGACGCGCGCCCGGCGGCGGTCGCCGCGCTCGCCTCCGGCGGCGGCTCGAACCCCTTGCCCGGCATCATCCCCGCGACCTTGACGTTCCGTTGGTCGCGCGTCGTGCCCGCGCTCTTCCTCGCGGCGGACCGCGACCAGTACATCCCGCTCGCCTCCGTCGCCGAGCTGTACGAGCGCGCCCCGGGGCCGAAGCGGATGTACACGCTGCGCAACGCGGACCACGGCCACTTCGCGGATGAGGTGCCGCCCGGCATGTGCGACGCGACGCACGCGCACGCATTCACGCGCGCGCTCACCCTCGCGCACTTCGACGCCGCGCTCCAGGCGAATGAGGCGGCGCGCTCGTTCATGGCCGGCGACGTCGTCGCAGCGCTCCGCGCGCGGGGGATCGCGGCCGACTGACGCGCTGGGGCTACTGCCCGAGCGCCGCCCGAAGCTTCGTCGCGATCGCGTCCGCCTCACCGGCGGCGTAGCGCGTGCGCATCCAGAACGTGCGTCCTGGCGAGAACAGCCGGTCACCCTTGCTCCGGGGGACCACGTGCACGTGCACGTGCGGCACGCTCTGGCTGATCCGTGTGTTCGAGAGCACGAGCGACCCCTCCGCGCCGAGCGCGGCCTGCATCGCGATCGAGATGCGGCGCACGACGGAGAAGAGCGGCACGAGCGCGTCGTCCGGAAGATCGTCGAGCGTCTCGTAATGGACCGCGGGAACGACGAGCGTGTGGCCCTTGATCACGGGCGCATGGTCGAGGAACGCGACGGTGTGCGCGTCGCGATACACGGCGTCGTGATCCGCACCGGCGACGACGGCGCAGAACACGCAGTCCTTGCTCGTCGCGCGCGCCATGTCAGCGGCCGTACAGCTCGAGGATCTCGCGCCGGAACGGGACGCCGGCCTTCTCGCGCAGGCGCTCGAACTCCTCGAAGTCCCACTCGCCGACGAACGTGACGGCGACGCCGGTCTCGCCGGCGCGACCCGTCCGACCGATGCGGTGCGTGAACGTCTCGGCGTCCTCGGGGAGGTCGTAGTTCACCACATGGCTGATGTCCTCGATGTGGAGGCCGCGCGCCGCGAGGTTCGTCGCGATGAGGATCTTCACCTCGCCGCTTCGGAACTTCTCGAGCGTGCGCTCGCGCTCGCGCTGCGTCAGGTCCCCGTGGATCGCCGCGACCGCATGGCCGCGCCGCGTCACCTCATCGAGGAGACGGTCGACGCCGCGCTTCGTATGCCGGAAGACGAGGACCTGCTCCGTCTCCCACCGCCGCAGGAGCTCCTCGAGCACGCGCGGCTTGTCCTCCTCGAGCACCTCGACGTACACCTGCTCGACGCTCTCGGTGGTCCGCCGCTCGGGATCGATGGCGATCTGGACGGGATCGTTCGTGAAGCGGTACGCGAGATCCTTGATCTCCCCGGTGAGCGTGGCGGAGAAGAGCGCGGTCTGACGCTGCTTCGGGACCATGCGCAGCAGGCGGCGGACATCGGGCGCGAATCCCATGTCGAGCAGGCGGTCGGCCTCGTCGAGCACGACGATGCGGATCCCGTCCAGCTTCAGCGTGCCGCGCTGGATGTGATCGAGCAGTCGGCCCGGCGTGCCGATGATGATCTGGACGCCGCGCTTGAGCGCGCGCTCCTGCGGTCCGTACGGGACGCCGCCGTAGATCGCGACCTCGTGCGTATGTCGGAACTTCCCAAGCGCGCCGAACTCGCGTGTCACCTGCGTGGCGAGCTCGCGCGTCGGAACGACGACGAGCGCCTGCGGCCGCGCGTCGCCGGCATCGACGCGCGTGATGATCGGGATCGCGAACGCCGCGGTCTTGCCCGTCCCGGTCTGCGCCTGCGCGAGCACGTCGCGGCCCGCCTTGAGCGCCGGGATCGCCTGCGACTGCACGGGCGTCGGCACCATGAAGCCGAGCTCGTCGATCGCGCGCGCGACATCGGGATCGAGATCGAGATCGGCGAAGCCGCTGACCTTCGCGGTGTCTGTCACCCCTCGCCGCGCCGCTGGCGAAGCTCGTCGAGGATCGCTTTCGTCGACGACGTACCGAGCCGGCTCGCACCCGCCTCGAGCATCGCGAGCGCGTCGTCGAGCGTCCGGATACCGCCGGCGGCCTTCACCCCGATCTTGTCGCCCACGACCTCGCGCAGCAGCCGCACGTCCTCGACGGTCGCACCCTCGGGTCCGAAGCCCGTCGAGGTCTTCACGAAGTCGGCATCCGCCGCGAGCGCGATCTGCGCCGCGATCGCCTTCTGCGCGTCGTCGAGATACGCGCACTCGAGGATGACCTTCACGATCGCCTCGTTCGCGTGCGCGAGACCGACCACCATCCCGACCTCGCGCTCGATCGTCGCGTAGTCCTTGTCGACGAGCGCGCCGATGTTGATCACCATGTCGAGCTCGACCGCGCCGTCACGAAGGGCGTTCGTCGCCGTCCCCACCTTCACCTCCGGCGCCTGACCGCCGTGCGGGAACCCGATGACGGTCGACGTGACGACCCCCGAGTCCTTGAGGAGCCGGACCGTGTCGGGCACGTAGAAGGGCTTGACGCACACGCTCGCGATGTGCTCTTTGCGCGCGATCGTGCACGCGTCGACGACATCGCGCTCACCCTGGGTCGGCTTGAGGACCGCGTGATCGATGACGGAGGCCAGCTCGGGGACTGACGGTAAGCTCATCGTCGCTTCGCGCCGATTCGCATAGGACCTGTCTTCGCAGGGGCTCCGCCCCTGCCACCCCGGACTACGGCCATTGTTCCTCCAGTATCGCGGGTATGCTCGGCCGGTGCCTGGCTCGTTCCGGATCGCGCGGATCTTGGGCATCGACATCCGCGTGCATCTCTCCTGGCTGCTCATCTTCTTCCTCGTCACGTTCTCGCTCGCGAACGAGGTGTTCCCGTTCAACTATCCGACGTGGTCGGAGCAGAAGACGATCATCGTCTCGGCGATCGCGGCGCTCCTGTTCTTCTGCTCCGTCGTCGTCCACGAGTTCGCGCACGCGCTCGTCGCGCGCCGGTTCCGCATGTCGGTGTCGTCGATCACGCTGTTCCTCCTCGGCGGCGTCGCGAGCCTGACGAAGGAGCCGCCGAGCGCGAAGGCCGAGTTCTTCATGGCGGCGGCGGGTCCCGCGACCAGCCTCGTCATCGGCGGCGTCGGCCTCGGCGTCGGAACGCTCGTCGGGAACTCGCTGGCGACCGCCCCGAGCCTTCAGCCGGTCGAGGCGATCGCCGGATACCTCGGCGAGGTGAACATCCTCGTCGCGCTCTTCAACCTCATCCCTGGGTTTCCGCTCGACGGCGGACGCGTCCTTCGCTCCGCCATCTGGGCGATCCGCGGCGACCGCGCGGCTGCGACGAAGATCGCCGCTCGCGGCGGGCAGGCCGTCGCGGGTCTCTTCGTCCTGTACGCCGCGTATCGCGTGCTCCAGCAGGACGTCGCGGGCCTCTGGTACGGCATCATCGCGTACTTCCTGTACGGGGCAGCCTCGCAGACGATGGAGCAGGAGCGCGTTGTGCGCGCCGTGGGAAGCGCGCGCGTCGCACAGCTCATGACGACGGACTTCCGCTCGACGACGCCCAACACGTCGATCGGAGACCTCGTGCGTGACGTCGTGCTCCCGTACAACCTGCGAGCGATCCCGGTCGTCGACGCCGCGCATCTCGTCGGCCTCGTCACGATCGGCGACCTGCGGAAGGTCGAACAGGATGCGTGGCCGACGACGCGCGTCGACGCCGTCATGACGCGGGTCGAGGATCTCTCGGTCGTGGGCGTGAACGACGATCTCGTCGTCGCGCTCGAGCGATTCGGTGCGGATGTGCCGCTCCTCGCGGTCGTCGACGCCACGGGCGCGCTCGCCGGACTGCTCTATCGCGAATCGGTCATCGGGTACGTGCGCATGCGGGAGATGCTCGGCTTCGATCAGCGTCGCTGATGCGAGCGGGATCGCTCTGGTCGCATCCGGAGTTCCTCAAGCTCTGGGGCGCGTACACGGTGTCGCGGCTCGGCAGCCAGATCACGCTCCTCGCGCTGCCGCTCACCGCGGTCCTTCTCCTCGGCGCGGGAGCGACGGAGACGGGACTCCTCGTCGCGGCGCGCAGCGCCTCGTCGATCCTGCCGGGTCCGTTCCTCGGCGCGTGGGTCGACCGCCGCTCGCGGAAGCCGATCCTCGTCGGCGCGAACGTCGCGAGCGCGATCGTCATCGGCTCCGTGCCCGTCGCGGCGATGCTCGGCGTCCTCACGATCGGCCAGCTCTACGTGGTCGCGTATCTCGCCGGTGTGCTGAGCACGGCGGGCGAGCTCGCGCGCTCCGCGATCATGCCCGGGCTCATCGGGCGGGAACGTCTCGTCGCCGCGAACAGCAGCATGCAGGCCTCGGGAGCGTTCACGCAGATCGCCGGGCCGTCGCTCGGCGGCGCGCTCGTGCAGGCACTCTCGGCGCCGATCGCCATGGCGTTCGACGCGGCGAGCTTCGTCGTCTCGGCGGCCGCGCTCGCGGTCCTCCGGGTCCGTGAGGTGATCGCGCCGCGCGAAGAGGGCCGCCGCATCTGGCACGACGCGGTGGAGGGCTTCGCGTTCGTGCGCGGCCAGGACGTGCTCTTCCGTTCGATCGTCGCCATAGGCCTCGCGAACATCGAGTGGTTCGCGGTGCTCGCGCTCCTCGTCGTCTACGCGACCGACGAGCTGCATATGCCGCCCGCGCTCCTCGGTGTCGCCATCGCCGCGGTGGGGCCCGCGACGCTCGTCGGTGCGGCCGTCGCCGGACCCCTGATCCGCGCGCTCGGGCTCGGGCGGGTGATGATCGTCGCGCTCACGTTCGAAGCGGTGAGCCGCCTCATCCTCCCGTTCGCCTCAGGAGGCGAGGTGCAGGTCGCGGTCGTCGTCGGAGTGACGCAGGCGCTCGTCGGTTTCACCGAAGCGCTCTGGTTCATCTCGTCGCGGACGCTCCAGCAGGCGGTGACGCCCGATCACCTGCAGGGACGGGTCGGGGCGGCGGTGTACTTCGTCGCGTTCGTCGTCGCACCGCCCGCGGCCCTTGGAGCTGGCATCC
The DNA here is from genome assembly GCA_036518215.1 of Candidatus Limnocylindria bacterium. Lineage (GTDB taxonomy): Bacteria > Chloroflexota > Limnocylindria > P2-11E > P2-11E > CF-39. The sequence goes on from DATDNP010000083.1 coordinate 19,605, forward strand.
TCGGCGACGCGATCGGACTCCGGCCGACGCTCTTCCTCGCCGGCGTGATCGCGGTCGTCGCGCTCGGGTACCTCGTGTCGTCCGCGGGTGTGCGCGGTCTTCGCTCGGCTCCGGCGGCGTCGAGCTAGGCGGCGAGCGAGGCCGCCAGCTCGGCGGCGATCCGCGCGTTCTGGCGGAGGAGCGCGACGTTCGCGCGCAGGCTCCTCCCGCTCGTCGCGTCGCCGAGGGCGCCGAGCAGGAACGGGGTGAGGGCGGCGCCGCGGACGCCGGAACGTTCGGCGGCCTCGACGGCGCGAGCGACCTCGGCCTCGGCCGCGCCGCGCTCGAGCGCATCCGACGACGCGATCGGGACCGCGATGACGAGGCCCGCGCCGCGCGCGAGCTGCTCACGCGCGATCCGCGCGGCGCTCGCGGCATCGTCGACGCGATGCGGAAGACGCAGCCCGCTGGCGCGCACGTAGAACGCGGGGAATTCGTCGGTCGCGTAGCCGATCACCGGGACGCCGAGCGTCTCGAGGCGCTCGAGCGTGAGCGCGAGGTCGAGCACGAGCTTCGCGCCGGCGCAGACGACGCACACCGGATGTCGCGCGATCGCCTCGAGATCGGCGGATTCGTCGAAGGACCGCTCCGCGCCGCGATGGACGCCGCCGATCCCGCCCGTCGCCATCACGGAGATCCCGGCGCGCGCCGCGATCTCGACCGTGGCGGCCACCGTCGTCGCGCCGAGCGTGCGCCGCGCGAGCACCGGCGCGATATCGCGCAGGCTCACCTTCGCGACGCCATCCTCGTTCGCGAGGCGCGCGAGGAGCGCGTCATCGACGGCCACGACGGCGCGTCCGTCGGCGAGCGCGATCGTCGCGGGCATCGCCCGCGCCGCGCGGACGTCCGCCTCGAGCGCGCGTGCCGTCTCGAGGTTCATCGGACGCGGTAGTCCGTGCGCGATCACCGTTGACTCGAGCGCGACGACGGGCGCGCGCGCCGCGATGGCGGCTGCGACGTCAGGGCGGATCGCCAGGTTCACGTCCTGCGGTGGCCCGTCTCGCCGCTCTCGCCGGCGAGGAGCTCGACGGCGTGGGGGAGCACCGGCAGCAGCACCTCGAGCGATTCGCGCACCGCGCGCGGCGAGCCCGGCAGATTCACGACGAGCGTCGCGCCGACGGCGCCGGCGACGCCGCGCGACAGCATTCCGTGGGGGGTCTTGTCGAGCGAGCGCGCGCGCAGCGCCTCGGCGATGCCCGGTATCTCCCGGTCGATGACGCGGCGCGTCGCCTCGGGCGTGACGTCGTTGGGTGAGAGTCCCGTCCCGCCGCTCGTGAGCACGACGTTCGCGCCGCTCCGCACGCCGTCGAGGATCGCGTTCGCGACGGCGGCGACCTCGTCGCTCACGAGCGCGGTCACGAGCACCTCGTGCCCTGCGGCCGTGAGGGCGTCTCGCATCGCCGGTCCGCTCTCGTCGACCCGCTGCCCGGCCGCGCCCTTGGTGCTCACGGTGATGACCGCCGCACGCACGGCGGTCATTCCGCGCGGTACTCCCCGCTCCGCCCGCCGCTCTTCGCGACGAGACGGACGTCCGTGAGGCGCGCGCCGCGCTCGACCGCCTTCAGCATGTCGTACAGCGTGAGCCCCGCGACCGTCACCGCGGTGAGCGCCTCCATCTCGACGCCCGTCGGCGCCGTCGTGCCGACGGTCGCCTCGATCGCGATGCCGTCGCGCTCGAGCACGAGGTCGACCGACGCGTGCGAGATCGGGAGCGGATGGCAGAGCGGGATGAGATCGGGCGTGCGCTTCGCCGCCATGATCCCCGCGATGCGCGCCGCGGCGAGCACGTCGCCCTTCGGAGCTTCGCCGGTGCGCACGAGCTCGAGCGTCGCGTGCGACACGAGCAGCTTTCCGCGGGCCGTCGCGCGTCGATCCGTCGGCGGTTTCGCGCTCACGTCCACCATGCGCGCGGCGCCCTTGCTGTCGACGTGGGTGAGCTTCTTCGTGGCCACCTCTAATGGTCCTGCTCGATCTCGTGCTTCGCACGAGACGCGCTCATGGCTGGTGGTGTCCGCTCCTCGCGGTCACGCTCGCTGCGCTCACTGACAGGGGCCCCTCCCCCTGACCGCTCGTCGCTCACGTCAATGGTCCTCGGGGAGATCCGTGAGGATCACGTCGACGGTCGTGCCGGGCTCGCCCGCGGCGAGCGGCTCCGGAAGCTCGATGAGGCAGTTCGCGAGCGACATCGAGCGCAGGATCCCCGATCCCTGAGGACCGGTCGACCGGACGGTCGCGCTCTCGCGGTCGTAGATGCCACGCGCGAACATGCGCAGTCCGACGGGCTTCTCGATGCGGTCCTGCAGTGTCGCCTTCGCGACCGGGCGATGCAGCTTCTCGCGCCCGGACAGCTTGAGGAGGGCCGGTCGCACGAACAGCTCGAACGTGAGGAGTGCCGACACCGGATTGCCCGGCAGGCCGAAGATCGGCACCGTGCCGCGCTTCGTCCGGAGCTCGCCGAACGCCAGCGGCCGTCCCGGCCGGATCGCGATCGACCAGAAGTCCATCGAGCCCATCGCCTCGACGACCGGCTTCATGTGGTCGTGGTCGCCGACGGACACGCCGCCGCTCGTGATGACGATGTCGCCGAATGCGGCGTTGCCGAGAGCGTGCCGGAGGTCGCTCGCCTCGTCGCGCGCGATACCGAGCTCGAACGGCGCACAGCCGGTCGCGCGTACCGCGGCCGAGATCGAGTAGCGGTTCGCGTCGCGGATGCGGCCGGGTCCCGGCGTCTCGGTGATCTCGACGAGCTCGTCGCCGGTCGAGAGCACGGCGACGTTCGGACGCCGTACGACCCTCACCTGCGCACGGCCGATCGACGCGAGCACGCCGAGCTCGGGCGCACGCAGCACGGCGCCGCGCCGGATGACCGTCTCGCCCTCGCGCAGGTCCTCGCCGGCCTGGCGCACCGAGAGGCCCGTGGGCGTCGCGCGCTCGATCGACACGGTCTCGCCGCCGTTGTCGGTGTCCTCGACGCGCACGACCGTGTCGGCGCCGTCGGGCATCGGCGCTCCGGTCATGATGCGCATCGCCTGGCCCGGTCCGACGCGGCCCTCGGGCATCTGGCCCGCCGCGATCGCGCCGACGACGGTGAGGCGGACGCCATCGCGCTGCACGTCCTCACCGCGGACGGCGTAGCCGTCCATCGCGGAATTGCGGAACGGCGGGACGTCCCGGTCGGCGCGCGCGTCCTCCGCGAGCACCATGCCGAGCGCGTCCGAGAGCGCGACCTCGGTCTCCTCGAGCGGCGCGATACGCGACAGGATGCGCTGGAGCGCCTCGTCGACGGAGAGCGATCGTGTGGCGGCGCGCGCCGCGCTCGGGCTCGTGGGCATCGAGCGAAGTCTAGTTTCCGGTGCTCTTTGGCTGGTGCGGCAGCAGGTGCGGTCCCGTGGCCTTGAAGGACGCGATGACGGATGCGCCTTCGTCGAGCCCGAGCTCCCGCGCCGACTGTCGCGTGACGTGTGCGACGAGCGGGAAACCGCAGTCGAGCGTGAGGCGGACGCGGCGGCCGATCGTCTCGACCCGCGTGATGCGCGCGTCGAACGCGTTGCGCTCGCTCGAGCTGCCGCGCGCGCGCGCGATCACCACGTCGTCGGGCGTGATGAGGAGGAGCACCGCCGTCGCTCCGTCGGGGGGCTGCTCGGTCACGGACACGAGCGCGCTCCCGACTCGCAGGAGCGTCATCTCGTCCGTGGAGCGCTCGACGGTCGCCGGCAGCACGTTCTCGACCCCGACGAACGCCGCCACGTTCTCGTCCACCGGACGGCTGAAGACGTCGTCCGCCGAACCCTGCTGGCGCACGCGTCCGCCCATGAGCACCGCGACACGGTCCGCGAGCGCGAGCGCCTCGTCGCGGTCGTGCGTGACGAGGATCGTCGCGACGCCCGAGTCGCGGAGCACGCGCCCGATGTCGGTGACGAGCGCGCGCCGCGTCGGCGTGTCGAGACCGTTGAACGGCTCGTCGAGGAAGAGGATCTCGGGTGACAGCGCGAGGGCGCGCGCGATGGCGACGCGCTGCGCTTCGCCGCCGGAGAGTCTCGTCGCACGTCGGTCGGCGAGCTTCTCGACACCGAGCCGCTCGAGCGCCGAGAGTGCGGCGCGGTCCGACTCGTCCCGAGACACACCGCGGAGCGTGAGGCCGAGCGCGGCGTTGTCGCGCACGCTGCGATCGAGGAGGAGCGGTCGCTGGAACACGACGCCGATGCGGCGACGGAACGCGAGCGGGTCCGCGATCTCCGCACCGTCCGCGCGCAGCGTGCCGCGCGCGGGGATGAGCGTGGCGAGCGCGAGCAGGAGCGTCGTCTTCCCGGCGCCGTTCGGTCCGAGCACGACCAGGATCTCGCGCTCGGCGAGCTGGAGCTCGTCGACGCGGACGACCTCGCGGCCATCGCGCTCGACGACGAGGTCGCGCGCCTCGAGCGCGGTCATGCCGTCCGGCGCTGCTGCGCCCAGGTCGTGAGCCCGTTCACCGCGAACACCACGATGAGGAGGACGATGGCGAGCGCGATGGCGCCGCCGAAGTTGCCTGCGCCCGTGTCGAGAACGATGAGGGTCGTGAGGATGCGCGTGTCGCCCTTCAGGTTGCATCCGGTCATGAGCGATGCGCCGATCTCGCTGATGACGGCGCCGAACGCGGCCATCGCGGCGCTGAGGAGCAGGAGGCGCGTCTCGCGCACGAGGATGACGAGGCTCTGGAGCGCCGTCGCGCCGAGCGCGGTGAGCTGGAGACGCAGCATCGGATCGACGGACTGCATCGCGATCGCGGTGAGGCCGATCACCTCGGGCGCGGCGAGGAGGTACTGCGCCGCGACCATCGCGGGTCGCGTGCAGTACAGGCCGGCGCCGCCGAGCGGGCCGCTTCGGTAGACGAGCAGCGCCACGACGAGGCCGACGACGACCGGAGGGAGCCCCATCCCCGTGTTGACGAGCGAGAGGACGAGCGTGCGCCCGCGGAAGCGCGTGAGCCCGAGCATCGCGCCGAGCGGGATGCCGCTCGCGAGCGCGAGGAGGGTCGCGCTGCCGCTCACGACGAGCGAGGTCGCCGCCGCCTCCCGCAGCTCCGGGTCGAGCGTGACGAGCCGGCGGATCGCCTCGCCGAGGCCGTCGACGATGAGCTCCATCGCGTGCGAATGTACCCGCGAGATGTTCCAACTTGCTTCCGCCTCGCCGCGGCGCATCGAGCTGCTCCGGCGGCTCGGCGTCGACGTGACGGTCGTGCCCGCGGCCGTCGACGAGGAGCGCTACGCGTCTCCGGCGAGCGCCAAGGCCGACTCGGTCGCGCGCGACGGCGTCGTGACGCTCGCGGTGGATACCGAGGTCGAGCTCGACGGGGTGCGCCTCGGGAAGCCGCGCGACCACGAGCACGCGCTCGAGCTGCTGCGACGCCTCGCCGGTCGCGAGCACGAGGTCCGCAGCGAGGTCGTCGTCGTGTCGGCGGCGGGTACGCGGCTGCGCTTCGGCGTCCGCACGCGCGTACGCGTGACGAGCGACGACTCGCAGCTCGTCGCGTACGCGGCGACGGACGAGCCGCTCGACAAGGCGGGCGCGTACGCGATCCAGGGTGACGGACGGAGGATCGTGGAGGGGTTCGAGGGCTGCTTCGCGAACGTCACCGGGCTCCCGCTCTGCCACGTGTACTTCGCGCTACGGCGCAGCGGCGTCGCGTCACGCGAGCGCCCCGAGGTCGCGTGCCAGTCGCACTTCGCGTTCAGGTGCCCGGTGTGGCAGCTCGCGCAGCGACAGGGCCGAACGCTGAGCGCCGGCCGTGAATACGCCTCGTGGTCGGACGATCTCAGCGGGGACCTCGGTGTCCGACGATGACGACGACTATGAATCAAGCGCTCGCCTGCATACAGTTGTCGCGGAGGTGATCCCATGACAGGGAAGGCACGCCGCACGACGCATCGCTCGAGCACCGGCACCAAGCTGTACGCGGTCCGCGACGCGAAGGGCCGATTCAAGGACATCCAGACGTACAAGCGGGCGCAGTCCGCGGACATGCGGCGAAAGAGCAAGGCCGAGAAGTGAGCTGAGGGGTGCTTGGGGTCTAGGCCGCGCGCTCGCTCGCGGCTTCCCGCTCGAGGGCGCCCTGCGCCAAGCGGAGGATCTCGCCACTCGTCGCGATACCGGCCGACCACGTCGCACCGCCGACACGCACTCGGTAGCGCGCCCCCTTGAACGCGCGCACGCTCGCGGTCATCGTCCGAAGCACCTCGTCCATCCGAGCTCGGAGGAGCGACGTGAGCAGCAACGCGCGATCGCTCTCGCCGACGAGTGGCGCGATGATCGCGATGCCCGCATCACCATACCGATACGCGCTCGTGTCGCCGCCGAAGATGGTCGCGGCGCCGCCGATCGTCGCGCGGATGAGGCGGTGGACGATCGCGCGCCGGGTCGCCTCGGTCGCGGCCTCGACGTCGGCCATGCCGAGCGCGAGGACGAACGGGCGTCCGCCGTCGCGGGCCGCCGCGACGCGCTCGCGCAGCGCGCCGAGGAGCACGCGGTCGAGGTACATCTCGGCGACGAGCGCCGCGCGATACGTCACCGGTGCGGCCTCGGCGACGGCCGGCTCGGGCCTCGGCGCGGAGTCCACGTCGCCGGCGAGCCGGGCCGCGGAGGGTATGACGCGCTGCCAGCGCTCGCGCTCGGCGATGCGCTCGGAGGCACCGAGCGCGGTGAGCGCGACGGCACCGTCCCGCGCCGGGACGACGTAGCCGCCTTCGAGCAGCGCCTGGAGCGCGCGGCTGAATCCGCCGGTCGCGAGCGGCAGCTCTTCCGCCGCGATCTTCGCGAGCAGTGCCCCCGGTCGCGCGGGCGCGGCCGAGAGCGCTTCGAGGAGATAGAGGCGGAAGAATGCCGTCGCAAGACCGGTCGCCGCCGCGCGCACCACAGCTCGCCTCCGTGGTCGGACTCCCTTCATGTGTTCGGCCTCGGCTTGCGACGGCCGTCAGTCGCGCGGGATGCTCACCACGAAGCGCGTTCCGCCGTCCGACGGCGCCTCGGCGTAGATCGTTCCGCCATGCCGCTCGACGATCTGCCGTGTGATGTAGAGGCCGAGGCCCATGCCCGAGCGATCTGGGTGCGCCTGATAGAAGCGGTCGAAGAGGCGGTTGCGGTGCTCGGGCGGCACACCGAGGCCGCGGTCGCGCACGGTGATCACCACGTTTGCCCCCGACGGCTTCACGCGGACGTCGATGCGGCCGCCCTCCGGGGTGTACTTGATCGCGTTGTCGAGGAGGTTCGTGACGACCTGCTCGATGCGCAGCTCGTCGATGTTCGCCATGAGCTCGTCGGGCGCGTCGACGACGATCTCGTGTCTCTCAGTGAGGACACGTGCGTCGTTCGCGACCGCCTGCACGAGACGAACAAGGTCGACCTGCGCGCGGTCGATCTGGAGCTTCCCCGATTCGATCCGTACGGTATCGAGCAGCTGCACGACGAGCCGAGCGAGCTTCGTGATCTGACGGTCGATGATCTCGAGCGACCGCTGCTGCGTCGGCGTGAGCGGCGTCGCTCTGAAGCTGCGCGTCACGAGCTGCGCCGCGGCCTTCGCGCTCGTCATCGGTGTCTTCAGCTCGTGCGCCGCGATCGAGATGAACTCATCGCGGAGGCGAAGAGCCTGCTCCGCCGCGTTTGCTTCGCTGCGCGCCTGGCGCGCCTCTTCGTACAGGCGCGCGTGCTCGACGGCGAGCGCGACGCGATCGGCGACGATCTCGAGGAACTGCACGTCACGCGGCTGGAACCTGCGCAGCGCGAGCGACCCGACGTGCAGCACGCCGATGACGCGTCCCCGCGCGATGAGGGGTACGCCGACGAGCGAGCGGATGCCTTTCTCGCGAAGGAGCGGGTTCAGGACGGTGGAGTGCTCGACGTCCTCGAGCACGACCGGCCTCGCCTCGGACGCGATCCGGCCCGCGAAGCCGTGCCCGATCGGAATGCGGACGCCGCGCTCGACCTCCTCCTCGATGCCTCGCGCGGCACGCGCGACCAGCACGTTCTCCTTTTCCTCCAGGAGGAGGACGGCGACGGTGTCGGCGCTGAGCGCGCTCGCGATCCGCTCGAGGAGCGCGCTGAGCAGGCCCTCGAGGTCGAGGTGCGCGAGGGCCTCCGTCGTGACCGCTTCGAGCGAGGCGCGTTCGTCGTCCGCCCGCTTGCGCTCGGTCAGGTCGCGCGTGACCTTCGCGTATCCGACGAGCTCGCCGGCCTCGTCACGTAACGCCGTGATGACGACGTTCGCCCAGAACTGCGTCCCGTCCTTGCGGACGCGCCAGTCGTAGTCCTCGTAGCGACCCTCCGAGGACGCGACGGAGAGGGCATGGCCGGGCTTGTCCCGCGCGCGATCGCGCTCGGGATAGAAGACGGAGAAGTGCTGTCCGATGATCTCGTCCGCGCGGTAGCCCTTGATGCGCTCGGCGCCGGCGTTCCAGGACCGAACGTAACCGTCGGGATCGAGCAGGAAGATCGCATAGTCCTTGACGCTCTCGACCAGCAGGCGAAAGAGCTCGTCCGACTGAACGGCCGCGGATGCCTCGCGCATCTTTGGCGAGCCTACCGGAACGTCTCGGCGGTCCGACCGCTTTGCTCGCGCGTTTGCTGTGCGGCGCGGCGTGCTAGCTCTTGCTGTCGGCTTCCATCGCCTTCGCGATGGACGAGAGGAACTCCTTATTCGTCTTCGTCTTGCCGAGACGCTGGAGCAGCAGCTCCGTGCCTTCGATCTGGCCGACGGCCGAGAGCATCTTCCGGAGCAGGATCACCTGCCGCATGACCTCGGGCGACAGGAGCATCTCCTCGCGGCGAGTGCCCGACGCCGGGATGTTGATCGCCGGGAACGTGCGGCGCTCCTGCAGCTTGCGGTCGAGGATCATCTCGGAGTTACCGGTGCCCTTGAACTCCTCGTAGATGACGTCGTCCATACGGCTCCCGGTGTCGACGAGGCACGTGGCGAAGATCGACAGCGATCCGCCGCCCTCGATGTTCCGCGCGGCGCCGAAGAAGCGCTTCGGCGGGTAGAGCGCGACGGGGTCCATACCACCCGACAGCGTGCGGCCGGACGGCGGGACGGCGAGGTTGTACGCACGCGCCAGGCGCGTGATCGAGTCGAGGAGGATGACGACGTCGCGGCCGCCCTCCACGAGCCGCTTCGCGCGCTCGAGCGCGAGCTCGGCGACGCGGGTGTGGTTCTCGGTGGGCTCATCGAACGTCGACGAGAACACCTCGCCCTTGATGGAGCGACGGATGTCCGTCACTTCCTCGGGACGCTCGCCGACGAGCACGACCATGATGTGGACGTCGGGGTGGTTGCCGGCGATGCCGTTGGCGATGTCTTTGAGGAGCGTCGTCTTGCCGGCCTTCGGCGGCGACACGATGAGCGCGCGCTGCCCGAGGCCGAGCGGGTTCACGAGGTTGATGAGGCGCTGCGAGAGGTTCGCGCCGCCGATCTCGAGGTCGAACATCTCGTCAGGGAAGACCGGTGTGAGGTCCTCGAAGTGCGGACGGCGCTTCGCGACCTCCGGGTCCATCCCGTTCACGGCCTCGACGCGGAGGAGGCTGAAGTACTTCTCGTTGTCCTTCGGCGGGCGCGTCTGGCCCGTGATGAAGTCGCCGGTGCGCAGGCCGAGGCGGCGCACCTGGCTCGAGCCGACGTAGACGTCGTCGGGCGAGGGAAGCAGGCTGCGGCGGCGCAGGAAGCCGAAGCCGTCCTCGACGATCTCGAGGATGCCCTGGGCGAATATGTTGCCCTGGGCCTCGGTCTGCGCCTGCAGGACGCGCGTGATGACGTCCTGCTTGTTCATGTCGGCGGTGATGTCCGTCACCGAGAACTCCTTCGCGATGGCGAGGAGGTCCTTCGGCTTCGCTTCGTTCAGCTCGGTGATCGTGTAGTACTTGCGGCTCGGTTGCGCCGGCTGCGGCTCACGCGGCTCGCGCGCGTCGCGGCGCGGAGCGGGAGCGACCTCGGTCGCGGTGGCTGCTGGTGCGGATTCGGGTGCGCTGTTCGGTGTGGGCTCTTTTGCGTCCAAGCGGTGTGTGCTCCTTGGGAATGATGTGCGTAGCCGGTCGTATGACCATGAACCGGGGGGCGCCGGGTGCGCTCGCGCCCGGAAGAGGAAGATGGGGAAAGTCGCTACGGGGCAGTATACCCCTTCGTGGGCATCCCGGACGCGCTGCGGCAAGAGCTGCTCGCGCTCTCACGCGAGATCCATGCCGATCCTGAGCTCGCGTACAAAGAGGAGCGCGCGGCCGCGCGCATCGCCGCGCTCATAGAGCGTCACGGCATCGCCGTCGAGCGCGGTATCGGTGGCCTCGCGACGGCGTTCCGCGCGCGCGTCGGGCCGGCGGGGAAGAGCGTGGCGCTTCTTGCTGAGTACGACGCGCTCGCAGGCGTCGGCCACGGCTGCGGCCACAACCTCATCGCGATGACGAACGTCGGCGCGTTCCTGCTCGCTGCGACCGATCCGACACAGCTCTCCGCTCCTCTCGAGCTCATCGGCACGCCCGCAGAAGAGGACGGCGGCGGGAAGATCGACCTGCTCACCGCCGGCGTGTTCGACGACGTCGCGGTCGCCCTCTCCACACATCCGGCGGCGCAGGCGGTCTGGGTCGTGAGCGGGACGGGGCTCGGGATCGTGGGCAAGCGTGTCATCTACCGCGGGCAGGCGTCGCATGCCGGGTCGTCGCCGGAGAAGGGGCGCAACGCGCTCAACGGTCTCATCCGCCTCTTCACGGGCATCGACGGGTGGCGTCAGCAGCTGCCGTCGGAGTCGCGCGTCCACGGCATCATCGACTTCGGCGGTGACGCCGTGAACGTCGTGCCCGCGCGGGCCGAGGGCCGCTTCGGGATCCGCGCGAAGGACCGCGCGACGCTCGACGACATGGTGACGTGGTTCACCGACATCGCGCAGGGCGCGGCGCTCGAGACGGGCACGACGGTCGAGATCACCGACTACCTCCCGCTCTACCTGCCGGTCGCGGCGAACACGAAGATCGGCGACGTCATCGCGGCCGAGCTTCGCGCGCGCGGCGTCGAGCCGGAGCGCGGATCGCTCGTCACCGCGTCGACGGACCTCGGGAACGTGTCGCAGAAGGTGCCGACGGATTGGATCCGCTTCCCTGTGACCGAGCACGCGATACCGGGTCACTCCGACGAGATGCGCGAGGCGTGCGTGAGCGATCTCGCGCACGACAACGCCTTCATCGTTGTCGAGACGCTCGGTTGGGCCGCGCGGAAGCTCGCGACGGACGGCGTGCTGCGGGCGAAGGTCAGCTCATGAGCAGCAGCCTGCGCGACGATCTCATCGTCCTGTCGCTCGCGATCCACGGATCGCCGGAGCTCGCGTACCACGAGCGGCAGGCCGTCGCGAACATCGCGGCGCTCCTCCACCGCCATGGGCACGATGTGGAACAGCACGTCGGTGGGGTCGAGACCGCGTTCCGCGCCCACGTCGGCCCGGCGGGCCCGTCGATCGCGCTGCTCGCCGAGTACGACGCGCTTCCGGAGATCGGCCACGCGTGCGGGCACAACCTCATCGCCATGTCGAACGTCGGCGCGTTCCTGCTCGCCGCGCAGCGGGAGCGGGACCTGCAGGTCGGCATCGAGCTCATCGGGACGCCGGCCGAGGAGTCCGGAGGCGGCAAGATCGACCTCATCGACGCGGGCGTGTTCAAGGATTCGGTCGCGGTGCTGTCGTCGCACCCGGGCCCGAACGAATGGGAGTTCGGCGGGGCGAGCCTCGGCATCGTCGGGAAGGTCGTCCGCTTCCACGGCGTCGCGTCACATGCCGCCTACTCGCCGCACGCCGGACGGAATGCCCTCAACGCCGCGATCCGGCTGTTCCTCGCTGTGGACGGCTGGCGCCAGCACCTTCCCGCTGACACGCGCGTGCACGGGATCATCACCAAGGGCGGCGCCGCGTCGAACATCATCCCCGACCTCGCCGAGTGCGAGTGGGGCCTTCGCGCGGCGAAGCTCGACGTCCTTCATGACATGGTCGACACGTTCCGGCGCATGTGCGACGGCGCCGCGATGCAGACCGGCACGACGGTCGAGCTCGACGAGAAGATGCGCCTATACGAACCGGTCGAGCCGAATCCGAAGATCGGCGATCTCCTCGCCGCTGAGCTGGCCTCGCGCAAGATCGCGCCCATCCGCGGCAAGCTGACGCTCGCGTCGACGGACTTCGGGAACATCTCGCATGTCGCGCCCGCCGACTACATCGGATTCCCGGTGTCCCCGACGTGGATACCCGGCCACTCGCACCAGATGCGCGACGCATCGGCGACGGATCTCGCCCACAAGAACGCCATGATCACCGCCGAGATCCTTGCGAACGTCGCGGTGAAGATCGCGACCGATCGCGCGACGCGCGACAGCCTGCGCGCCTAATCCCCGACGATCGTCACCACTCCGGCGCCGCCGTCCACCGTCACGCGCGCGCCGTCGGGGATGCGGCTCGTCCCGTCGCCCGTGCCGACGACGGCCGGGAGCCCGTACTCGCGCGCGACGATCGACGCGTGCGCCGCGATGCTCCCCACATCGGTCACGATCGCGATCGCTCGCCCGAACAGCACGGTCCACGCGGGTGTGGTCATCGGGCAGACGAGCACGTCGCCGTGTTCGAGTCGGTCGAACTCGTCGGGTCCGCGGACGATGCGTGCGCGTCCGCTCGCGCGTCCCACGCTCGCCGGTATGCCGCGCAGCGTCCCGCCCCCGGACTCGTCGCGGAGCGCGCGATCCGCGGCGTCCATCACCGATGCGAGGACGCGGGGAAGGCGACCCAGTACGAGCGGCGCCTTCAGTGCCCGCTGCGCCTGCCACAACGCTCGACGGTCCGCCGCGAGCCCGGCGAGTGACGTCCCGGCGCCGGCGAGCGCGTCCATCAGCTCCGTCCGTGTGATGAAGTACACGTCGTCGGGCGCGGCGAGGACGTCGCGTGCGACGAGATGCGCCCCGACACGCGCGAGCGCACGACGGAAGACCGGCCACGCGCGTGTCAGCTCCGCGACCTGCTCCTCGCGTAGCGCGGCGCCCCGCCGCGCCTCGGTGAGCTGTCGTTCGAAAGCGCGCAGGAGCTTCGGCGTGAGCGCGGCGCGCGCTGCGCGTTCGAGCTCGTCGCGCTCGCGCACGACGCGTGCGCGGTCCGGCGTCGCAGGTGAACGTCCTTCGAGCTCGGAGAGCGTGGGGAAGTACCAATCCAGTGATGTTGCCGCGTGCACGTCGATCGACGGTGCGGTGATGCCGCGGAGGAGCGTCTGTGGATTACCGCCGATGCGCGCGGACAGATGTTTGCGGTAGAAACGCGCGAACGGGATCTCGCTCTTGTAGCCGTATCCCGCGACCATCGTGATCGACATGAAGGCGTCGCCGGCGTGCACCGCGAGCGTGTCGATGACGTCGGGGACCCGCTCGATCGGTCCGGCCTCGACGATCGCCGACGCGCGCTCGACCTCGGCGATGTAGGCGGGAAGCAGCTGCGTCCGCCACTCGCCGAGGTAGAGGTCGATGCCGAAGCGCGCGAGTGGCGGGAACACCGGCGCGACGCGCCGCGGCTCACGCGCCATGCGGGCGAGCGCACCCGGGAGCATGCGCGCGATCGCCGCCGGTGATGCCGGAAGGAATGCGAGCGAGTAGTAGTACCAGCCGTTCAGCACGATGTGGAGCGGCCGCGGAGGGGGCTGGCCCACGAGCCGGGCGTACCCCGCGTGCATCGTCTCCTCCATCGTCGTGAGCAGCCAGCTCTCGAAGAGCGGCGTCACCGGATCGCCGATCCACTCTCCGAGGCGCAGGTTGCGCGCGAATGCGCCCGGCGGCGCGTCCCACGTCACGCCGGACGTCGAGGACACGGCGTCCATCACCGCGGTCTGCGCAGATGCGCGCGGAGCGTCTCGAGCGCCCAGCCCACGTCCTCGGCCGCGTCCTTCGCGTCCATGCCGAGGTAGTCCTTGTATGCGCGCGTCATCGCGGACGAGAGCAGGAGCAACGCGACGCGCGTGAACCGATCGAGCTCGGTGTTGGAGAGTCCGGGCACGCGCCGAGCGATCTCCTTTCGGACCATCACGAAGCGTTCGGGCATCACCCGAAGACGCATCTCGTGGCCGAGCGACGTCGCGAGAGCGGCGCGCGCCTCGGCGTCCACGGCCTCGCTGCGGCGGCTCAGCGCGCGCGCGAGCTCGCGGAAATCGTCGGTGTCCAGGTCGGGCACCTCCATGAGGCCGGTCCGGGCGAAGAGGTACGGCGCGAGCGCGTCGACGAGCTCCGCCTTGGTCTTGAAGTGGCGGTACACCGTCGGGACGGACACGCCCGCCTCCTTCGCGACCGCGGGGATCGAGAGATTCGCGACGCCGCGTCCCATGGTCCGCACGAGGGCGTCGAGGATCTTCTGCCGCGTGTCCGCGGACTGCTCGTCGCGCAGCCGCGTGTCGTACGCGCGGGGTGTGGGGCGGCGCTTGACATTCGTGATACGTTTCATATCGTCATTATACGGACCATATCAAGGCGACCCGGGACGCGCTGATGGTCCGATGAAAAGGAGACCTCCATGTCCGACGCTCGCCGCGTCGCCGGCATCGCCGGCGTCGTTCTCGCCATCATGATGGCTGTCGCGTTCGTGCTCGACTTCGTGCTCATCGCGACCACCGGCGGCCCGCCGCAGATCTACCCCGAGACGATCTCGGTCGACCTCGTTCGTGTTCGCGCGAGCGCGATCTGGCCGCTTGAGACGTGGCTCTACAGCCTCCAGGTGATCCCGTTCACGCTGTTCATCCTCGGCGTCCGCAACGCGCTGCGCGCCGCGGGCCGCGAGGCCGCTGCCGATACGACCACCCTTGCGGGACTGCTCTTCATCGCCGCCCACACGCTCCACAACCTCGCGATCCTCACGGTCGTCCAGTACATCGCGCCCGTCTATGCGCCGGACGCGCCGAACGCAGCCGCGCTCGAGGCGGCGACGCGCGCGCTCATCGGACTCGCATCCGCGACGTTCCTCCCCGGTGGCGGCGTCGGCAGCGCGCTCCTCGTCATCTCGCTCGTCGCGTTCGCGATGGGCGCGCGCGGGACCGGCGTGTTCCCAGCGTGGAGCACGCGCTTCGCATGGGCCGGGGCCGTGCTCCTGGCCGTCGCGTATCTCCAGTACGTCATCGCCCCCGCGTTCTTCATCGCGCTCTTCGGGTATCTCGCGTTCATCGGTTGGGTCGCCGTGCTCAGTGCCTCGTTCATGCGGAGCGAGCAGCGCCGCGGCGTCTTCGTGCCGCAGCCCGCGTGATCTCGTGCCGGCCGCGCGCCGCTCGATGCGGTGCGCGGCCGGTACCGCATCGGTGCGGCAGTATTGCGTCGTGCTCCCGTCGAACGACACCATCCACCCGAAGCCGCTCACGCACATCGATGCGAAGCGGTGGCTCGATCTCGATGTTCCCGGTCTCGAGGTCGGCGTCGCCGAGTACACCGAGGGTCCGACGGGCTGCACCGTGTTCCACTTCCCCGAGGTCGCCTCGATGCACATCGATGTGCGCGGCGGCTCGCCGGGCATCAACGGCGAGCATCTGACCGTGACGAATGCCATCTGCTTCGCCGGCGGCTCGCTCTACGGTCTCGAAGCGTCCACCGGTGTCGCCGCGGAGCTCTTCGCGAAGCGCGGCTACTCGACGAAGTGGATGGACATCGCGCTCGTCGCCGGCGCCATCATCTTCGACTACGGCGTCCGCGAGAACGCCATCTATCCCGACAAAGAGCTCGGCCGCGCCGCCGTCCGCGCGCTCCGCCACGACCGCTTTCCGCTGGGCCCGCACGGCGCCGGATCGTCGGCGACCGCGGGGCATGGCAAGACGGCGGAGCTCGCGGGTCAGGGTGGTGCCGCGCGCGCCGTAGGTCCGACGCATGTGGCGGTCTTCACCGTCGTGAACGCGTACGGCGCGATCGTCGATCGCGGCGGAAACGTCGTCCGCGGCAATCGCGATGCGAAGAGCGGCGAGCGTCGGCGCGCTGAGCGGATGGTCGAGGAGACCGGCGCGTATGACCCGGTCGCCGGACGCGCTCGCGGCGTGACGCAGAACACGAACCTCACGCTTGTCGTGACCGATCAGCGGCTCGATCCGCTGCAGCTGCGCTCCGTCGCGCGTCAGACGCATTCATCGATGGCGCGCGCGATCCAACCGTTCAACACGCGATGGGATGGCGACATCCTCTTCGCCGTCTCGACCCAGCGCGTGGATAATGCCGCGCTCGATGAGGTCAGCCTCGCGGTCGTCGCATCGGAACTGGCGTGGGATGCGGTCCTCGCGTGCTTCGATCCATAGGCCCGCTCGGCTGCTGCGCGGCGCCGCCGCACACCGGAGGATGACCTTCCGCGCCGCGTAGAGGGACGCAATGGCCGTCGTCGCCGGGCCATCGGCGAGCGACGATCGTGCCATGCGAAGGATCATCGCCGCGACGATCCTCGCGATCGTCGCGCTCATCGCGACGAGCGGCTCGAACGGGACGGCGTCACCGGAGCAGGCGGCTGGCGATGCCGCCGTGTTCGGCCCCATCGGCCTTCCGTCGATGGCACCGGGCGCCACGGTCTACGTGCAGATGCGCGTGACGAATGCCGGATCGACGACATGGTCGAGCCCCGCGATCGCGCTCGCGTATCACTGGTACACCACATCCGGCGCGCTCGTCGTGTGGGACGGACAACGGACCGCGCTCGGCACCGTCGACCCCGGCGCCTTCGTGTGGGTGGGCGCGCGCGTGGTCGTTCCGTCGACGCCGCGCGACTACATCCTCGCGTTCGAGGTCGTCCGCGAGGGCGTGTCATGGTTCGGGAATGCGGTGACGATGCCGGCACGCGTCGAGGGCGAGACGTATCGCGCGCTCTACACGGTCGGTGCCGGCGCGAGCGTGCCGGTCGGCGACTACGTCGAGATCCCCGTCAGCGTGACGAACGCCGGGACCGCGACATGGCACGCGACCGGCGCGGGTCTCGTCGCGCTCGCGTACCACGTGTACGACGCGTACGGGCAGCTCGTCGCGTGGGACGGAGAGCGCACGCGCCTCGTGACGGACGTCGCGCCGGGCGAGACGCGTGTTCTGAACATGCGGGTGAGCGCGCTACCCGGCGCGGGCGACTACACGATCCGCGTCGATCTGGTGCACGAGGGCTTCGCGTGGTTCTCGACGCTCGGCTCGCCGCTCGTCGACACGAAGGTGCGCGTGTGGGGTGGCTTCGGCGCGGTCGAGGCGCCCGACGTCATGTGGGCGGGCGCGTATGGCACCGCGAACGTGAGCGTCACGAACACGACGCGATCGACGTGGCGCGCCGGCGGGACGAACCCGGTGCGGCTCTCGTACCACGTCTATCGCTCCAGCGACGGCCTGCTCGTGTGGGACGGCGAGCGAACGTCGCTTCCGTTCGACATCGCACCGGGCGCGACGGTCTATCTCAAGGCGTATCTCCGCGCTCCGGCGACGCCCGGCGACTACGTCTACGCGTGGGATCTCGTGGAAGAGGGCGTGTCATGGCTCTCGTCCCGCGGCGTCGCCGCAGTGAGCGATCTCGTCACCGCGCGGGCGCTGCCGGCATCGCTCATCGCGACCGAGTGGTCGCGCATCCCGACGACCGACCGCGTCGTCGCGCTCACCTTCGACTGCGGCGCCAACGCCGACGGCGCGCAGAAGATCCTCGACGCGCTCGCGCAGAAGAACGTGCCGGCCACGTTCTTCCTTACCGGCAACTTCGTCCGGAGCTTCTGGAACGCGTCGCTCGCGATCGCCGACCGCTATCCGGTCGGGGACCACACCATGACGCATCCCGATCTGCGCACGCTGACCGATGCCGACGTCGCGAACGAGATCCACACCGGCGAGCTCGAGCTCTTCCAGCTGCCCGGCGATCCGCACCCGCTGTTCCGCTTCCCGTATGGCGGGAGCGATGCGCGCACCATCGCGATCGCGAACGCGTACGGGTACGGCGGCATCCGCTGGACGGTCGACACGCTCGGCTGGGAGGGCACCTCGGGCGGACAGTCCGTCGCGACCGTAACGAGCCGCGTGCTCGCCTCGCTCCAGCCCGGCGAGATCGTCCTCATGCACGTCGGATCGAATCCCGATGACCGATCGACGCTCGACGCTGACGCGCTCGCCGGCGTCATCGATCAGATCCGCGCTCAGGGCTACACGTTCACGACGCTCACCGACTACGTCCCGTAGCGCGCGCGAGTGCCATCGGCATGGCGCGGTGTGCTCGTCTCGCTCGTCTAACGGGCACGCCCGCCCGCTCATCACTCGCAGGCTCGCTGCGTGGTAGTCGGAGAACGTCGAGAGCCCCGAGCGAACTCGGGGCTCTCGTTCGATGACGGTGTGCGGGCGCGTCAGCGCTCGGCGATCGGGATGAACTTCTTGCCCATCGGTCCCGTGTACTCGGACTCGGGGCGGATGAGCCGGTTGTCGGCGTGCTGCTCCATGATGTGCGCGCACCAGCCGCTGATGCGGCCCACCGAGAAGAGCGAGGTGCCGAGGTCCGCGGGGATCCCGAGGAACGTGTACGTCGTCGCGGCGAAGAAGTCGACGTTCACGATGTTCACCTTCGCGGCCGCGGCGGGCGACATCTTCGGGCGGCGCTCGGCGATCGCCTGCACGAGCTTCTCCTGGATGTCGTAGTACTTCGGGCCCTTCCAGTCCTTCTGCAGCTCGCCGGCGAACTTGCGGAGGAACTTCGCCCGCGGGTCCTCGGTCTTGTACACGCGGTGACCGAAGCCCGAGAACTTGTACTTGCGCTCGATGGCCTTGTCGACCCATGCGTCGACGTGCTCGGGCGAGCCGATCTCGTCGAGCATCTTCATCGTCCCGTCGGTGGCACCGCCGTGGAGCGGACCCTTGAGCGCGCCGAACGCGGCGGTGACGCTCGCGTGCATGTCCGCCTCGGTGGCCGCGACGATGCGGGCCGTGAAGGTCGAGGCGTTGAGACCGTGCTCCGCCTGGAGGATGAAGCATGTGTTCAGGATCTCGGCGGCGCGCGGGTGGGCCTCGTCGATGCCGGCCATGCGCGCGAAGTTCGCGGCGTGGCCGAGGGCTGGGTCGGGCGGAACGGGCTGCTCGCCCTTGCGCCGGCGGATGTATGTCGCGAGGATCGTCGGGAGCTTCGCGGTGAGCCGGATCGACTTGCGGTACTCGGCCTCGCGCGAGTTGTCCCCCTCGGCGGGGTCCTCGACCGCCGCGGCGGACACGACCGTGCGGAGCACGTCCATCGCCGTGCCCGATTCGGACATCTCGAGGAGGATCTGGCGGAGGAACGGCGACAGTGCGCGGTGCTTCGTCAGCTCTGCCTTGAAGTCCCGGAGCTGCTCCTTGTTCGGAAGATCGCCATTGAGCAGGAGATAGGCGACCTCCTCGTATTCGGCCTTCGTGGCGAGCTCCTCGATCGGGTATCCGCGGTAGACGAGGAGGTTGTCCTCGACCTTGCAGATGGCGGTCGAGGCGGCCACGACGCCTTCGAGACCGCGTGGGGATGCGGCAGGCGCCGCTTTTTCAGTAGTCATGTGGCCGAGTGTGGCATAGCGGTGTCACCCGGCTGCTAGTGCCCTTACGACCCTCTTGCGCGGGTCATTCGGCGAGCGTACAGTCCCGCGAACACGGTCACTCGCTGCTAAACACTTCAGGGAGGACGAAACAAAGGACCGGCCCCGCGCGTTACATGCGCGGGGGTGCCTTTCTCAACGAAAGCCCCTCATCCCACCCACCAGCGGAGGGCGGCGGCCGAAGGGCCGGCGCCCTTTCGCTTTCTAGCGCCGTTTCGTTCGCTATCTTGCGCGTTGAGAGGGAAGTGAAGGTTATCCCGGCGGCGCGCGAGCGCCGCGCTCCCGTTTCGCGAGAGCGCTACCGCGCCGTCGCGCGGCAGAGCGGGCTGGCGGCGCGCCTGCGACGGCGGCCGCAGCTCGAGCTGGCGATCCTCGCCTTGGCGGCGCTCTTCATGGTCGCCGTTGCCCCGCGGCTCACCGACGTCGTTGTCTCGGGGCTCGCCTCGCTCGGCACGAGCCTCACGCAGCTCGGGTCGTCGGACCAGGGGAACCGCTCGATCGATCTCCCGAGCGGCGGCGGCACGGTGACCGCGGCGCCGGTCGCGGCGGGACTTCCGGACTTCACGAACCAGTCCGCGCTCACCGTGAACGGCCAGGTGCCCGAGTTCGCGCTCGCGGCCGGCCGCACGGTCGACGTATCGCTGAACGGCACGTCGGTCGGGACGCTCACGCCGGACCCGAGCGGCGCGTTCTCCACCACGCTCACGCTCCGCGATGGATCGAACGCCATCGTGCTCACGCTCCGCTCGGGTACCGACACGGTGGCGTCGTCCTCATACGTCGTCGTGCTCGACCGCCAGCCGCCGACGCTCACGGTGACGAAGCCGGCCGCCGGCGCGACGATCGACGGCCCGGACGTCACTGTCGAGGGAAAGGCGGACGTCGGCACGACGGTGACGGTGAACGACCGCACGGTGCTCTCCGCGCAGGACGGGACGTTCACGACGACGTTCAGCGCGACGGCCGGCCCGCAGACGATCACGATCGTCGGGACCGATCGCGCCGGCAACAAGACGACCACGAAGATCGACGTCACCGTCCGCGACGCGGCCGCGTCGGCGCTCCTCGTGACCGTCGTCCTCGATCCGGCGACGGTCGCGCCCGGCGCGCAGACGATCGCGACGGTGCGCGTCACCGCGAACGGGACGCCGAGGGTCGCTCAGCTCGTCACGCTCCTCGTCGGTCTCTACACGGTCGGCTCGTTCCGTACCGACGCGAACGGCGTCGCGCGGATCGGCTTCGCCGCGCCGCCGAACGTCGGCGATGCCGTCGTCCTCGTGCTGACGGACGGCGCGAGCGGTCGGGCGACGCTCACCGTCGCCAAATGACCTAGCGTCTGCGTCCGTGACGCAGGCCGATCTCGTCCTCTTCTCGATCCTCGGCGGCACGGCCCTGCTCCTCTACGGCGTCCGTCTCGTCGGCGAGGGTCTGCAGCGCGCCGCCGGCACGCGCCTCCGGCACGTCCTCTCGACGCTCACGGGAAACCGCTTCAAGGCGCTGCTCGTCGGCGCGGGCGTGACGGCCGTCCTGCAGTCGTCGTCCGCGACGACGGTGATGCTCGTCGGATTCGCGTCGGCCGGGCTCCTCTCGCTGCGACAGACGATCGGCGTCATCCTCGGTGCGGACGTCGGCACGACGGTCACCGTCCAGCTCCTCGCGTTCGACCTGCTCTCGCTCTCGCCCCTCGTCGTCTTCAGCGGGTGGCTCCTGTGGGCGACGACGAAGGGGACGCCGAAGTACGTCGGTCAGGCGATCCTCGGGTTCGGATTCCTCTTCCTCGGCATGAAGCTCGTCGCCGACGGCACGGCGCCGCTCGAGCAGAGCGCGCTCTTCCGCGATCTCCTCGCCGCGCTCACCAACCAGCCGCTCATCCTGCTCATCATCGCGGCCGCGTTCTGCGGCCTCGTCCGCTCGAGCGCCGCGACGATCGGACTCGCGCTGTCGCTCGCCGCGGCCGGCATCCTGCCCCTCGCGGGCGCCATTCCGATCATCTTCGGCGCGAACATCGGCACCGCCGTGACGGCGCTCCTCGCGGCCATCGGACAGAACGCCGAGGCGCGACGGGTCGCCGCCGCGCACGCCGTCTTCAAGGTCATCGGTGTCGCGCTGTTCTATCCGTTCATGGCGCCGTTCGCCGATCTCGTATCGCGGACCGCGCCGGACGTGCAGCGCCAGATCGCGAACGCGCACAGCATCTTCAACATCATCGTCGCCGCGGTCTTCCTGCCCACGAGCGCCGTTGCCGCCGAGTTCTTCACGCGCCTGATCCCCGAGCGCGAAGGCCCGTCCACCGGCGCGATGTACCTGAATCCGCAGACGCTCGACACGCCCGCCGTCGCGCTCGGCCAGGCGCTGCGCGAGACGCTGCGCATGGGCGACGTCGTCGTCGGGTCGCTGCGCGACACGCTCGTCGTGCTCGAGCGTAACGACGAGAACCTGCTGCGGCAGCTGGTCGCTCGCGACGACCTCATCGATCGCCTCGAGGAGGACATCAAGACGTTCCTCATCGGTCTCTCGGTGCAGTCGCTCACCGAGGAACAGGCGGAGCGCGAGACGGCGCTCATCTTCGTCATCGCGAACCTCGAGGAGATCGGCGATGTCATCGAGAAGAACCTCCTCGAGCTTGCCCAGAAGAAGATCGATGGCGGGCATGTGTTCAGCGCGCAGGGCTGGGCCGAGATCACCGACGTGCACACGAAGGTCGTCGAGAACCTCGAGCTCGCGATGTCCGCGCTCGCGGCGCAGGACCGCCTCATCGCCGAGAAGGTCATCCGCCACAAGACGCGGATCAACGAGATGGAGCGCGAGTACCGGCAGACGCACATCGACCGGCTGCACTCGGGCCTCCGCGAATCGATCGACACCTCGAGCATCCACCTCGACCTGCTCGCGAACCTGAAGCGCGCGAACTCGCTCGCAGCCGGTATCGCGTACGCGGTGCTCGGGCGGCACGCGGTCAATGGGGAAAGCTAGGGCGTTCGTCGGGACGTCGGGCTGGTCATACGCATCCTGGCGCCCGAAGTTCTATCCCGAGGGGATGAAGGCGAAGGACTTCCTCCGCTATTACGCCGAGCGCTTCGGCACGATCGAGATCAACTACACCTTCAATCACCTTCCCACGGAGAAGAACATCGCGGAATGGACCGCCGCGACGTCGGCTGACTTCGTGTTCGCGCTGAAGGCGTCGCAGCAGATCACGCACCGCATGCAGCTGCGCGAGCCCGCCGAGACGCTGCCGATCTTCTTCGATCGCGCGCGCCCGCTCGGGCCGCGTCTCGGCGCGGTGTTGTTCCAGACGCCGCCGTGGGTGAAGCGCGACGACGACCGGCTCGCCATGTTCCTCGCCGCGCTCCCGCGCGACGTGCGCTGCGCGCTCGAGGTGCGCGATCCATCGTGGTACGTCGACGAGGTCTACGAGCTCTTGCGCACCGCGAACGTCGCGCTCGTGCACGCCGAGGGCGAGAAGGCGCCCTCGCCGGTCGAGACGATCGGCGCCGTCGCGTCGTTCGCCTACGTGCGCCTGCGCGCGCCGTCCGGGTACGACGAGGGCGCCGTGGACGCATGGGCGAAGCGCCTCGGCGCGATCCGCGACGCGGGGAAGGACGTCTACGCGTACTTCCGGCACGACGAGGACGGTTCGAACGCGCTCTCGGCGATGCGGCTGCGCGACCGCCTCGCGTGATCCCCACCGCGATCGTCTCCGCGATCGTGATCGCCAGCTTTGGGATCTTCATGCTCGTCGCTCAGCTCACGCGGAGCCGCAACGTCGCGCGGCGCGGCGCGTCGACGCGGCGCGCGTCGGGCATCGCGCATGCAGCGACCTACTTCTTCTGGCTGCCGTATCTCGTCGTGTGGATGCGCCCCGGTCCCTCCTTCGACGTGCCGCTCATCGTGGTGTGGATCGGGCTCGTGCTCGCCGTCGCCGGCATCGCCTTCGCGCTGTGGGCGATGCGCACGCTCGGCGAGCACTACGACCTGACGCTCGAGATCCACGGCGGGCACCGCGTCGTACGCGAGGGACCGTACGCGATGGTCCGCCATCCGATCTACACGGGGCTCGCGATCCATTCGATCGGCGCGATGCTCGCGACCGGGAACGCGCTCTTCATCGCCGGGACGCTGCTCGTCACCTTCCCGCTGTTCGTGATGCGCGCGCGTGTCGAGGAACGGCTCCTGCGCGACGAGCTCGGCGACGAATACGTCCGCTACGCGCGCGACGTACCGATGCTCATACCCGGAGGTCCTCCATGAAGATGACGAACGACACGTACTGCGTCGTGTTCCAGGCGAAGCGCACGAAGGAGCTCTATTACCGCGACGAGAACGGTTGGCTGAAGGTGAGCTCGCGCGGCAACGCATTCCCCGCGACCGCGGAGCAGGTGCTGAATCATCTCCTGCCGGCGCTCGCCGTCGGCCAGCGGCACGGTCTGACGGTCACGGTAGAGCAGTACCGCGGCGCGTATTGGCGGACGCGCGTCGCTCGCGAGCGGCGGCAGTCGATGCGCCGGCGCTAGGGCCGCGGTCCCGAGGCCGTCTCGGCGTCACGATGCGTCGGGAACATCCGCACCGCTACCGCCGATGCCGCGATCGAGAGCGCCGCCGCGGCGAGCGCGCCACTGGACTGCGTGGACGTGACGACGCCCGCCGCCACGCCGAGGCCGAGCACGACGAAGCTGAACTCGCCGATCTGAGCGAGACCGACGCCGAGCTGCGCACGGCGCGATGGGATGCGGAATCCCGCCGCGAGCGCGGTCGAGACGAGCGCCTTCAGAACGACGAGCACGAGGAAGGCCGCGAGCCACTGCGGCTCGCGTACGACGGCCGCCGGATCGACGAGCGTGCCGATCGCGACGAAGAACATCACCGCGAAGAGATCGCGGAAGGGCAGCACCTCGCGCCGTGCCTCGCGCGCGATCGGGCTGGACGAGAAGAGCAGGCCCGCGACGAACGCGGCGAGCGCGATCGGCACGCCGAACACGACGGCGCCGATGCCCGCCATGGCGAGCGCGGTCGAGACCGCGACGATGAGGAACGAATCGTGTTCCTCCTTGATGGAGGCGAGGAGCCTCGGTATGAGCACGACCTGCGCGACCGCGGCGACGACGACGAACGCGAGCGCCGCGGCGAACGCGACGGCGGGCGATTCGCTGCTCGGTGCCAGGAGGACCGCGAGGATCGTCGCGACGACGAGCGTCACGACGTCCTGGAGGATCGCCCACACGATGAGCGCCCTCTCGGTCGCCGCGTCCGTCGTGCGCTTCCGGCTTCGCGTGATGTTCACGACGACGACCGAGCTCGAGAGCGCCGCGACGAGGCCGAGCGTCGCCGCGCCGAGTGACGGCGTGCCGAGGAGGAGGAAGAGGCCGCTGCCGCCGACCGCGACGAGCGCGACCTGGAGCGGGACGGCGATGAGCATGCCGCGCGGCTCCCGTCTCAGCGAGCGGAGGTCGAGCTCGATCCCGACCTCGAAGAGGAGAAGCACGACGCCGACGTCGGCGAGGAGCTGGATCTGCTCGCGGTCAGCGACGTAGCCGGGCGTGAACGGGCCGACCGCGAGGCCGATGACGAGGTAGCCGACGACCGCGGGCAGCCCGATCCGCCGCGCGGCGACGCCCGCGACGGCGGCGACGAGCAGGATGACGCCGAGCTCGAGGAGCGGGAGCGCGCCTTCCATCGACCCCGAGGCTATTGGAGGATGGCCGCGGTCGCCGCGAGCTCGCTCTCCGAGCCCATCGCGACGACGAGGTCGCCGTCCTCGATGCGCAGCGCGTCCTCCGGGTCGACGTGGAGCGCGCCGTCGCTGCGCCGCACGGCGAGGAGCCGCGCACGGCCGCGGTCGAGGAGGCCCGCCTCGCGAAGCGTGCGTCCGCGCGCCGCGCAGGTCTGGCCGACGATGATCTCCTCGATGCCGATCGTGCTCTCGCCGTGCTGCAGCGTCTCGATGACGTCCACGACCGATGGGCGGATCGCGAGCTGCGCCATGAGCCGGCCCGCCATGCCGTACGGCGATACGACGCGGTTCGCCCCGGCGAGCTCGAGCCGCCGCTGCGATCCGGGTTGGCTCGCGCGCGCGGTGATGTGGAGCTCGGGGTTCAGCGCGCGCGCCGAGAGCGTGATGTACACGACACGCTCGTCCGAGTCGACGACCGCGAGCAGTCCCTTCGCGTGCTCGATGCCCGCCGCCGTGAGCACATCCTCGGATGCGGCGTCGCCCTCGACGAAGCGGCGACCCTCGCGACGAAGGCGCGCGAGCGGCTCGGGATTCACCTCGACGACGACATACGGGACGTGCTGCCGCTCGAACTCGTTCGCGATCTGCGTCCCGATGCGGCCGTAGCCGCAGATGATGAAGTGCCCGCGCTGCGCGCCGATCTCGCTCATCATTCGTCGCTGCCTCCGGTACGCCCCGAATCGCCCCTCCGCGACGGTCTCCGCGATCACCCCGAACGTGTAGAGGATCGCGCCCGTGCCGCCGAGGATGAGCGTCATGGTGAAGATGCGTCCCGCCGTCGAGAGCGGATGGACCTCGCCGAAGCCGACCGTCGCGATCGTCGTCAGCGCCATGTAGAGGGCGTCGATGCCGCTCCAGCCCTCGATGAGCATGTATCCGGCGGTGCCGTAGACGAGCGCGACGACGACCAGAAGAACGGAGAGCTGGAACCGGCGGAGGGGGTTCTCGACCTCCACGGCGCGAAGCGTACGCGCCGCGTCCACGGAAATGGTGTTAGCGGGCGGCGAGCGCCTTCTTCACGAGCGCGGGGATCTCGCTCGGCGCGTTCGCGACGGGGATGCCCGCGGCCTCGAACGCCTTCACCTTCGACTCGGCCGTGCCCTGGTTGCCGGAGACGATCGCGCCGGCGTGACCCATGCGCTTCCCGGCCGGCGCGCTGCGGCCCGCGATGAACGCGACCGCAGGCTTCTTGCCGAACGCGCGCATGTACTCGGCGCTGTGTTCTTCCGCCGCGCCGCCGATCTCGCCGACGATGACGATGACCTCGGTCGCGGGATCTTCGTTCAGCAGACGCACCGCTTCCGGCGTCGGTAACCCGATGACCGGGTCGCCGCCGATGCCGAGGCACGTCGTCTGACCGAGACCGGCGCGTGACAGCGCGTCCGCGATCTCATACGTGAGCGTGCCGGAGCGCGACACGAAGCCCACCGGACCGGGCGTGAAGTTCTCCGCGGGCATGATGCCGAGCTTGCATTCGCCGGGTGTGATCGCGCCCGGGCAGTTCGGTCCGATGAGCGTCGTCGCGGAGCGCTCGAGGACGCTCGTCACCTTCAGCATGTCCTGGACGGCGATGCCTTCGGTGATGCACACGACGAGCGAGAGCTCGGCGTCGATCGCCTCGAGCATCGCGTCCATCGCGCCGCCGGCCGGTACGAAGATGATCGACGCGTTCGCGCCGGTCGCGTCGACGGCCTGCGCGACGGTGTCGAAGAGCGGGATGCCCTCGATGCTCGTGCCGCCGGCACCGGGCTTCGTGCCGCCGACGACCTTCGTGCCGTACTCCTTCATCCGCGTCGCGTGGAACGTGCCCTCGCGGCCCATGCCCTGGACGAGGACCTTCGTCGTCTTCCCGAGGAGGACGGCCATTAGCGCGATCCCTTCGCGAGACGCACGGCCTCGGCGGCTGCCTCGTCCATCGTGGCGCGCGACTCGAGCGGGGCGCCCACGAGCAGCTTGCGGCCCGCCTCAGCCTCGGTGCCGGAGAGACGGATCACGAGCGGCACCTCCGGCGGATGCTGCGCGATGACCGAGAGGATCCCCTTCGCGACCTCGTCGCCGCGCGTGATGCCGCCGAAGATGTTGATGAGCACGCTCTTCACGTTCTTGTTCGCGAGCACGATCTCGAGCGCGGCCTTCACGACGGCTTCCTTCGCGCCGCCGCCCACGTCGAGGAAGTTCGCGGCGCGGCCACCGGCGTTGCGCACGGCGTCGAGCGTGCCCATGACGAGACCGGCGCCGTTGCCGATGATGCCGACGTCCCCATCGAGCTGGACGTAGCTGAAGCCGAGCGCGCGGGCGCGCTCCTCGACCTCCTCGTCGGGGCTCACTTCCTTCCAGTCGCGCAGCTCGGGCTGACGGAACAGCGCGTTGTCGTCGATGTCGAGCTTCGCGTCGCCCGCGAGGACCGAGCCGTCGGTCTGGATGAAGAGCGGGTTGATCTCGATGAGCATCGCATCGGTCTTCGCGTACACGCCGTACAGCCGCTGCGCGATGTCGGTGACCGCGTTGCGCTGCTCCGCCGGCACGCCGGCGTCGAAGCAGAGCGCGCGGGCCTGATACGGCAGGAGGCCGAGCACCGGATCGGGCCATCCGCGGGCGATCTTCTCCGGCGTCGTCGCGGCGACCTCTTCGATGTCCATGCCGCCGACGGTCGAGAGCATGACGACGGCACGGCGGCGATCGCGGTCGAGGGTGATGCCGAGATAGAGCTCCTTCGCGATCTGCGCGCCGCGCTCGACGTACACCTTGCGCACGCGGAGTCCCTTGATCTGCATGTGGAGGATCGCCTTCGCGTGCTCGCCGGCCTCGGCCGGCGTCTTCGCGACCTTGATGCCCCCGGCCTTGCCGCGTCCGCCCGCGTGGACCTGCGCCTTCACGACGACGGTGCCGCCGAGCGCGCGCGCGGCGGCCTCGGCCTCTTCGGGGGTCGTGGCGATCCGGCCTTCGGGTACGGGGATGCCGGCGCGCGCGAGCAGTTGTTTGGCCTGGTACTCGTGCAGCTTCATCGTCGCTTCGCGCCGATGAAGACAACACCCTCTTTTCGCAGGGGCTCTGCCCCTGCCACCCCGGCAGGGTCGTGGCGGACGTGGAGCGCTGAGGTCTGCAAGGCGTTCACCGGGTCAGCCCGAGGATATCGTCGCGCGCGTGGACGTGCCTCGGGCACGGATGCGACGCGTCTCGGTCGTGGGCTCGACCGGGAGCGGGAAGACGACGCTCGGACGCGAGCTCGCCGCGATCCTCGGAGTCCCGCACGTCGAGCTCGACGCGCTGAACTGGGGAGCGGGCTGGACGATGGTGCCCGCGACGACGTTCCAGCAGCGCGTCCGCGACGCGATCTCGCGTGACGCGTGGGTCGTGGACGGCAATTACGGTGGACAGGGCGCGCGCGAGATCGTGTGGGAGTGCGCGGATACGGTCGTGTGGCTCGACTTCCCGCTCGGCGTGATCCTGGCGCGACTCTTCCGGCGGACGAACGAGCGCATCCGCTCCGGCCGCGAGCTCTGGGAGGGCACCGGAAATCGCGAGACCTTCCGAGGCGCATACCTCTCGCGCCGGTCGCTGTATCTCTGGGCGCTCAAGACCCACCGCCGGCGGAAGCGCGAGTACGCCGCGCTCCTCGCTCTGCCCCAGTACGCGCACCTGCGGGTCCACCGCTTCACGCGGCCGGAAGACGCCGATGCATGGCTGGATGCGCAACGCGACGCCGTCGGCGAGAGTAGATAGGACATGGCAACGCTCGCGCAGCGCGCCGCGACGCCCGTCGTCCCGCGCCTCGGCGTCCGTTACGACGCCATCGTCGTCGCGACATCGCTCTGGATGGGCGCCGGTCTCTACTGGGACGGATGGGCGCACGGCTACCGCTTGCCCGATTCCTTCTGGACGATCTGGCACGCCGCCTTCTACTCGGGATTCGCGGCGTGCGCCGTCGCCGTCCTCGCGCCGGTCGTCATGGCGAAACCGCGGAGCGCCAGCTGGCGCGCCGCGATCCCGGCGGGCTATGGCTATGCGGTAGCAGGCGTGCTCGTCTTCGCGGCGGGCGGCATCTTCGACGCGGTGTGGCACACGCTCTTCGGCATCGAGTTCTCGACCGACGCGCTCCTCAGCCCGAGCCACCTCCTCCTCGGGACGGGCGCCTCGCTCATCGTGAGCGCGCCGTTCGTCGCCGCGCGCCGGCGCGCGCGCACCGATCTCGCGGGTCAGCTGCCCGCGGTGCTCTCGCTGACTCTCCTCCTCGGCGTCTTCACGTTCTTCACCCTCTTCGCCGGTCCGTACTCCGCGGTCATCGGCGGCGGCGATCGTCCGTCGGACACGACGCTCATCCGATCGATGCTCGGCGTGTATCTGTTCAGCGCGCTCATCACCGGATGCGCGCTCGTCGCGCTGCGACGCGCGGCGCTGCCGCCGGGGGCGCTCACGATCGTCGTCGGCCTCAACGGGGTCGCGATGATCCTCATGCGCGGGCACGCGACGCTCGCGACCCAGCTCACCTTCTCGCTGGTGGCGATCGCCGCGGGGGCGGTCGGCGACGTCCTCGTGTGGCGGCTCCGGCTCCGTCCCTCGCTCGATCGCACCGTCGCGCTGCGCATCTTCTCGTTCGCGTTCCCGGCGGCGTACTGGGCGCTCTACCTCATGGTCGTCGCGCTCGGCGTCGGCACCCGGTGGACCGTCCACGAGCTCGCCGGCATCGTCTTCGTCTCCGGTGCGATCGGGCTCCTCACCAGCTTCGTGTTCTCGGCGGGCTCAGCCGGCGAAGCCGCGTAGCGCGTCGGCGCTGGCGCGCTCGACCTCGCGGATGAGCGCGCGCGGATCGGCGAGCGCCTCGAGCGCGCGAGCGATCGCGGCGCGATGGCCGGGTGCGAGATCCGGCGGCAGCTCGTCCTCGTCGAGCACTGTCGTCGCGCCGCCCGGCATGACGAGCACGTCGACGGTGAGATCGGTGTATGCGACGACGGCGGGGTCGATCGTCGTCGCCGTCGCGACGTTGCAGTAGTAGGCGAGCGTCCGGCCGCCGCTGAGCCAGTGGTAGACGTTGTACGGCCGGTCGACCCAGTAGTGGCCGACCGTCACCGTACCCGCGACGACCCGCACGGGCGTGCCGGCAATGGCCCACTCGCGATCGCTCACATAGCGCAGGACCGCCCGGCGCCCGGGCTCGACGACGAGCGGTGCGCACGCGAATTCGGCCACCGAACCGTCAAGCCGGGTCTTGCGCTCGATCATGTCCGTCCTGAGTTTGACGCGGCACTACGCGTCGGTAGCATGACGGCACCGGATGAAAGAGCTCTACCAGGTCGTGGAAGTGGGCCCCGCCTGGTATCAGGAGAACATTCCCTGCCAGGAAGCGTGCCCCGTCCGGACCAACTGCCGCGGCTACCTGAACCTGACGGCCGCCGGCGAGTTCGAGAAGGGCTGGGAGCTGGCGCTCGACCCCAATCCGATGGCCTCCATCTGCGGCTCGGTGTGCGCCGCGCCCTGCGAGACGGCGTGCCGCCGGAAAGAGGTCGACAAGCCCCTTTCGATCCGGTACGTGAAGAAGTTCCTCTCGGACTGGACGCACGACAACGTTGCCGTGAACGGACGCTCGTACACGCAGCCGGCCCCGCCGGTCTTCGGGCCGCCGCAGGGCACGGTCGCGATCATCGGCGCCGGCTGCGCCGGTCTTGCCGCGGCGAGCGACCTCGCGAAGCTCGGGTTCGGCGTCACGGTCTACGACGCGCTCGATCAGGCCGGGGGCACGGCGCTCGCCGGCGTGCCGCCGTTCCGCCTGCCGCGCGAGGTCATCGACCGCGACATCAACGGGATCGTGAACGAGAACGTGCAGCTGCGGCTCTCGACGTTCGTCGGACGCGACGTCACGCTGCGCCAGCTCCACGACGAGCACGATGCCGTCCTCGTGACGGCGGGCTGCTTCGAGCCGAACTACCCCGGCATCCCCGGTGAGGACTCCGCGGGCGTCATGGCCGGCATCGTGTTCCTCGAGCGCGCCTATCGCGGCCGGCCGGTCGAGGTCGGGAAGCGCGTCGTCGTCCTCGGCGGTGGCTACACCGCGATGGACTGCGCGTCGACGTCGTGGCGTCTCGGTGCGGACGAGGTCTACATCGTGTACCGCCGCTCGCGAGACGAGATGGTCGTCGACGAGGAAGAGCTCGGCGAGACCGAGCGCGAGGGCATGCAGTTCGTGTATCTCGCATCGCCGGTCGAGGTCCTCGCCGACGCGAGCGGCCACGTCCGCGGCGTGAAGTTCGTCCGGAACAAGCTCGGCGAGCCGGACAAGAGCGGGCGGCGCAGCCCCGAGCCGATCGAAGGGTCGGAGTTCGAGATCCCGTGCGACACCGTGCTCCTCGCGCTCGGGCAGTCGCCCGACACGACGTTCCTCGCGGACTTCCCGGAGTTCCGTGTGAAACGCTGGCGCGACGTGAAGGTCGACCCCGATACGTATCAGACGGCGCTGCCGAAGATCTTCATGGCCGGCGACTACCGGACCGGCCCGACGACGATCATCGAGGCGGTCGCGGATGGCCGCGGCGCCGCGCAGCAGATCGCGCGCTTCCTCGACCCGCTCGCGCTCTCGGTGAACGTTCCCGAGTACCACGAGATCGTGACGCTCCGCCGATCGAGCACGCCGGACAACGTGGGCCAGATCGCGGGCGAGGGTGAGCTCGCCCGGATCTACCACAACATGTCGGTGGACTACGACCGCATCCCGCGCCAGGAGATGCCAAAGCTCGCCAAGAAGGACCGGCGCGGCCTCTTCCTCGAGGTGAACCAGGGCTACACCGAGGCGCAGGCGATCGCGGAGAGCGACCGCTGCCTCAAGTGCAACTTCAACATCGAGATCATCGGCGAGCTGTGCATCATCTGCGGCGGCTGCGTCGACGTGTGCCCGATGGACGTCATCCACATGGTCGACATGAGCGACATCGTCGACGACGGCGCGATCCCGGG
>DATDNP010000084.1:0-8401 GCA_036518215.1 Candidatus Limnocylindria bacterium
CCGCCGAGGCGGCGTCGGCCGGGAGCGGCGGCAAGGCGTCCCAGTCGAAGACGCCGACGCTCGATCAGCTCGGCGTGAACCTCACCGCGATGGCGAAGGCGCAGCAGCTCGATCCGGTGATCGGCCGCGAGAAGGAGATCGAGCGCGTCATCCAGATCCTCAGCCGCCGGACGAAGAACAACCCCGCGCTCATCGGCGAGCCGGGCGTCGGCAAGACCGCGATCGCCGAGGGCCTCGCGCACCGCATCGTGAAGGGCGACGTGCCCGAAACGCTGCAGGGCAAGCGCGTGCTCACGCTCGACATCGGGTCGCTCGTCGCGGGCACGAAGTACCGCGGTGAGTTCGAGGAGCGCCTCAAGAAGATCATCGAAGAGCTGCGTCACGCGCACGACGTCATCCTCTTCATCGACGAGCTCCACACGCTCGTCGGCGCGGGCGCGGCCGAGGGCGCCGTCGACGCCGCGAACATCCTGAAGCCGTCGCTCGCCCGCGGCGAGCTCCAGTGCATCGGCGCCACGACGCTCGACGAGTTCCGCAAGTACATCGAGCGCGACGCCGCGCTCGAGCGCCGCTTCCAGCCGGTCATGGTCGAGGAGCCGTCCATCGAAGAGACGGTCGAGATCCTCATGGGGATCCGCTCGCGGTACGAGGAGCACCACAAGGTCTCCATCACCGACGACGCGGTGAAGGCGGCCGCCGAGCTCTCGGCGCGCTACATCACCGACCGCTTCCTGCCGGACAAGGCGATCGACCTCATGGACGAGGCCGCGAGCCGCGTCCGCCTCCGCTACTCGACGCTCCCGACGGACGTGAAGGACGCGCAGAAGGAGCTCGACAAGATCGTCACCGACAAGGAAGCCGCCATGGAGGCGCAGCAGTACGAGCTCGCCTCGACGCTCCGTCAGAAGGAGCGGCAGCAGCAGGACAAGCTGCAGCAGGCGAAGGCCGACTGGCTGCTCGCGCAGTCGCAGAAGCGTCCCGAGGTGACCGACGAGGACATCGCCGAGGTCGTCTCGATGTGGACGGGCATCCCTGTCCGCCGCCTCGCCGAAGAGGAGACGCAGAAGCTCCTCAAGATGGAAGAGGCGCTGCACGCGAAGGTCATCGGCCAGGAGGCCGCGGTCACGACGATCTCACGCGCGGTCCGTCGCGCGCGCGCAGGCCTGAAGGATCCGCGCCGTCCGATCGGCGTGTTCTTCTTCGTCGGCCCGACCGGTACCGGCAAGACGCACCTCGCGCGGACGCTCGCCGAGTTCATGTTCGGCTCGGCCGAGAACGTGGTGAAGATCGACATGTCCGACTACATGGAGCGGCACAACGTGTCGCGCCTCGTCGGATCGCCGCCCGGCTACGTCGGATACGAAGAGGGCGGCCAGCTCACCGAGACCGTGCGGCGCAAGTCGTACTGCGTGATCCTGCTCGACGAGATCGAGAAGGCGCATCCCGAGGTCTTCAACATCCTGCTGCAGATCTTCGACGAAGGCCGTCTCGCGGACGCGAAGGGCCGCACCGTCGACTTCCGCAACACGATCATCATCATGACCTCGAACCTCGCGCAGAAGATGCTGAAGAGCGAGTCCGCGCTCGGCTTCCGTGCCAAGGGCGAGGGCGATGACGCCGACGTCCAGGCCGCGTACGAGCGGATGAAGGAGCGGGTGCAGGAAGAGATGAAGCGCTTCTTCCGCCCGGAGTTCCTGAACCGCATCGACGCGACGGTCGTGTTCCAGCCGCTCAACAAGGACGAGATCCGCAAGATCGTCGAGCTCGAGCTCACCGGCGTGCGCAAGCAGCTCGCGTCGCAGGAGATCACGCTCGAGGTCACGACTGAGGCGATGGACCACATCGCGTCGGTCGGCTACGACTCGAACTTCGGCGCGCGGCCACTCGCGCGCTCGATCCAGAACGAGATCGCCGACCCGCTCGCCGAGATGCTCCTCCAGGGCAAGTTCCACCCGGGCGACACGGTGCGCGTGCATCCCGTCGACGGGAAGATCACGATCGCGAAGGTGGACGCGGAAGCGCCGAAGCCGGAACCGGTCGCGCCCTAGCGCAGGACCGGGCGGTCAGTCCTCGGCGATCGAGAATGCCAGGCGCGGCTCGGCTCCCGTCGTGGACGCGTAGATGCGACCGCGCTTGTCGCTCACGACGTCACGAGACTCAACCGGCACCTGCCGGATGGTCGTCGGCCGCCACTGCTCGTTGACGAGCGCTTCAAGCGCGAAGCGTGGATCGCCGCGGGTGATGGCGGACGCGACGCGTTCGCTCACCGCCACCACGAACGCGGTGGCCTCATCGGGTCGCGAGTCGATCGCGCGGGCACTGATGCCGACGACCTCGGTGTCCTCGAGGATCCGTATCTGCGCGGGCGCGACGCCGGCCGACTCGAAGCGAAGCGTGGTCGATGGCGTATCTCCCTCCGGAGGCGTGGTGACGAGCGGCACGGGAGCGGTGACTGCCGCCGGCGCCGGCCAGGGCTGAGTGACGGCGAGCACCTGAGCCTCCGCGCGACGCAGCGCGTCGCGCAGGTTCGCGACGTCGTTCACCGCCCATTCGTACTGTTTCGTCACGAGAGCGACGCGCTGGTCGGCGTCGACGCGCGCGTCCGCGATGACGCGTTGCGTCTGCAGCGCAGCGGTTCGCGCGCGCGACCGCATGAGCAGATAGACGACGGCGGCGAGGAGCGCGCCGAGCAGCAGGCCCGCGCCGACGCCCGCTGTCGGCACGCCTACGAGGAGCGCGATCGGGAGGCTCAGCGCGAGGTTAAGAGCCGGCGACAGCAGTCGGGCGGGATCTTCCTCGATCCGTCGCAGCTCCGCGCTCGCGCGCGCGTGCGCGACGTACATGGCGCGCGGCATCAACGTCACGGGTGCGCGCCTGCCGCGAGTCCACCGACCATGCTCTGTTAACGGGTCGGCCCTCTCGCGGTTACATGTCGGCGCGTCACACGGCTCGGCTGAGACACAAGTACTAGCCGATACTTCCTGGGATGCCTGCGGCGCCGAAGACCGCGTTCGTCTGCCAGAGCTGCGGTAATCAGTTCCCGAAGTGGATCGGGCGCTGCCCCGCATGCCAGGGCTGGAACACGCTCGTGGAGGAACGCGTCGTCGCGCCGCCGAAGGGCCGCGGCACACCGCGCGCGCCGCGCGAGGCGATCGCGCTGACCGACGTCCCGCAGGACGCCGAGGAGCGGATCTCGACGGGCATCGGCGAGTTCGACCGCGTCCTCGGCGGCGGCGTCGTCCGCGGCTCGCTCGTGCTCCTCGGTGGCGATCCGGGCATCGGCAAGTC
This sequence comes from Candidatus Limnocylindria bacterium, assembly GCA_036518215.1. GTDB lineage: Bacteria > Chloroflexota > Limnocylindria > P2-11E > P2-11E > CF-39. The sequence continues at coordinate 3,289 of DATDNP010000084.1, forward strand.
CTCGCTCCTCATGCAGGCGTCGGCGTCGCTCGCCGAGCGCGGCACGGTGCTCTACGTCTCTGGCGAGGAGTCCGCATCTCAGATCAAGATGCGGGCACGGCGCTTCGGCATCGAGAGCCCGAACATCCTCGTGCTCGCCGAGACGGATCTCGGCACGGTCATCGAGGCGATACGCCGGACGAAGCCGATCTTCACCGTCATCGACTCGATCCAGACGATGTCGAGCGAGGTCATCGGCTCGGCCGCCGGCGGCGTGTCGCAGCTGCGGGAATGCGCGGCACGTCTCCTCGAGGTCGCGAAGGGCGACGATGTGCCGATCTTCCTCGTCGGTCACGTGACGAAGGAGGGCGCGGTCGCGGGACCGCGCGTCCTCGAGCACATCGTCGATGCCGTCCTGTATCTCGAAGGCGAGCGCTTCCACGCGTTCCGCATCCTCCGCGGCACGAAGAACCGCTTCGGGTCGACGGATGAGGTCGGCGTCTTCGAGATGGGGGAGAACGGTCTGCGCGAGGTCGCGAACCCGTCGGAGGTCTTCCTCGAGGAGCGCACGAAGGGTGTCGCCGGAAGCGTCATCGTGCCGACCGTCGAGGGCACGCGACCGCTCCTCGTCGAGGTGCAGGCGCTCGTGACGCCGACGACGTTCGGTCTTCCGCGGCGCACGGTGAACGGCGCGGACCCGCAGCGCCTCGCGGTGCTGCTCGCCGTGCTCGCGAAACGCGCGGGCATCGGCCTCGGGCAGCACGACGTGTACGTGAACCTCGTCGGCGGCCTCCGCGTGCGCGAGCCCGCGGCGGATCTCGCAGTCGCCGTCGCGCTCGCGTCCGCGCTTCGCGACAAGCCAGCCGATCCGCGGACGGTGTTCGTCGGCGAGCTCGGGCTCGGCGGCGAGCTGCGCCGCGTGCAGCGGCTCGCGGCGCGGCTGAAGGAAGCGCAGCGGCTCGGGTTCACCCGCGCGGTCGTGCCGCAGGCGAGCCTCGGCGACCTGAACGGGACCGCGATAGAGGTCGTCGGCGCGCCGTCGCTCCGCGAGGCACTCACCCGTTCGGGTATCGCCGACAGCTAGAGGAGCGAGCGTACACTCGCGCTCGTGATCCGTTCATTTCACATCCATCCGCGTCACGCGGTCGCCGGCGGCCACATCTTCATCGGCCGGGCGTCCGTCGCGTCGCGCGACATCTATAGAAAGGAGAAGGCAGCGTGGCATTCCTTCGTCTCTTCGCAGCACTCATCGGCTGGTTCTTCGGTTTCGTCCTCGGCGCCGATCTGCTCCAGGTCTCACAGGTCACGCCCGTCAGCAATCAGGTCCTCGTCATCTTCCTGCTGGCGACCGCGTGCGCGATCCTCGGCTGGCTCGGCGCGCCGTATGTCACCGTCCTCCCCGCACGCTTCATCACGGCGCGCATCCGCGAGACACAGGCGGGTGATCTGGTCGGCGGCGCGCTTGGGGCGGGCGTCGGTCTCGTCCTCGCGCTCTTCCTCGCGTTCCCGCTCTCGTTCCTTCCCGGCGATCTAGGGAGGTTCGCGCCGCTCATCGGCGCGCTCATCCTCGGGTTCGCGGGTGGCGCGGCGGGCACGATCAAGCGCGCGGAGCTCGGAGCGCTCGCCCTCGTGATCCGTCACGGCCGTCAAGACCGGCTCGGGCAGGAGCGCGCGCTCCTCGACACGTCGGTCATCATCGACGGCCGCGTCGCAGACGTCGTGAAGAGCGGCTTCATCCGCGGAACGCTCGTCGTCCCGCGCTTCATCCTCGCGGAGCTTCAGTACTTCGCTGACTCGTCCGATGCGTCGAAGCGGGAGCGCGGACGGCGCGGTCTCGAGATCCTCCAGAAGATGCAGAAGGAGACGAACGTCCAGATCGAGCTGCTCGACCGTGATCCGCAGGCCACGGACGCCGACGGAAAGCTCGTCGTGCTCGCGCGCTCGATGAACGTCCCGATCATGACGAACGACTACGGCCTCAACCGCGTCGCCGAGCTGCAGGGCATCACCGTCCTGAACGTGAACGACCTCGCGAAGGCGGTGCGACCGGTCGTGCTCCCGAGCGACGAGCTCACGGTGCGCGTCACGCACGAGGGCAAGGAGCCCGGGCAGGGCGTGGCGTATCTCGAGGACGGCACGATGGTCGTCATCGAGAGCGGGTCGCGGTTCCACGGCAGCGAGGTCACGGTCACCGTGATGCGCGTGTTGCAGACCGTTGGTGGCCGGATGATCTTCGCGCAGCCGAAGGGCGAGATCGTGGAGACGCGCAGGCCGAGGGCGGCCACGCGCTGATGCGCGCGGCGCTCGCCGTCCTCGCCGCCGGCAGTGCGACGCGCGCCGGCGTGGACAAGGTGCTTGCGGATCTCGGCGGCCAGCCCGTCCTCGCGTGGTCGCTCGCCGCGGGTCGCGCGGCGCGCTGCTTCGACGAGTTCATCGTCGTCGCCCCGGCGGAAAAGCTCGCCGCGTTCGAGAAGGCCGTCCACGCGTTCATGCCCGAGGCGCGCGTCGTCGCGGGCGGGCGGACACGCACCGGCTCATCGTGGGCCGCGCTCGATGCCGCCGCGGACGCCGACGTGATCGCGATCCACGACGCGGCGCGTCCGTTCGCGCCCCCCAGCCTCTTCGCGCGCTGCGTCGAGGTCGCCGCCGCCGATGGCTCGGCCGTCGCCGGACTCCCGCTCGCCGACACCGTGCGGCGCGCCGACGAGGCGGGCGCGGCGACGGAGGAGGTCTCGCGCGAGGGCCTCTGGTCGGCGCAGACGCCGCAGGCGTTCCGCCGCGAGCTGCTCGCGGGCGCGCGCGCGTCGGCCGGCGACGCATCGTTCAGCGACGATGCGGCGGCGCTCGTCGCGGCAGGGTCTCGGCCGAAGATGATCCCCGGCGAACGGCGCAATCTGAAGATCACGACGCTCGAGGATCTCGCCTACGCGCGGGAGCTCGTCGCGAAGGGCCTGGCGGGCTTCCCCGCGCTCGTTCGATGAGCAGGGCGGGCATCGGCTACGATATCCATCGTCTCGCGCCAGCGCGCCGGCTCGTGCTCGGCGGTGTCGCGATCGAGCACCCGATGGGGCTCGTGGGTCACTCCGATGGCGACGTCCTTCTTCACGCGCTCATGGACGCCATCCTCGGTGCCGCGAATCTCGGAGACCTCGGTCGTCACTTTCCGAGCGATGATCCAGCGTACGAAGGGGCGCGGAGCGTGGAGCTCCTCCGGCGTGTCGGTGGGCTCGTCCATGAACGCGGGCTCACGGTGGCATCGCTGGACGCGACGGTGATCGCGCAGGCGCCACGGCTCGCACCGCACGTACAGGCGATGCGCGAGACGATCGCCGCGACGCTCGGCATCGACGCCGAACGCGTGAGCGTCAAGGCGACGACGAACGATGGCCTGGGGGTCATCGGGCGCGAAGCGGCCATCGCGGCGCTCGCCATCGCACAGCTCGAATAAGGAGTACGGGGCCATCACCGTCAGCGCACCACCGGCGATCCGTCTCTACAACACCGCGACCCGCATGGTCGAGCCGTTCACGCCGCTCGCGCCCGGGAAGGTCGGCGAATACGACTGCGGCCCGACCGTGTACGACTGGCAGCACATCGGAAATCTCTATCGGTACATCGTCTCGGACGTCGTCCGCCGCACCTTCGAATACCTCGGCTATGCGGTCACGCAGGTGATGAACATCACCGACGTCGGGCACATCGCCGGCGACGTCGACGAGGGCGAGGACCGGATGATGATCGCCGCGAAGCGCGAGGGTCGTGACCCCGACACGCTCGCGCGCAAATACACCGAGCAGTTCATGATCGACCGGCACAAGCTCAACATCCTCGACCCGCACGTCATGCCCCGGGCGACCGAGCACATCCGGCTCATGATCGCGTTGATCCAGAAGCTCATCGACGGCGGCCACGCGTACGTCGCCGCCGACGGCGTGTACTTCGACATCACGACGTTCCCCGGGTATGGCACGCGGCTCAACGCGGAGCCGCCGCACGAGCGCGAGGCGGGTGCGCGTGTCGAGGTGAATGAGAACAAGCGCAACCCGCACGACTTCGCGCTCTGGCGCGCCGCGAAGCCGGGCGATCTGCAGAAGTGGCCGTCGCCGTGGGGCGAGGGGAACCCTGGGTGGCACATCGAGTGCTCCGCGATGTCGATGCACTACCTCGGCGAGACGTTCGACATCCACTCCGGCGGCGAGGACCACGTGTTCCCGCATCACGAGTGCGAGATCGCGCAGTCCGAGGCCGCGACGGGGAAGCCGTTCGCACGGTACTGGCAGCACGTGCGCTTCCTGAAGGTCGATGGCGGTGCGATGCACAAGTCGGTCGGCAACGTGTACCTCGTGAGCGACCTCGAGTCGTGGGGCTTCGACCCGCTCGCGTTCCGGATGCTCGTCCTGAACAACAGCTATCGGAAGGGGCTGGACTTCACACGCGACGGGCTCCGCAGCGCCCAGAACCGTCTCGACAGCTGGCGCGGCGTCATCGCCGACGCATGGCAGGCGACGGGCGGTGCCACGGACGCGCCCGCGCTGGACGACGCGATCCGAATGGAGTTCGTCGCAGCGATGACGGACGACTTCAACACCCCGCGCGCGCTCGCGCAGGCGGAGAAGGCGCTCGGGCTCGCCTCCACCGGCGACGTCGCGGCGAAGCGGCGCGCGCTCGGACTCCTGTTCGACATGGACCGCATCCTCGGCCTGTCGTTGCAGGACCGCGCGGCCCGCGCGACGGAGCTTCCCGCGGACGCACGCGCGCTCATGGACGAGCGCGAGGCGGCGCGGAAACGGAAGGACTGGAAGCGCTCCGATGAGCTCCGTGACGAGCTGCTGCGGCGCTTCGGCATTCGCGTCAAGGACACCAAGGACGGCCCGCGCTGGGAGCGCGAGGACAAAGGAGCGTGACGATGGACGAGTTCGAAGAACGCCGCGAGGGCGACACGCCCCAGCGCGACGAGACGCCGCAGGATCAGCCATCCGAGCAGCGCTCCTTCCAGGGCCCGGCGCAGGGCGGCGAGCTCCGCGATCGACCGCGGCGTCGCGGCCGGCGCGGTCGCGGCGGCGGCACGCAGCGCTTCGGCGCGCCACCGCGCGGCCCGATGGGCGCGGGTCCTCGACCCGCGGGCGGCAACGTG
>DATDNP010000085.1:0-12284 GCA_036518215.1 Candidatus Limnocylindria bacterium
TCGAAGAACCGCTGGGCGTTCTTCTCGCGCGCGAGATCGAGCGCGAGCTCCACATGCTCGTACCGCACCTTCACCGACGGGCGAAGCCCGGCGGCGATCGCCTTCGCCTGCTCGAAGCTGCGCTCGACACCCGACACGTTCTCGAGGAGCGCGTCGACGAGGCGCTCGCCGAGGCCGCGGACGTCGGTCGCGCCGAGGCAGTCGACGTACGCCGTGAGCGCGCCCTTGCGGCGGAGACGCCGTGCGACTTCGAGGATGATCGAGGTCTTCCCGATGCGTCGCGGGCCCGCGAGGAGCACGTGATTCCCGTCGGAGAGACGTTCGCCGATACGGCGGATGTACGTCTCGCGGCCGACGAGGTCCGCGGCCGGTACGGGTCCGCCCACGGGGAAGTGGGGCGGGGGAGCGGTCACGCGGCCGAACGGTCCGGGCACGGCCGTAAATATACATCAGATGTAGCAATGAGATACGCGGCATGCATACACGTGGCCGTGCGAGCATCGACGGGTGAGCTTCCTCGACCGCATCCTCGGGCGTCGCGACGCGGCGACCCGCGAGCGCCTCAGCCTCGCGGCCGATGCCGTCGCCCGCGAGCTCGCGGGCAACCTCGAGCTCACCGCGATGTTCGATCAGACCCATCAGGCCGTCGTCTTCGAGAACGCGCAGTTCGCGCGGCACCGCGGCGTGCTCGAGTCCGAGGTGCACGACGCGTACACCGAGCTCGCCGACGTGTACGCACGGATGCCAGAGACGGAGGACGCCATGGAGCGACGCGGGCCCGCGGCCTCCGTGCGTCCCGAGGATCGCGCGCTCATCGAACGGTGGGAGGGCGATGCACGCACCGCGCAGCGCCGCCTCCTCGAGGACGCGCGTGCTGCGCCGCCATCGCTCGTCTCCATGCTCGTCCGTCGCTTGCGTGGAGGCACGCGGACCGGCCGATAACTGTCCCTGCTGCCTATGGCACGAGCCGTGCATCTCGTTACGTCCTTCGAATGGCAGGCACACCGGGCGGTCGCGCGTACCGCGCGTACCGGTTCCCACAACGTAAGAACGGGCGTCTCTCGCGTCGGCCGAACACCGTGCAGCGGATCGGCCCGATCGCGAGCGGCCTCACCGCGTTCGTGCTCGCGATGCTCGCCATGGGCGGTGTGGCCGCCGCGGCGGTCATCGGGTACTTCACCGCCGATCTCCCGTCCGCGAAGGACCTCGCGACGATCCCGATCCCCCTGTCGACGAAGATCTACGACCGCTCAGGCGAGCACCTGCTGTACACGCTCGAAGACCAGCGCCGCGAGCTGATCTCGATCAAGGACGTCCCGAAGACGATGCAGGACGCGACGGTCGCGATCGAGGACAAGAGCTTCTGGTCGAACCCCGGCGTCGACGTCGGCGGCATGATCCGCGCGGTCAACGCGAACTACTCGAGCGGGTCGATCCGGCAGGGCGGGTCGACGATCACGCAGCAGCTCATCAAGCAGCGGCTCGTCGGCGACGACCCGACGTTCACGCGCAAGATCAAGGAAGCGATCCTCGCCGTCCAAGCGACGCGCGAGTTCAGCAAAGAACAGATCCTCGAGATGTATCTCAATCAGATCTACTACGGGAACCAGGCGTACGGGGTACGCGCCGCCGCGGCGACGTACTTCGGCGTCGGCGACCTGACGCAGCTGAGCCTCGGGCAGATGGCGCTGCTCGCGGGGCTGCCGCAGGCGCCGTCCGCGTATGACCCGATCCAGAACCCCGATGCAGCGAACGCGCGCCGCGCCGAGGTCCTCGACGCGATGGTGGACAACGGCTACATCACGAAGGAGCAGGCGATCGCGGCGAAAGCGGAGCCGATCAAGGTCCAGCCCGCGTCGACGTCGATCTACGCGCCGCACTTCACCTTCCGAGCGCGCGAGCAGCTCATCTCCGAGCTCGGCGAGAAGGCCGCGTACCAGGGCGGCTACACCGTGTACACGTCGCTCGACTGGAACATGCAGCAGATCGCCGAGCAGCAGGTGAAGGAGCACGTCGACTCGCTGAAGGGCTTCAACGTCAACAACGCCGCGCTCATCACGATGGATCCGAAGACGGGCGAGATCCTCGCCTACGTCGGCTCGTACGACTACTACCAGAACACCGCGAAGATGCGCGGGGACTACGACCACGCGGGCATCGCGCTCCGCCAGCCCGGTTCGACGTTCAAGCTGTTCACGTATCTCACGGGCATGGAGAAGCTCGGCCTCACCGCGGCGAGCCGGCTCTACGACATCCCATTCACCATGCCCGATGGCAGCGGGAAGTCGTACGCGCCGCAGGACGCGACGAAGGAGTCGCACGGGCCGACGACCCTGCGGCAGTCGCTGCGCGAATCGCTGAACCTCCCGGCGCTCGAGGTCACGCGCCTCGTCGGCGTCGACTCGATCATCGACACGGTCCACCAGCTCGGCATCTCGCGCGATTGGGACCGGAGCCGGCTCGGGCTCTCGTTCGGCATCGGCGCGGGTGAGATGCGGCTCATCGACATGGCGAGCGCGTATCAGGTCGTCGCCGACATGGGCACGCGCGTCGAGCCGACGTTCATCACGAAGATCGTCGACAAGGACGGCAAGGTCATCCGCGACTACACGAAGCCTCAGGGCAAGCAGGTGCTCGACCCGCGGCTCGCGTGGGTCATGACCGACATCCTGAAGGACAACACCGACCCGAATGGGTCGTTCGTGTTCGGTCCGTGGACGACGATCGGCCGGCCGGCGTCGCTGAAGACGGGCACGACCGACAACCTGCAGGACGTCCTCGCGATCGGGTACACGCCGCAGCGGCTCACCGCGATCTGGATGGGCAACTCGGATAACTCGGAGATGTTCGGGATCACATCGGCGATGGGTCCAGGCGTGCTGTGGCGCGACTACATGAAGCAGATCATGGCGTCCGTCCCGGTCGCGTGGTACGACCGTCCCGACGGGATCGTCGACGCGACCGTCTGCGTGAACCCGTCGCTCTATGGCGGCAACGGTTCGGGCGAGCTGCCCGGTCCCTTCTGCCCGTCGAACTTCCGAAAGGTCGAACACTTCGTCGCGGGCACGGAGCCGAAGACGAACGATCTCGACTTCTACACGTCATGCGGCATCAACCTCAGGGCCCCGTTCCCCGATTGGCAGAAGGACTACAACACGTGGGCCGCTCAAGCGGTCTCCGGGCAGCACAGCTACGGGCGATTCACGTGGGCGATCTGCGGGGTCTCTCCGATCAAGACGCCGGTGCCTTCCGGATCAGGCGGCAGCGCTCCGCCGGGCGGGCCGTCCCAACAACCGCCACGGCCGACGGTGACACCCGCGCCGACGAAGAAGCCATAAGTCACTAGCCGGTGCGACCGTCGCACTCCCTAGACTTGGCGACGATGCGGGGAGCTGCGGCAGCGACGTTCTACGCGCCCGTCGATACGGAGCTCAGGGAGCTCGAGCGTCGCCTTCTCGACGTCGGCCGCGGCGCGCATCCGACGTTCCAGGCCTCAGTGCGGCACCTCTTCTCGTCCCCCGGGAAGCTCCTCCGACCCACCCTCGTGTTCCTCTCGGCACGCTTCGGCACCCGGCCGGATCGCGAGGTGGTCCTGAATCTCGCGCAGTCGCTCGAGCTCGTGCACACCGCATCGCTCGTCCACGACGACATCGTGGACCGGGCACAGCTGCGCAGGAACGTCCCGACGGTGAACGCGATGTGGGGCAACGACCCGGCGCTCATCGTCGGCGACTACCTCTTCGCGAAGGCCTACGCGCTCGCCGCCGTGCTCCCGAAGCCCGAGGTGATCGCGATCGTCGCGCAGACCGTCTTCGCGCTGTGCGACGGCGAGCTCAACGAGGTCACGATGGAGCGCACCCTCCCGACCGAGGACGCGTATCTCGAGCGCATCGAGCTGAAGACGGCGAGCCTGTACGCGGCCTGCTGCCAGGGCGCCGCGCTCCTCACGGATGCCGAGCCCGAGCACGTCGCCGCGCTCGGCGCCTTCGGCACGAACCTCGGTCTCGCCTTCCAGATCACCGACGACGTCCTCGACGTCGCGGGCGACGAGAAGGATTTCGGGAAGACGGTCGGACGCGATCTCGCGGAGGGCATGCCGACGTTGCCGATGATCTACGCGGTCATGGATAACGGGCATCTGCCCGATCTCGCGAAGCGCATCGTCGCGACGGACAAGAGCGAGGCCGAGATCCGTGACCTCCTCGGCGTCATTCGCGCAAGCCGGGGTGTCGAGCGTGCGCGGCAGCGGGCCCTCGCGTTCCACGACGCGGCCCTGCGCGCGCTCGCGGAGCTGCCCGAGCGACCGGAGCGCGACGCGCTCCGCGATGTGGCCGACTTCGTCGTCAGCCGCGTGCGCTAGTTCGCGCGCGGTCCTCGGTCGCGACCACCGCGGCGACCACGGCGACGGCGCTTCCGCCCCGCGCCACCTTCACCGGGCACGGGCGTCGGCCGTTCCTGACGCGGGACCTCGTCGCCCCCGTACGATCCGACGCCGCGCGTGTGCGCCCCGACCGGCGCGAACTCGACGCCGAGCTCCTTCGCCGTGTACTCGGCGCGGCCGCCCGCGGCGAGCTCGACGACGATCGCCTCCTTCGCGACATTGGCGCCCTGCGTCATCGCGCAGCCCGAGGTGCCGCACGCGCCGCCCTCGCACGAGGGGATGTGGATCAGCTCGCCCGCCTTCGGGAGCTTGCCCTTCACCTCTTGATAGACCTCGAGCTCGTAGATGAGGCAACACTTGAGCCGACCGCAGACGCCGGTGAGCTTCGCCTGGTTGAGGGGCAGGTCCTGCTCCTTCGCCATGCGGATCGAGATGTTCGAGAACTTGTCGAGCCACGACGAGCAGCAGAGCTCGCGGCCGCACGTCCCGACGCCGGTCATGACCTTCGTCTCGTCGCGCGCGCCGAGCTTGCGCAGCTCGATGCGCGTGCCGAACTGCGCCTCGAGATCCTGCGCCAGCTCCGACAGGTCGGGGCGATCGTCCGTCTCCTGCGAGTAGAAGACGGTGATCGTGGTGCCGTCGAACTGCCAGTCCGTGCCGAGGATCTTCAGCGGCAGGCCGCGCTCGCGGACCATCTCGGCGCACTTTACGGTCGCGTCCTGCTCCATCCGCTTGCGCTTGTTGATCTCGAAGACGTCGGACGCGGTCGCCTTTCGCACGACCTCACCGAGGAGCGGATCGATCTGGAGGAGTGGCGAGTCGCTCGAGAGGAGCTGCACCCGCGCCGCGTCGAGACCGAGGTCGGTCTTCACGATGATCCAGTCGCCCAGCGAGAGCTCGGTCACGCCGGCGGGGTCGAAGAAGTACATCCGGCCGGCCTTCTGGAAGCGGGCGCCGATCGTCTGGGTCGTCATGCGAGGAGCACGTCCGCGCGATATGGGAGCCGCAGCGAGAGAAGCTCGAGCAGCATCCGCGTGCTGACCGTCGTCTCGACGACGTCACGCCGCCAGCGTTCGAAGCTCTGCGCGAGCTCGACGAGGTCGTGGGCCGTCACGCTCTCCGCGAGCTTCCGTGATTCGCTCTCGCGCTCGGGCCGGATCGCGCGCTCGGGTGCGCCGGCGGCGATGACCGCCGCGTCGCGGACGAGCTCGCCCCACTGGACCAGCCGCGCCTCGATCTGCTCGTTGCGCTTCTGCGTGTCGCGCTCGGAGTCGGCGAGGTCGGCCGCCCATGCGAAGCGATCGGTGAGACGGCTCGCGACGAGCGTGTAGAACTCGCGCTCGAGCGCCGTCCGCGCGCCTCGCGCGGCGTCGTCGGTCGCGAGCGTGATGGCGACGCCGGGCTTTCCGGCTGCCACCGCCGCGAGCCGCGCCGCATCGGGGCCGAACCGCTCCGTGAGCGCCTCGGCGATCTCGGCCCGTGCGACGGGGCGGAACGGGATCGGCTGCACCCTTGAGCGGATCGTCTCGAGGAGGCGCGACGGCGTCGGCGTCACGAGGAGCAGGACCGCGTGCGGCGGCGGCTCCTCGAGCGTCTTCAGGAGCGCGACCTCCGCGTGCTCGGAGAGGTCGGCCGCGTCGTCGATGATCACGACCCGCTTGCGTCCCTCGAGCGGCCGCAGGGCGAGATCCTGCTGCATCGCGCGGATCTGCTCGATCGTTATGTACTTGTTGTCGTTGCGCTTCGCCTGGTCCACGAGTCGTGTGACGACGAGGACGTCGGGGTGTGTGCCATTCTCGATCTTGCGGCACGCGACGCACGCGCCACAGCCGCCGCTCACGCGAGGCTCGGCCGTGCAGTTGAGCGTCTGCGCGAGACGCAGCGCCACGGTGTGCTTGCCGATCGATCGCGGGCCGCTCAGCTCGTACGCGTGGGCAACGTCGCCGCGGATGGCCTGCTCCCCGAGCTTCTCGAGGATGCGACGCTGCCCGATGACATCACGCATCAGGTGAGGTCGATTCTAGGGACCACGCTCCTCGGGTGTGGTCAGCAGCGGGATCCGGGCTTCGGCGGGCAGCAGTCGTCCGACGGGCAGCCCGGCTCCGGGCAGCATGGTTCATCCGTGACGAAGATGCCGTCGATCGAGCTCATGTGAGCGCCTCCACGATCTGTTTGACGTTCGCGGGGAGATGCGGCCGCAGGCGGTAGTACGTCCACACACCGCTTCGCGTCGCCTCGATGAGCCCCGCGTCGCGCAGCTTTCCCATGTGGTGCGTGATCGTCGGCTGCGAGAGGCCGGTCGACGCGGTGAAGTCGCACGTGCAGAGCGCCGATCTCGCGTCGCGCAGCGTCGCGACGATCCGAATGCGGGTCGGGTCGGCGAGCGCTTTGAGCACGTCGCTCAGCTCGATCGCGCGGTCCTCATCGAGCGAGAACTCGACGGCGCAGCACGTGCCGCGCTCACGCTCGGGTGTCGTCTTCGAGGCATTGACAGTCATCAATGTCTTGTATAGCGTACGCATCGACGAACGTCAATACGTTCAAGGAGGCGCGCGATGAGCGAGGTACAGGAGGCCGTCCGGGCGAGGTACGCCGAGCGGGCGCTGCAGATGGCGAAAACGTCGAGCTGTTGTGAGAGCGGCGCATCCTGCGGCGACGGGTACTCGGCCGAGGAGCTGGCCAGCGTCGGGGTCGATCCGTCGGCGAGCCTTGGCTGTGGGAATCCGACGCTCCTCGCCGACCTTGCGCCGGGCGAGAAGGTCCTCGACCTCGGATCCGGCGCGGGCCTCGACGTGCTCCTCTCCGCTCGCCGCGTCGCACCGAACGGCCATGCGTACGGCGTGGACATGACCGACGAGATGCTCGCACTCGCGACCGAGAACCAGCGCAAGGCAGGCGTCGAGAACGCGACGTTCCTGAAGGGCACGATCGAGGATCTCCCGCTTCCCGATCGCGCCGTCGACGTCGTGATATCGAACTGCGTCATCAACCTTGCCGCGGACAAGGCCGCCGTGCTGCGCGAGGCCTATCGCGTCCTGCGACCGAACGGGCGCTTCGCGGTGTCCGACATGGTGGCACTCGAGGAGCTCTCGCCGGAGGCGAAGAAGCGTCTCGACCTGTGGGCCGGCTGCATCGCGGGGACGATCCCCGTCGACGAGTACGTGAGGACGCTGCGTGACGTCGGCTTCATCGACGTCGACGTGGAGGTCACGAACGAGACACGCCTCGATGGCATCGACGGCCGGATCGCGAGCGCGTACATCCGCGCCCGAAAGCCCGACAGCCCGCTCGTCGAGAGCTGCTGCTAGCCGCGGCGCGCGACCGCGGCCTCGTATGCCGCGACGGTGCGGCGAGCGACGGCGGGCCAGGTGAATTCGCGGAGGGCGCGCTCGCGGCCGCTCTCACCCATCCGCCGCGCGCGCTCCGGATCGCGTAGCAGCGCGAGGATCGCGTCCGCGATCGCGCGCGGCTCGTTGCGAGCATGGAGTCCGTCGAGGCCCTCGCGCACGACCTCACGCAGCGGCGCGATGTCTCCCGCGATGACGGGAATGCCCGCGAGCCATGCCTCGAGGTACGTGTGCCCAAAGGTCTCGTGATCGCTCGGCATCGCGAAGATCGCCGCGCGCGCGAACGCCTCGGCTTTCTCGGCCTCGTTCACGACGCCTCGATCGACCCACCGCACGTCACGTAGCGGGCGCGACAGGAACGCGTTCCACGCGGGCTGGCCGATCGCGACGAATCGTGCGTCGGGACGCTCGCGCCACACGAGCGGCGCCGCGCTACGGAGCGCGTGATACCCCTTGTACCGCTCCTTGCGTCCGACGAAGAGGATCGTCGCCGGCTCACGCGCGACCTCGGGAAGCTCGCTGAGGTTCGGTCCGACGCCCGTCACATGCACGTGCGTCACGCCGTGGTCGCGGTACCACGACGCCTCCCACTCGGTGAGCGCGATGACCGCGTCGTCGCGCCGGTAGCGCGCGATGTCCCGCCGACCCGCGCCCGAGAACGCCTGCCCAGGGTGGACGAGCGGCGTCTCGACGAACGCGGCGCCTTCCGCGCGCGCGGCGCGTTCGAGCGCCCCCGCCCACTCGCGCGCGAGCGAGTGCACGACATCGGCGCCGCGGAGGGCTCGACGGAGGTCTTCGTCGCGGACGAGCGTCGTCGGGAAGACGCCGTCGACGGCGGCGCCGAGCCGTCCGCCGCGTACGGGCAGCAGCGTCATGTTCGGCGCGTGCGCCATGAGCGAGCGCGTCCACGCCGAACGCATGCCGACGAGCCGCACCTCGTGGCCCATCGCGCTCAGCTCGCGATCGAGCGCGCGCGCGAACGTCTCGGATCCCCCGACGAACGAGATGAGCTTCTTCGCGATGACGACGCGCACGAGGTGAGGCTAGTGCGCTACGCCAGGGCTTCGTCCGCGTGGACGTGGCTGCTCACGGCGCGCGCGTACGCATCTTCGACGCGGTCCATGACGCGTTCCCAGTCCCAGCGCTCGACGAGCTTCGCATGGCCGGCCGCACCCATCCGACGGCGCAGCTCCCCGTCGTCAAGGAGCGTGAGGATCGCGCTCGCGATGTCGTCGATCTTCTGCGGCACCACAAGGCCGTCCACGCCGTGCGAGATCACCTCGCGCAGCGGGGCGATGTCGCCGCCGATCACCGGCTTCTCGTGCAGCCAAGCCTCGAGGTACCCGAGGCCGAACGTCTCGTGGAGTGAAGGCATGGCGAAGAGCGTGCACGCGTCGAGCGCTGCGCACTTCTCGGAGCCCGACGCCTTCTCGATCTCGATGATCCGCTCGTCCGTGTAGCGCGCGAACTCGTCGACGACGGCGCCGTAGAACCCCGGTACGCCGATGAAGACGAAACGAGCCTCGCGATAGCGCTTCCACACGCGTTCGGCCGCATCGAGCAGATGGATGAAGCCCTTGTACCGCTCGCGCCGCCCGATGAAGAGGACGATCGGCGCATCGGCGGGGATCGCGTGACGCGCGCGGAATCCCGCGCCGTCGTGCGAGCGGACCGCGTTCGCGCCCATGCCGGTCATCACGACGCGATACGGGTCGATGCCGTGCTCGCTGTACCAGCCGCGCTCCCACTCGGTCATCGTCGTGATCGCGCTCGCGCGGCGATAGCGCGCGAAGTCCGCCGGGGTGTCGCCGCCGTGGAACTGGCCCGGATGCGCGAGCGGCGTGAGGACGATGGGGATGTCGAGCTCCTCGGCGGCGCGGAGCGAGCTGTCGAAGTACTCGCGGCACACGTTGTGGATGAGGTCGCGGTCCTCGGCGTAATGCTCGAGCTCGTCGAGCGGGAGGAGATCGAGGAGCATCGACGCATCCGCGACCATCCCGAGGAGGCCGCCCCGCGGCTTCAGCTGGATGACATCCACGCCGTTGTCGGTGAAGCGCGGGCGATCGTCGAACGCCTGCCCGCAGACCACACGCACGTCGTGCCCGCGTGCCGCGAGGCGTGTCGCGAATTGATAGGTAAGGCTCTCCGACCCACCCATCGGCGAGTACGTGCGCTTCGTGAACAGGATCCGCATGCCGGAGTGCTCCTCTTGCACGGCCCCTGCCGTGCGGGCTACGAGGCGGCTTCGTCCAGGCCGATGAACTTGGCCCAGCTTTGCTCGCCGCCGCGTACGTACGACGAATACAGATAGGTGGGCGTGGCCGGCGGCCGCTTCGGCTGTCGCAGCAGCAGCATCTTCGACTCGGCGAGCGTCCGCCCGCCCTTCTTGTGGTTGCACGGACGGCAGGCCGCTACCACGTTCTCCCACGTGTGCTGCCCACCGCGATGTCGGGGCATGACGTGATCGAGCGTCAGGTCATTCCCGCGCTTCCCGCAGTACTGGCAGGTGTGGTCGTCGCGCTGCAGCACTTCCTTCCGCGTCAGCTTCACGACCGGCCGCGGCCGCTTCACGTGGTAGGCGAGCCGGATGACCGAGGGCGAGGGGAAGGAGAAGCGCTCGCTGGTGACGATGTGGCCGTTCTGCTCGATGACGGTCGCCTTTTCCTTCGCGAGCAGCACGACGGCGCGCCGGACGTTGCAGACGTTCAGCGGCTGATAGTCGAGGTTGAGGACGAGCACATTGGCATCGACGACCGCCATATACAGATTCTACGGTCGTCGCAGTACGATTGGTCCCAGATGACCACGTCTCAGAACGGCTCCAACGGCCAGACGAAGACGGGCACCTGGACCCTCAAGACCGGTCTCGCGCAGATGCTCAAGGGCGGCGTGATCATGGACGTCGTCACGGCCGAGCACGCGAAGATCGCCGAGGAGGCAGGCGCCGTCGCCGTCATGGCGCTCGAGCGCGTCCCCGCGGACATCCGCGCCACCGGTGGCGTCGCGCGGATGAGCGACCCGGAGAAGATCCTCGAGATCATGTCGGCGGTCACGATCCCGGTCATGGCGAAGGCTCGGATCGGCCACTTCGTCGAGGCGCGCGTGCTCGAGGCCCTCGGCGTCGACTACGTCGACGAGAGCGAGGTGCTCACGCCCGCGGACGAGCAGTTCCACATCGACAAGCACGACTTCAAGGTCCCGTTCGTGTGCGGGGCGCGCGATCTCGGCGAGGCGCTGCGCCGCATCAACGAGGGCGCCGCGATGATCCGCAGCAAGGGCGAGGCGGGCACCGGCAACGTCGTCGAGGCCGTGCGTCACCTCCGCGCGATCACGTCGCAGATCAAGGCGCTGAAGGATCTGGACGACGCGGGTCTCGCGGAGAAGGCGAAGGAATATCGCGCGCCCGTCGATCTCGTGAAGCGCGTCGCGCAGGACCAGAAGCTGCCGGTCGTGCTCTTCTGCGCGGGCGGCATCGCGACGCCCGCGGACGCGGCGCTCATGATGCAGCTCGGTGCCGAGGGGAACTTCGTCGGCTCGGGCATCTTCAAGTCGGGCGAGCCGGCGCGCCGCGCGAAGGCCATCGTCGAGGCGACGACGCACTTCACCGACGCGAAGCTCATCGCCGAGGTCTCGCGCGGGCTCGGCGAGCCGATGCGCGGTCTCGCGCTCGAGACGATCCCGCCCGCCGAACGCCTTGCCGTCCGCGGCTGGTAAGACAGCAACAGCGCGCGTCGGCGTCCTCGGCCTCCAAGGCGATTTCGCCGAGCATCTGCGCACGCTGCGCGAGCTCGGTGCCGAGGCGGTGGACGTGCGGCGGCCCGAGCAGCTCGATGAGGTCGACGCGCTCATCATCCCCGGCGGAGAGAGCACGACGATCGGAAAGCTTGCGGATCGCTACCAGATCATCCCGAAGCTTCGCGATCGCGTCGCGCAGGGCATGCCGGTGTGGGGGACGTGCGCCGGCGCGATCTTCCTCGCGAAGGACGTGCCCGGGCATCCGCATCCGATCGCGGCGCTCATGGACATCGAGGTCGAGCGCAACGCGTTCGGTCGCCAGATCGATTCGTTCGAAGCCGATCTCGACGTGAAGGGGATGAGCGGCGGTCCGTATCACGCGGTCTTCATCCGCGCGCCGAAGATCAAGCCTGGATCGAAGGACGTGGAGACGATCGCGGCGCTTCCGGACGGTACGGTCGTCGCGGCCCGCGAGGGGAACCTCCTCGTGACGTCATTCCACCCCGAGCTCACGAAGGACGATCGCTTTCACCGCTACTTCCTGGCGCTCGGGAAACGCTGATGCCGGCGCGCGCGGCCACTCCGTTCGACGCACCGCGCGTCTCTGCGTTGCTCGAACGATCGCTGCGCACGCCCGAGGCCGTTCTCGCGTCCGCGCTGCCGGTGCCGTTCGCCGCCGGCGCCGTGACGGGTTTCCGCGGGCTCGCGGTCGGTCTCACCGGCATCGTGGGCGGCCGCCTCCGCTCGTTCCTCGAGGAGTACCGCGGGCAGCTGCGGAGCGCCGCGCTCGTGTATTCGGGCCGGCGGCCGGAGTGGGTCGT
>DATDNP010000086.1:0-4389 GCA_036518215.1 Candidatus Limnocylindria bacterium
ACGGCCGCGTGAGCGACGCCCTCGTCGCGTCGGCGATGTACTCGCAGAACATCGCCTCGGCGGCGGCCGATCTCGCTCCGACCGCCACGAGCGATCTCGCGCGTCAGCTCGAGTCGCGCTTCGACGGCGACCGTGCGCGCGCGCAAACGCTCGCGACGTCGCTGGGCACGAACGAGCTGAGCGCGCCGGCCGCGCGTGTGCTCGAGCTCATCGCGACCCCGACGGCCGTGTCCGGGGACACGGGTGTCGTGCGCGTCGCGTCCACCGCCGCGGGCGTCGCCGAGCAGCTCGTGCAGGCCGCCGAAGAGAGCGCGTCCGATCCCGCGGATGAGGCCGGCGGTCAGGCATCGACGGCGCCGCGCGGCCGGGCGACGACCGAGGTGACGGCCGCACCGGACACGACCGCGGCGCAGACGGCACACGCGCGCGCCAACGCGACCGCGACGGCACGGCCGCGTCCGGACCAGCGGAAGGCGAACGAGGCGCTGCGCGCCGTGAAGCGAGCCGCCGAGGAGACGCGGGCGGCCGCGGACCGGGCGAAGTCGCAGGGCCACGACCGCGACTAGTACGCCGCTCGCGTAGGCTGTCCGCGTTGAGCGATGAGCGCCGCGCGGATCTCGCCTATTGGACGGCGATCGGGTTCGGCCTCCTCTTCATCCTGCTCGGTGGTCCGCTGGGACGCCGTCTCGAGATGGTCCACTTCAACGACTTCTCGGGCGTGTGGTCGGGGCCAAGCACGTGGCTCCTCGGCATCAGCCCGTGGGATCCCGCGCGCTACTCCGACGTCGCGGTCTCGCTGGGGACGAAGACCCCCGACGCGCTCGTCTACGACCACATGCCGTGGACGATGTTCTTCGTCATGCCGCTCGCATTCGTGCCGCTCGAGGTGGCGGGGTGGATCTGGATGGTGATCGGCATCACCGCGGCCGTGTTCGCGTTGCGGGCGCTCCTACGCGCATACGTGCCGGGCAACTCCGTCGCGCACGGCGCGTTCGGCCTCGCGCTGTTCGTGGGACAGCCGGGCTTCCACGCCGTCGTCCTCGGACAGTGGAGCCCGCTGCTGATGGCGGGGCTCGTCGCGGTGGTGCTCGCGATCCGCGCCGGCCGGCCGGCCCTCGCTGCCGTGCCGTCGCTCCTCTTCCTCACGAAGCCGCAGATCTTCGTCTTCACCGCGCTCGGGCTCGCGTACGGCGCGCTGCGCAAGCCGGTCTTCCGCCGCTACGTGCTGTTCGCGGCGACGCTGGGGCTCGCGGTCGTCCTCGTGACGTCCGCCGTCGTATTCGTCGCGCACGGGAACTGGCTCGGCGCGTGGCTCGCCGACATTCCCGGCCGGCGCACCGCGCGCTCCGCGGTGCTGACGTCCGCGCTCGGCGAGCTCGTCGGTCCCTGGGGCCGGCTGCTCGCGGCCGGGCTCATCCTGGCAGGCGCGTGGATCGCCTCGCGCTTCGAGCCGGGCAGCGACGAGTCGCTCGCGGCGTGGCTCAGTCTCTCGAGCGCGGGCGCGATCTACTCCTGGTCGTACGACCAGGTGCTGCTCTTCGTGCCGCTCGTCATGACCGCCGGTGTCCTCGCACGGACCTCGCGCAGCGCGAGCACGCGTTTCGCGGTCACCTTTGCGCTCGTGCTGCTGATCGTCTCGCCGATCATGTACGCGGTCGGCGTCGCGCGGCATGACGAGACGTTCAGCTGCATCGTGCCCGATGCCGCGTTCATCGCCATCGTCGCTCTGCTCTGGCGCCAGCGCGGGCGGATGCGCATCCCCGCGCGCGTCGCCGTCGCCGCGTGACGCCCGTCGATCGAGCGCTCCAGCGCATCCGCGAGCGGGTCGCGCTCCGCCACGTGCCCCGCGGCGCACGGCTGCTCGATGTCGGCTGCGCCGATGGGACGCTGTCGCGCAGGCTGGGAGCGCACGTGCGCGAGTACGTCGGCATCGACCCCGATGCGCCCGACGGCGACCCGCGGCTGCAGCGCGGCCGCTTCCCCGACGATCTTCGCGCGCTCGGCCCGTTCGACGCGATCACGATGCTCGCGGTCTTCGAGCACTTCCCCGAGTCGGAGCGCGCCGCGGTCGTCGCGGCATGCTGGAAGCTGCTACGTCCCGGCGGGCGCGTGATCGTGACCGTCCCCGCGCCCGTCGTCGACCGCATCGTCGACGTCCTGCGAGCGCTCCATCTCGTGCACGGAATGGACATCGAGGCGCACCACGGCTACCTCCCGGAGAAGACGCCCAGCCACTTCGCGGGCTTCCGCGTCGTGACGCATGAGACATTCGAGCTCGGACTGAACCACCTCTACGTGCTCGAGCGTCCCGCCGGGTGAGGCGCCCTCAGCGGCGGCGCAGGCCCAGGACGGAGAGGAAGAAGCTCGACAGGATCGTCTCGAGGCCCAGCGCCATCGCCGTGCTCGAGACGATCACGATGCGGAGCGTGCGTTCGCTCTCGTCGATCGGTCCGAACGATCTCGAGGTCCAGACACCGACCGCGTAGAGCGAGCCCACGACGCCGACGATGAGCGCCGCGAACCCGAACACGAGACCGGTCTCGAGGGTCACGTATCGATACAAGCGATCGAGACGACGATCGGGCGGCAGCAGTCCCTCGGTGATGGCGAACGTCTTGGTGAAGAGCGCGAAGACGACGGCCTGGTAGCCGATGATCATCGCGACGGCCGCATACACGATCGTGTGCAGGTCGAAGCTCACGCTCCCGGCCCGCTGCGGACCGGGGAGGAGCCAGAGCATCACGAGCGCGCCGATGAGCATGAGCAGCGCACCCGGATACAGGAAGAGCCAGCGCGGCGTGTACAGCAGCATGAAGCGCAGATGCCGCCACCCGTCGCGCCAGGTACGGAGATGCGGCGCGCGGTCACGGAGATCGGGCGCGAGCGTCGCCGGCACTTCGCTCACTCGCAGTCCGTGGAGCGCGCTCTTCACCACCATCTCGGTCGCGTACTCCATCCCGGTCGTGCGAAGGTCGAGCGCGACGATCCGGTCGCGACGGAACGCCCGCAGCCCGCAGTGGAAATCACCGATATCGGAGCGATAGAAGAGCCGCCCGAGGTACGAGAGCACCGGATTCCCGATCCAGCGATGGAGAAAGGGCATAGCGCCCTTCGCGACGCCGCCCTTGAAGCGATTTCCCATCACGAGGTCGTCGCCGGCGCGGAGCCGCTCGACGAAGAGGTCCATCGATCCGAAGTCGTACGTGAGGTCCGCATCGCCCATGAGCACGTACGTCCCGCGGGCCGCGGCGATGCCAGCGGCGAGCGCGGCTCCGTAGCCGCGCGTCTTCGCGTCCACGACGCGGGCCCCCGCCTCGGCGGCGATCTCGCGCGACCCGTCGGTCGAACCGTTGTCCGCGACGACCACCTCACCGTCGATACCGAAGCGACGGAGCGCGGCGAAGGCCTGCTCAACGCAGCGGCCGACCGTCGCCGCCTCGTTCAGGCACGGCATGACGACCGAGAGCTCAAGCCCCTCGTTCACCGCCGCGATGCTATCGGGCGACGACGCGGCGCAGCAGGTCGAGACCCGCGAGCAGCGCGCGTCTGCGTCCGTCCGCGACCGAGCCGAAACGGATGACCGCGGGCACCACTCCGGCCGGCGTGGTCGCGACGAGCTCAGCGGTGCCTTCGCCGTGCGGCACCACGAGGCGGACCTCGACGGTGCGATCGAGCGACGCGTCGAGCGTCGGCGCGTCGGCGTGGGGGAGCACGATGCCTCGCGCGTACCACTGCGCCGATCCGAGCGCCTCGACGAGCGTCCGCGCGATGTCGCCGGCCGAGAGCGACTCTGCCGTCGCGAGCCGCCACCCCTCCCGCACGAGCGCTCCACCGATCACCGAGCCGAGCGTGTCGTCGTCGGCGCCCCACACGTACCGCCCGAGGCGCTCGCGGATCGTGGCCTCCATCGCGGCGATCCGCGTATCCGCCGTCGCCGCGTCGGCCGCCTTGTCGGTGACGCGGATGTGGACGCCGTCGTTCTTCGCGTACGTCGCGACGGTCGGCGCGGTCGAGCGCACGAGGTCGCCGAGGGTCTCCTCGACCGACGACTCCCCGATGCCGAGGAGCTTCAGCGTCCGCCAGCGAAGGACCGCTCCCGCGATGAGCGTCGGCTCGACGTGGTGCTCCCACATGTAGGTCATCTCGCGCGGCACACCCGGCATCGCGACGACGCGCTTCCCGTCCTTCCGGACGTCCCACCCGGGCGCGGTGCCGTTCGGGTTCGGGATCGCGCGCGCCGAGGCGATGAGCCAGGCCTGCTTGCGGTTGCGCTCCGGCATGGGCTGCCCGCGCCCGGCGAACCAGTCGCGCAGCTCGCGCTCGAGGGCGGCGTCGACCGACGGCTCCTCGCCGACGGCGGCGGCGATCGCCTCCCGCGTCAGGTCGTCC
>DATDNP010000087.1:0-35457 GCA_036518215.1 Candidatus Limnocylindria bacterium
TAGCGCGGAGCGGGACGGAAGTCGCCACCGGGCCGGAATGGCGGACGCTCGGGCTTGGGCGGCGGCGGTCCGCCGGCCATGGCGCGCGCCTGCGGCGACATGAGGCCGCGGACGTGCTCGGCCGTGTACGGGAGCAGGGCCATGAAGCGCGCGCGCTTCAGCGCCTCGGTGAGCATCCGCTGGTGCTTCGCGCAGGTGCCGCTCTTGCGGCGCGGGTCGATCTTGCCGCGTTCGCTGATGTACCGACGGATGCGGCCGACGTCCTTGTAGTCGATGCGCTGCACCTTCTCGACGCAGAACGAGCAGACGCGGCGGCGCGGACGCCTGCCGCCCGGCCCGCCGCGATCGCCGCGGTCACCGCGGTCGCCGTACGAGGGCCGTGAGCCGCCGTACGAGGGCCGTGACGGACGCGGACCCGCCGGAGCGGCCGGACGCGGCGCCTCGCCCGCGGGCGCCTCATGGGACTGCTGTGGCTCAGACGTCATCACACACTCCTAGAACGGGATCTCGTCGGGGTCGAAGCCCTTCTCGCCCTCGGGGCCACGCTCCTGGCTCGCCGGGCCGCCGCCCATGCCGCCTTCGCGGTCGCGGCGCGAGTCGAGCATCTGGAAGTCGGACGCGCTCACGTCGAGGCTGGTCCGCTCCTTGCCTTCCTTGTCGGTCCAGGTGCGCGGCGTGAACCGGCCTTCGACATACACGAGACGGCCCTTCGTGATCATCTGCTGCGCGCGCTCCGCGAGGCCGGCCCAGCAGGAGATGCGGTACCAGTCGGTCTGCTCCATGCGCTCGCCGGAATCGGAGCGGCCGCTCACGCGGTTCACCGCGATGCTGAATTCGCACACGGCACGGCCGGTCGGGGTCATCTTGAGCTCGGGATCGCGACCGACGTTGCCGACGAGGATGATCTTGGCGACAGATGCCATTCCTACTCGTCCCTTCGCACCACGATGTGGCGCAGGATGTCTTCCGTGAGACCGATCGTCCGCTCGAACTCGCGCGCCTGCTCAGGCGGCAGCGAGAACTCGAGCACGCCGTAGTGGCCATCGCGGTGGTGCGCGACCTCGTAGGCGAGGCGGCGGCGGGTCGGCGGTGTGGCCTTCTCGACCTTGCCGCCGAGCGAGGTGATCGCCGTCCGGAGACGGTCGGAGACGGCGTTGAGCCGCTCTTCGTCGGCGGTCGGGGGCATGAGGTACATGAGCTCGTAGGGGCGCATCGACACGTTCCTTTCCCTGGGTTTGCCGCGGACCTATGGCCCGGGGCGAAAAGGCGCCGCGGAACGGGTCCGCGGCGGTCACGACCAGTGTACGGGAACGCGCCGAGCATGTCGCCACCCTGGAGCGAACGACCGGGCCTTGCGAGACGGCCGTGGAGCTGAAGCCCGACGCGACCGGCGACTGCGCCGAGTGCGGGCTGCCGATGTTCCCGATGGCCACGGACGGGCGCGAGGTGACCCTCGAGTGCGCCAATCGCCATCGAGCGACGGCGCGCGCCCCGCGCGATGCGAAGATGCGGCGGCTCGTCCGGAACTGGATCGCGCGCAAGGGCGCGCAGCTCCACGTGCAGCACGAGCGCTGGGAGGACGACGACGATGTCGAATGAGCGGACGCGTCTCATCAGAGCCACGGACCGTCACCGCGAGGCGGTGTCGACGCCTGGGATGCGGCGCGAAGAGGCGCTCCGCACGGAGCACATGTGGGCCGGCGTCGCGACGACCGCGCCGAACACGTTCTCGGGTTGGCACCATCACGCCGCGTACGAGTCGGTCATCCACGTCATCCGCGGCCACGTCCGGCTCGAGTTCGGTGCGGGCGGCCGCGACGCGCTGGAGGCGGAGCCCGGCGACACGCTCTACGTCGCGCCGGGCGAGGTGCATCGCGAGGGCAATCCCGGTGACGAGACGTCGGAGCTCCTCGTCGTGCGGGGCGGCGAGGGCGAGATCGTGATCAACGTGCCCGGACCGCGCGACTAGCTTCCGCTCATCCTCCGCCGCAGGGCGAGCCCGAGCACGAGCACCGCTGCGAGGAGGGCGACCACGATCGCCGCGACGAGCAGACCCGGTACACCGGCGTCGACGGCCGCGTCGACGCGCGTGCCGGCGCCGAGAAGCTTCTCATCATCAGCGCTGGGAGCGCCCTCGTGGCTTCCGCTGCATGCGTCCGTCTCGAACGAGCCGTCGTGCGCGTCGCGCAGATACAGCGTGTGCTGCTGCGGCGACGCCGCCTGGTAGTCGACGCTCGTGACCGCGCCGCCGTGCGTGGGGCCGAGGTAGACCTGGACGCTCTTCGTGAGCGAGCCCTTCAGGACGCGCTCCGGCCGGAACATGATCACCGGGCTCGCCGGCGCGAACGTCATCCGGACGCTCGTCACCGTCCCGAAAGCGACGACGTCCGCGCGCGCGGCTTGCTCAGAGAGCGTCTGCTGCGCGCAGGACGCGGCCGCGGGCTTCGCGGGGGCGACGAAAAGACTCACGGCGATCAGCACGCTCGCACAGAGGATCCGCACGAACCTCATGACGTCGAACAGTCTCGGATGGTTCCGGACGGAGTCGCAGACATGTTCCCAGTGCCGGCGGCGGGACTCGAACCCGCACTGAATCCGTCTTAAGCGGATCGTCTCTGCCGTTGGACTACGCCGGCACACAAAGTCTAGGAGCGCCCCGCCGACGCTTTCGCGCGCGAACGGCCGCCCCGGCACAGTGCCTGCATCCGTGTTCGCCGATGGCACGCTCGTCCACTCTCGCGCGCATCCCGCTCCTCGGTGAGACGCACGCGCCCGCCGGCGCGCTCGTGAACATCCTCCTGCGCGTCGCGATCCTCGTCATGAGCGTCGACGCGATCGTGAACGCGAACGACCCGCGCTTCGCGGGCAAGGCGCTCGCGCCACGCGACGTGATCATCTCGTTCGGGTTCGCGATGCTGTTCCCGCTCTTCTGGCGGCTGCGCTACCGGAAGCGCCAGTGGCACGAGTACCCGTGGTGGTTCGACTCGCTCTACCTGTCGCTCTTCGCGTTCGACATGGCGGGCAATTCGTTCGGCCTCTACAACGCCTACAAGGGCAGCTTCAACGACGTGACCCACACGTACGGGAACGGCGCGCTCATGATCGTCCTCGCCGGGGCGTTCGGGTTCACGACGCTCGAAGCGATGGGGCTCGCGACGATGCTGCACCTGTGGCTCCAGCTCGAGGAGTACTACGGCGACGTGTTCTTCCATACCCACAACATCGTCGGCATGGAGGGCGAGTACGAGCAGTTCGTCGGCGGCCTCGTCGCTGTGATCGTCTGTGGCGCGCTGTGGTACGCCTCGAGCGGGTGGCGCGAGAAGCGCGCGAAACGGCTGCGGCGCCCCAAGGACGCCTAGCCACCTCTTCGGGCATCACGCGCGCTCTTCGGCGAAACTAGCCGAGACATCCACCCGGGAGGACGATCTTGGCCTCGACCCCCACGCGCTTCGTGATCATCGGCAACGGCGCGGCCGGGACGTACGCGGCGGAGCAGCTGCGCAAGGACGACGCCGCCTGCGAGATCGTCATGATCGACGACGAGAAGTACACCCTTTACAACCGGGTCTCGCTCCCCCGCTACCTGAAGGGCGTGCTCCTCGAACAGCGCGTCTACGTGCGCGACATGGCATGGCACGAGAAGAACCGCATCGACCTCCGCCTCGAGACGAAGGTCACGCAGGTGAACTTCGAGGGCAAGACGGTCGCGCTCGAGCCGGGCGGCGAGCTCAGGTACGACAAGCTCCTCATCGCGACCGGCGGCCGCCCGAACCCGCTCAAGGTCCCCGGCGCCGAGGGTGCTCCCTACCTGTTCAACTTCCAGTACTTCGACGAGACGAAGGCGATGGTCGCCCGTATGCCGGAGTCGAAGGTCGCCGTCGTCATGGGTGGCTCCTTCATCGGCTACGAGCTCACGGAAGCGTTCGCGTTCCGCAAGCTGGAGACGCATTGGATCCAGCGCGGACCGTGGTTCCTTCGGCGCGCCCTGGACGAGCCCGGTGGAAAGGTCGTGTCGCTCCTCGCGGAGGACGCCGGCGTGCACCTTCATTACGAGGAGACGATCGAGAGCCTCGAGCAGACCGACGGCCGGCTGAAGGTGCACGGCTCGAAGGGCTTCAGC
The DNA here is from genome assembly GCA_036518215.1 of Candidatus Limnocylindria bacterium. Lineage (GTDB taxonomy): Bacteria > Chloroflexota > Limnocylindria > P2-11E > P2-11E > CF-39. The sequence goes on from DATDNP010000087.1 coordinate 4,121, forward strand.
GCGACGGCCGATCTCGTCGGCGTGGGGCTCGGACTCACGATGAACATCGACATCTTCCGCGGTACGGCGCTCGAGACGAAGGTCGGCGTCCGCACGAACGAATTCCTCGAGACGAACATCCAGGATGTGTGGGCGGCCGGGGACGTCGCCGACTTCTACGACGTCGTGTCGCAGCGTCACCACCGCATGGGGACGTGGGACAACGCGCTCAACCACGGACGCCACGTCGCGAAGAACATGCTCGGCGCGAAGCAGCCCTACGTCGAGGTGCCGACCTACGCCTCCGGCATGTTCAACTCGAACATCTCGGTGATGGGCGTGACGACCGAAGAGGAGCCCGATGCCGAGTCGCTCTTCGAGGTCGACTACGACGGCCGCAACTACAAGCGGCTCTTCTTCCTCGGCGACAAGCTCGTCGGCGCGATCCTCATCGGCAAGATGAAGGGCCGCAAGAAGGTCCTCGAGCTCATCTCGTCTCGTGCGACGATCGAGGATCGGCCGAAGGTGTTCGAGCTCCTCGCGATGCCGGAAGTCCCGCCGCGGCCGGGCGCGACCGCGGAATAGTGCCCGAGCAGCGCGTCTCGTTCGTCGTCCCGACCGGCGAGCTCGAGGGAGTGCTGCACCTCCCCGAGACGACCGTCATCGGCGGCTGCGCGGTGCTGCATGGCTACGGCGGGAATCCGCAGCAGCCGCACGTCGTTGCGACATGCGTGGCACTCGCCGACGCGGGCATCGCGGCCCTCCGCTTCGCGTATCGCGATTCGCAGCCGCCGCGCATGACGCTCGACTCCGCGCTCGCCGACACGGCGGGTGCGCTCCGTCTGCTCCGCGCGCACCCCGACGTGCCCGAGCGATACGGCGTCGTCGGCTTCTCGTTCGGCGGCACCGTCGCCGCGATCACCGCCGGCCGCGACCACCGCATCCGCGCCGCGGTCCTCGCGGCCGCGCCGGCCGTCGCGCAGCCCGGATTCCACGCGTGGTCGAACGAAGGCAAGTGGAAGCCCCCGGCGGAGGCTTCGCACACACGCGCGCGCGTGCTGCTGGTGTGGGGCTCGCGCGACGACCAGGTGCCGTTCGCCGACGCCGAGCGGTACTTCGCGGTGCTCTCGCAGGCGCGGGTCACGAGCCGCATCGTGACGATCGAGGGCGGCGACCACGATTTCCAGCCAGCGACGGCACGCGAGCGGATGACGGCCGCCGTCGCGGCGTGGGTGCGCGAGAGCTTCGTTCCGCGCGAGCGCGAGTAGCAAGTGGTCGCGGCCGCACGACGCATCCTTCCCGGGCTCGCCGCGGCCGTCGCGGTCGCCATCGTCGCTCGCCTCATCGCGTCGGCGCTGCCGCCCGCATTCAGCGAGGTGCTCATCGCCGTGCTCCTCGGGATCGTCGTCGCGAACAGCGGCCTCCTCCCCGCGGCGACCGCGCCGGGGCTGCGCTTCACGGTGCAGCGCGTCCTGCGGCTCGGCATCATCCTGCTCGGCGCGCGCCTTTCGCTCGGCGACGTCGCGCAGATCGGCGCCGGCGCGCTGGGGCTCGTGGCCCTCACGATGACGGTCGCGTTCGCCTTCGCCTTCCTCGTCGGCCGGTACGTCTCGCTGCCGCCGCGCCTCGCGCTCCTCATCGGCGTCGGGACAGCGGTCTGCGGCAACTCGGCCATCGTCGCGACCGCGCCGGTCATAGACGCGGAGGATCGCGAGGTGAGCTTCGCCGTCGCGACGATCACGCTCTTCGGGACGCTCGCGGTCTTCGCGTATCCGCTCATCGGACACGCGCTCGGGCTCCCCGACGCCGTCTTCGGCGTCTGGAGCGGCGTGGCCGTGAACGACACGAGCCAGGTCGTCGCCGCGAGCGCCGCCTACTCGTCGCATGCGCGCGACATCGCGACGGTGGTGAAGCTCGTGCGGAATACGCTCATGGCTCCGCTCATCGTGCTCATCGCGTGGTGGTGGGCGCGGCGCGGCACCGTGCAGGCGGGCGAGGTGCGCAGTGGCGCGCTCCGCGCCTTCCCGCTCTTCGTCCTCGGATTCCTCTTCATGGCGCTGCTCCGCACCGTCGGCCTCATCGACCGATCGCTCGCGTCGCCGATCGACCAGGTCGCGACGGCGTGCATCCTCGTCGCGCTCGCCGCGGTCGGACTCTCCACGCGGGTCGCGCAGCTGCGGACGATCGGTCCGCGCCCCTTCTACGTCGGGTTCGGGACGGCCGTGCTCGTCGCGGTGCTGAGCCTCACGGCCATCGTCGCGCTCGGAGCCGCACCCCGCTGATGTTCGAGCGCCTCGCCGACGCCGACGTCGCCTACCTCACGACGACGGGCCGGCGGACGGGTCGGCGGCACCGGATCGAGATCTGGTTCGCGCTCGAGAATGGCGTCGTCTACCTGCTCTCCGGCGGCGGCCACGACGCCGACTGGGTCCGCAACATCGCGAAGCACCGCGAGGTCCGCATCCAGGTCGGTTCGCGCTCCGTCGCGGCGCGCGCGCGACTCGTCCGAGCGAGGCGCGAGGACGCGCGCGCGAGGGAGCTCCTCGACGCGAAGTACATGGAGTGGCGTCCGGGTCGGCAGCTCTCGTCGTGGGCAAGCGGCGCCGTTCCGGTCGCGATCGACCTGCCGCGCTAGGCCGTCCGCTCCTCGCGCAGGTCCCGGCTCTGCTCGACGCGCTCCTGCAGCACGATGCGATACAGCACGTTCCACTCGTCCGATCCGACCGGCGCGCGGTCGACGTCCCGCGCGATGCCGTCGAGACGGCGCAGCCGCTCGTCGCGCGTGAGTCCGCGCGCCTCCCGCAGCTCCCAGAGCCGCCGCTCGAGCTTCTGCGATGTGGCGCTCCAGGTGAGGTGCATGTGCCCGACGCCGAACCGCTTGTAGAGCGCCGCACGCAGCCAGTACGCGTCCTCCGCGGGAGCGGTGACGTTCACGTCCATCGCGTACGCCGCGACCTCGACAGCGCCGGCGGCGATGAGGATCGGCTCGGCGCGGACGACGCTCCGGAACAGCCGCTCCGCCGCGTAGCGCATCGCGCGCATCGGCAGCGCCCACAGGCCTTCGAGCTTCGTGATCATCGCGTCGTCGCCGGTGCACGAGCGCAGCTCATCCGCGACGTCGTTCACGAGCGTGTCGAATTTCCCGTCGGCGACGAGGACGGGGATGTGGTGCGTGCGCAGTCCCCTCCGCCAGCGCCGCACGAGGACGATCGGACCGACGACGAGCATGAGCGCGACGCCCGTTCCGAGGGAGAGCGCGATCGGGTAGCTCTCTGGGATCCGCCGCAGCCACCGCCCCGCCGAGGTGCCGGGCACGAGATGCGACGCTTCGGCGACGAGGAGCAGGATCGGCGGGAGCGCGATGATCCCGATGAGCGCGGCCTGGATGCGCGCGTCGTCCGTCGTCGGGTCGCGGAGCGTGACGATCTTCAGTGACTCGAGGATGAGAACGACGGCGGAGACCGTGCCACCGACATACGTGAGGATGACCCACGCGAGCGCGATCGCCGAGAGCATCGACACGACGCGCTCCTTGCCGCCCGGGATCTGACCGAAGAAGAGCGAGGTCGCCCAGCCGAGCACGAACGACGTCGCGCGGCCGAGCGCTTGCGAGATGACGAAGAGCGGTGCGGCGAGCACGCCCTCCGGTGAAGCAGGCCGCGTGCTAGCGCTAGCGGACCGCCGGAAAGTCCCCGTGCGCGCGCAGGTAGGCAACGACGCCGCCGGCGTCGAGGATCTCCCGCGCGAACGGCGCGACCGGGCGGAGCGCGATGTCTCCCGCCGGCGCATGGAGGATGCCTGCGGCCATGTCGAGCGCCACCTCGTCGCCATCCTTCACGCGCGCGACCGCGTCGGCCGACTCGAGCACGGGAATGCCGAGGTTGATGCAGTTGCGGAAGAAGATACGCGCGAAGTTCTTCGCCACGATGCCGCCGATGCCGAGCTTCTTGAGCGCGGCCACCGCGTACTCGCGCGAGCTGCCGCACCCGAAGTTCTCGCCGCCGACGAGGATGTCGCCCGGCTTCGCCTCTTTCGCGAAGCCCGGACGCGCGTCGCAGAACGTGTACGTGAAGAACTTGTCCTGGCCGACCATGAAGGGCGCGTAGCGCCCGGGGACGATCTGGTCGGTGTCGAGGTCGTCGCCGAACAGCCATGCGCGTGGCATCAGAGCTTCACCTCCATGAGCTCGACGCGGTCTCCCGACCGCGACGAGACGGCGCCGCGATCCGGCCGCGCCGCACGGCGCTCGTCGACGAGGCGCGTGAACTCGGCGTCCGGCGCCTCGAGGTACGTGCGCGGGTCGTCGATGACGCCGGTGAGCGCCGCGACGGCGGCGACATACGGCGAGCCGAGGTAGATGTTCGCGTTGGGCGAGCCCATGCGGCCCTTGTAGTTGCGGTTCGCGGTCGAGAAGCAGGTCTCCTCACCGGCGAGCACGCCGCCGGTGCGGCCGAGACATGGACCGCAGCCCGACGAGCCGATCACGGCGCCGGCCGCCGACAGGATCTGCATCGTCCCGTCCTGCATCGCGAGCTCGAACTGCCGCCGCGACGCAGGCACGACCTCGAGCCGCACGCGCGGGTCGATGCGGCGACCGCGCAGGACGCTCGCGGCCTGCTGCATGTCGACGAGACGTCCGTTCGTGCAGGAGCCGAGGAACACGATGTCCACCGGGGTGCCGACGGCCTCGCTGATGTCGACGACCTGATCGACGCGCGGCGGCACGGCGACCTGCGGCTCGAGCGCCGTCATGTCGATCGTCACCTCGCGCAGGTACGACGCGTCGGGGTCGGGCCACAGCCAGTCCGGCGCCTCGGGCGTGCCGACGACGATCCCCGCCTTCGCGCCCATCTCCGTCGTCATGCCGGCGAGCGTGATGCGGTCGCCCTGCGGCAGCGAGCCGACGCCGTGGAACTCGACGCACGCGTAGCGCGCGCCGTCCGTGCCGATCTCGCGGACGACGCGCATGATCGCGTCCTTCATCGTGATGCCCTTGCGGAGCTTCCCGGTGAACGTGACCTTGATCGACTCGGGCACGCGCAGCCAGGTGCGACCGAGCGCGACCGCGACGGCGATGTCCGTGCCGCCCATGCCCGCGCCGAACGCGCCGACCGCCCCGTACGAGTTCGAGTGGGAATCCGTCCCGAGGATCACGGTACCGGGCTCGCAGTAGCCCTCCTCGACCATGATCTGGTGGCACACGCCCTCGCCCGCGTCGTAGAACGTCGGGATCTTCTGCGTGCGCACCCACTCGCGCACCGCGCGATGGCTGTCGGCGACGACGGGCGTCGGCGCCGGCGCGGCGTGGTCGATGAAGACGCCGATCTTCGCCGGGTCGAACACGCGCTCTTTGCCGAGCTCCTTCATGCCCGCGATGACGGCATCGGCGACCGAGTCGTGGACCATGATCCGCGAGACCGGCACGATGACGAGGTCCCCCGCGCGCACGTCGCGGCCGGACTGCCGCGAGAGGATCTTCTCCGCGAGGGTCTTTCCCATCGCAGGGGCTTCGCCCCTTCCACCCCCAGAGCCGCTCATGCCACCACCCACTCACGGAGCACAGCGTCGAGCTGATCCATCGAGAGCGGCCCGGCATCGGCCATCGCCTTGATCTTGCGCGTGATCTCGCGGAGCTCCGCCTTCCCGAACGTGAGGCCGAGCTCCTCGGCGCGCTTCCCCACCGCGTTGTACCCGGTGAGGCGGTGCGCGATGTTCATCGTCCGCGCGAGGCCGAAGTCCGCCGGATCGAGGATCTCATACGAGTTCGGATTCACGTAGATCGCCTTCGTGTGCATCCCCGCCTTGTGATGGAAGGCGTACTTCCCGGTGACGAAGTTGTTGTACGGGATCTCGATGCCGACCATCGACGCGACGAGCTCGTCGAGGTCCTTGAGCTTCTTCAGGTCGTACTTCTGCTTCACCGCCGCGGGATCGTCGGCGTACATACGGGCGACGAAGCCGCCGAGCGGCGTGATCCCGTTGCGCTCGCCGATGCCGAGGACGCTCGTGTCGATGTGCGTCGCGCCGCCCTCGAGGATCGAGTACGAGTTCGCGACCGCGCAGCCGGCGTCGTTATGGCCGTGGAACTCGATGTCGCACGAGACGTGGTGCCGCAGCTCGACCGCGAGCGCGTAGCACTGGCGCGGCGTTGCGATGCCGACGGTGTCGGCGACCCCGACACGGTCCACGCCGAAGGAGTCGACCGCCTTGTAGACGCGGAGCAGATCGCCCTCCGTCGACCGGAAGGAGTCCTCGCTCGAGAAGCGGACCTCCTTGCCGTGGTCCTTGATGAAGGTGATGACCTCCTTCGCCTCCTTGATGATCTCGTCGACGCTCTTCCCGTGCGAGAACTCGCGCAGGTACGACGAGGTCCCGAAGAGGATGTCGATGCCGTCGACGCCCGTCTCCACGGCGACGCTCGCGTCGTCCATGTGGCAGCGGACGTGCGTGAGGATCTTCGCGCGGAGCCCGAGGCTCGCGACCGCCTTCAGATCCGCGAGGGACTGCGGCGAGGCGACCGGCGAGGTGAGCTCGATGTACTCGACGCCGAACTCGTCGAGCGCCTTCGCGATCTGGATCTTCTGCTCGGTCGTGAAGTGCGCGGGCGAGAACTGCTCGCCCTCCCGGAGCGTCGAGTCGATGATCGCGAAGCGTTCCACTGGCATCTGCGCGTCCCTCCCGGCTTCCATAGCGGTGCCGGCACGCCGCCAGGCCCCTTCTAACGAAGAAGCCCGGCAGCGCTACGCGCAAAACCGAGCCTCATTGAAGCTTGGTCGCACGGTAGCGCTTCGTCTCGGGGTCACCCCCGAGACGACAGCCCGTGTCCTTCCAGAACGCGAGCCAGCCGATGATCCGTGGCTCGGATCAGCGACTTCGGCGGTCCCGCCCTCCCGTCGCTTCAGCGGAAGCTCTTCCTCCGCGACGGTGCCTCGTGACCGCGCCTCTTGCCGGCAACGCGATATGTAGTTGTTGGCGACATCGTAGCCCTAGGCCTTGCGGAGCGCTAGCCGATAGCCCGACTGGGTCTCTTGTCGCTCGCCTGGCCGGCTCCTAGGTTCGCCGCGGGGATGGCGATGCACGGCTTTTGGCGGAGCGTCGTTCCGTGAAGCAGGGCGACGTCGAGGTCGTCGCGGCTGCGGCGCGCCCTGTAGATGTGGGTGGAGGCGCCGGTGGGACCGATGCCGCGCTCGTCACGGCCGCCAAAGCGGGCGACGCCACCGCGTTCGGCGCGCTTTACGAGCGCTACCGCGACGTGATCTACCGCTTCTGCCTCACGCGCACCGGAGCGGCGCACGACGCCGAGGACCTCACCGCGGACGTCTTCGTGAAGGCCCTCCGGTCGATCGGCAGCTACCAGGACCGCGGCCTTCCGTTCTCGGCGTTCCTCTATCGCATCGCGCGGAACGCGGCCATCGACCGCGCGCGCACGCTCAAGCAGCCGGTCTCGGTCGATGATCTCGTGCAGGAGCCCGCGTCCGCCCAGAACGTCGAGCTCGACGCGGCCTTCGCCGTCGAGAAGAGCATCCTTCTCGACGCGCTCTCCCGGCTGAAGTCCGAGCACCGCGACGTCATCGCGATGCGCTTCATCGAGGGGTACAGCGCCGTCGAGGTCGGACGCCTGCTCGGCAAGACCGAGGGTGCCATCCGCACGCTGCAGCACCGTGCGCTCGAGCGGCTGCGCAAGGAGTTCGAGCGGTCGCAGCGGGACGCGACGAAGAGGTCGCGGCGTTGAACGACGAACGCCTCATCGCGCTCCTCGGGTCGCTGCGCTACGAGCGCATGGACCGCATCGCCGACGATCGGACGCGTGAGCGACTGGAGAACGCGTGGCGCGAGCGCGCGCAGCGGCAGACGTGGGCGTACCGCGTCCGCGGGCTCGCGCCGGTGCTCGCGATTCTCGTGCTCGCCGTTGGTCTCGTCGCGTCGACCATGCGCGCCTCGGGCGACAGCGCGCTGTACGGCGTCCGCGTCGCGATCGAGGACGCGATGGTGCTCCTCTACAGCGACCCCGAGGACCGCGCCCAGTACCTGCTGTCGCTCCTCGACGAGCGCATGGCCGAGGCCGCTCGCCTCGAGGCGAGCGGGAACGCCCTCGCGGCCGCGCGCGTGCGCCAGGTGGAGGAAGAGACGCTCCGCGCCGTGAAGGGGACGCTGCCCGAGGCGCCCGAGGTGGTCCCGCCGCCCACGCCCGAGCCGACGGAGAGCGCGACGCCGACGCCGTCGCCCACCCCGTCCGAGACATCCACGCCTGTCCCGACGGCGACCCCGCTTCCACCGACGCCGCGACCGACGGCGACCCGGGCGCCGACACCGAGGCCGTCCAGCGCGACGCCGGCGCCGAGCGGGACGCCGATGCCGGTCACGGTGACGGGCCGCGTGAAGAATCCCGACCTCTCGCCGGCCGCGAACGTCTGCGTCCGCCTCGATCCGACGAGCGTCACGTGCCTGAAGACGACCGCTGCGGACGGGACGTACAGCGTCGTCGTCGCGGCGCGGCTGAACCAGACGATCACGCTCTACTTCACCCGCCAGGACGGCACCGTCCTCTACAAGGCGTACGTGAGCGGCGTGGTGAAGGGCAGCCTCCTTGCGATGCCGGACGCGAAGCTCCAGCAGTGACCGCCGCGACCGCGTCGATACCACGCCGCCATGTACGGGTCTCGCGGCGCGCTCGTTCTGATTGACCGAGATGGGCGCTGGGATCGCGACACTCCTCAGGGCGGTGCTCGCGCTCGCCGTCTTCGGCGGCGCTGCGACGGCCGTCGTGGCTCCCTCCCTCGATCTGGCGCAGCAGCGTGCCGCGAGCGTCGCCCTGAACCACCCGTCAGCGACCCCACGTCCGGCGGGCGCCGCGCCGGAGCTCGACTACGAGACGCTGCTCCTCGCCTGCCTCGACACGTGGGACGCGGACAGCGACGCGTGCGCTTACGCCCAGGCGAAGAGCGGCCTCGGGCGAGCGGAGTTCCGGAGCAAGATCCTCGCGCGCCTGTACGCGTCGCTCCCGACGGCGGAGCCCACCGCGGGACCGACCGCGGAGCCGACCACGACGCCGTCGACTGACGAGTTCTGGGTCGTGTTCGAGAAGTGCCTCGACGCGCGCGACGTCGCGTCGCCACTCTGCAAGCTCGCCCAGAACATCATCGGGATGAGCGACGCGGACTTCCTCGCGAAGTTCCAGCGCTACCTCGCCGAGCGCGACCGCACGCCGACGCCCAAGCCGACGCCCAAGCCGACGCAGCAGGACTTCTGGACCGTCTTCTACAAGTGCCTCGACACGCGCGACGTCACGAGCGCGATCTGCAAGCAGGCGCAGCGGATCATCGGGTTCAACGACGCCGACTTCCGCGCGAAGTTCGAACGCTACCTCGCCGAGCGCGACGGCAAGACGCCGACGCCGAAGCCGACGACTGCGGACTTCTGGACTGTCTTCGACAGGTGCCTGGACACGCGCAACGTCACGAGCGCCGTCTGCAAGCAAGCGCAGCAGATCATCGGCTTCAGCGACGCGGACTTCCTCGCGAAGTTCCAGCGGTACCTCGCCGAGCGCGACGCGAAGTCCGCGACACCGAAGCCGACGCCGACAGCGAAGCCGACGCCCACGCCGACAGCGACGACCGTCAGCACGGCCCTCCTCGACACGCTCATCCAGGCATGCGTCGCGACGCACGACGTGGAGAGCCGGGAGTGCAACACGGCGCTCGCATACAGCGGGCTCGCTCCAGCCGCCTTCTGGTCGATGGTCTGGACGAAGTACGGGTACTTCTAGCACCGCTGGGGCGCTCGTCGCGGGACTCAGGGACCTTCGGCCCTGCCATCGGTCGGACATGTCCTTCACCCTGTCCCAATGGCGACGGCGACGACCACCGAGGCCGGCTACCCAGCGCACCGCGAAGCACACGTCGTCCTGCGCGATGGGACGGTCGCGCTCATCCGGCCGGTGCGCGCCGACGACCGCCCGGCGATCCTCGCGCTTCTCCGCTCGCTCTCAGCCGACGCTCGCCTGAATCGCTTCTTCTCGCGCGCGACCGATCTCGAGCGCGAAGCGCAGCGCGCGATCGACGTCGACCAGCGCACGCAGTACGGCCTCGTCGCCCTGACCAGCGACGGGCGCATCGTCGCGCACGCGGCGTACTTCGCGGAGCCCGGCGGGCGCGCCGAGGTCGCGTGGGAGGTCGCCGACGACCAGCGCGGCCGCGGCCTCGGGACATTGCTCCTCGCCCACCTTGCCGAGCGCGCCGAGGAGGTCGGCATCGGGCCGTTCGTCGCATACGTCCTCCCGACGAACAGGGAGATGATCGAGGTGCTCCGCGAGAGCGGCGTCCCGATGCGCACCGCGCGCGCGAACGACCAGCTCGTCTTCGAGTTCCCGACGTCGCTCTCGCCCGAGGCGCGCGACCGCTTCGAGCGGCGCGAGCAGATCGCGACCGCGGCGAGCGTCGCGACGATCCTCTCGCCCACCTCCATTGCCGTCATCGGCGCGTCGCGCTCGCGCGGGACGATCGGCGGCGAGGTCTTCCACAATCTCCTCGCGAGCGGGTTCCAGGGACCGGTGTATCCAGTGAACGCGAAGGCCGACGTCGTCCAGTCGGTCACCGCGTACCGCGCGCTCGCCGACGTGCCCGGTCCGGTCGACCTCGCGGTGATCGTCGTGCCCGCGGCGCACGTCCTCGACGCCACGCGGGAATGCGCGCAGAAGGGCGTGCGCTCCATCGTCGTCATCTCGGCGGGATTCGGCGAGACGGGACCGGCCGGTCTCGCGCTCCAGCGCGAGCTCGTCGAGCTGTGCCGTTCGGCCGGCATGCGGCTCGTCGGCCCGAACTGCATGGGCGTGCTCAACACCGCGGCTGATGTCCAGATGGACGCGACGTTCGCGCCGACGTTCCCGCCGCCCGGACGCGTCGGCTTCCTCTCGCAGAGCGGCGCGCTCGGCCTCGCGATCATCGACCAGTGCCGCGAGCGGGGCATTGGGCTCTCGTCGTTCGTGTCCGTCGGCAACAAGGCCGATGTCTCGGGCAACGACCTGCTGCAGTACTGGGAGAGCGACCCCGCGACCGACGTCGTGCTTCTTTACCTCGAATCGTTCGGCAATCCGCGGAAGTTCGCACGGATCGCGCGACGCATCGGCCGCCGCAAGCCGATCCTGGCGGTGAAGAGCGGGCGGTCCGTCGCCGGCGTGCGCGCGACCACGTCGCACACCGGAGCGCTCGTCGCGGCGTCGGACCTCACGGTCGACGCGCTCTTCGCGCAGACCGGCGTCGTGCGCACGGACACGCTCGCCGAGCTTCTCGATGCGGCCGCCCTCTTCGCGACGCAGCCGCTCCCGAACGGGAGGCGCGTCGGCATCGTGACGAACGCAGGCGGCCCCGCGATCCTCTGCGCCGACGCGCTCGAGGCGCGCGGCCTCGAGGTGCCATCGCTCCCCGACGAGACGCGCGTCGCGTTGCGCGAGATGCTGCCCCCGGAGGCCTCCGTACAGAACCCGGTCGACATGATCGCGTCCGCGACCGGAGCGCAATACGAGCGCGCGATCCTCGCGCTCGCCCAGTCCGGCGCGGTCGACGCGGTCATCGCGATCTTCATCCCGCCGCTCGTCACGCGTCTCGAGGAGGTCGCGCGCGCGATCGCGTCGGCCTCGGGCAAGCTCGCGCGTCGCGTGCCGGTCGTCGCGGTGCTCATGTCGGAGGACCGTGCGAAGGACGTCATGGCGGCGGCGCGAGTGCCCGCGTACCCATACCCCGAGGACGCGGCACGCGCGCTCGCGCACGCCGTGCGGCACGCCGAATGGCGCGCGCGCCCCGACGTACCCGCCCGCGTGTTCGGCGGGCTCCACCCCGCCGACGCGCGACACGTGGTCGACAAGGCGCTCGAGGGCGGCCGCAGCTGGCTCGAGCCGGAGGAGGTCGCGACGATCCTGCGCGCCTATGGCCTGCCGCTCATCCCGTTCCTCGTCGCGAAGAGCCCTGCGGCAGCGGCCGAGGCCTCGGCGACGTTCGCCGGACCGGTCGCGCTCAAAGCGGTCGCGACGGGGCTCGTGCACAAGACCGAGGCCGGTGGCGTCCGCGTCGGGCTCGTGGGGCACGACGCGGTCGAGGGCGCGGCGCAGAAGATGCGCGACGATGTCGCGAGCGCCGGTCACGTCGTCGATCGGTACCTCATCCAGCCGATGGCCGACCCGGGGACGGAGATGCTCGTCGGCATGGTGCACGACCCCTCGTTCGGCCCGGTGATCGCGGTGGGAGCGGGCGGGACGGCGGTCGAGTTGGTGAAGGACGTCGCCGTGCGCGTCGCGCCGCTCACGCCGGCCGACGCCACCGAGATGGTGCGCTCGCTCAAGACGTTCCCGCTGCTCGACGGCTATCGCGGGCAGCCGAAGGCGAACGTCGCCGCGCTCGAGGAGCTCATCCTCCGCCTCTCCGCGCTCGTCGAGGCGTGTCCCGAGATCGCCGAGCTCGACCTCAACCCCGTGATGCTGTGCCCGCGCGGCGCGCTCATCGTCGACGCGCGCGTGCGCATCGCGCCTGCCGCAACGCCCGCTCCGCTCGCCGCGCTCCGCGCGCCCTAGCATCTCCTCCGTGCCACGGCGCATCGGGATCCTCACCGGCGGAGGCGACGTCCCCGGCCTCAACGCCGTCATCAAGAGCGTCGTCTATCGCTCGACGGAGCTCGGGTACGAGGTCGTCGGGATCCGCCGTGGCTGGGAAGGCCTCACGCACATGCGCCCCGGCCGCGAGCTCGACGCCCGCTACATCGTCCCGCTCGACCGCGCGAACACGCGCACCATCGATCGCACCGGCGGCACGATGCTGCACACCTCGCGCACGAACCCCGCGCGCATGTCCCGAGACCGGCTGCCCGACAGCCTCCACGAGCGCGAGCTCGCGGGCATGGAGGTGGCCGACGGCGTGTACGACCTCACGGCCGTCGTGCTCCGGAACATCGCCGCGCTCGGGATCGACGATCTCGTCACGATCGGCGGCGACGACACGCTGTCGTTCTCATCGGTCCTGTCCGATCGCGGCATCAGGCTCGTCGCGGTCCCGAAGACGATGGACAACGACGTCCAGGGCACCGAGTACTGCATCGGCTTCTCGACGGCGATCACCCGCGCGAAGGAGCTCATCGACCGGCAGCGCACGACGCTCGGCTCGCACGAGCGGATCGGCGTCTTCCGCATCTTCGGCCGCGACGCCGGCTTCAGCGCGCTCCACGCCGCATACGTCACGTCGGCGCGCTGCCTCATCCCGGAGGCTCCGTTCGACATCGACCACCTCGTATCGCTCCTGATGGAGGACAAGCGCAACAACCTGTCGAACTACGCGTTCGTCATCGCCGCCGAGGGCGCGATGTGGAACGGCGGAGCGCTCGCGGAGTACGGTCCGGCCGACGCGTATGGGCACCGCCGCAAGGCGAACATCGCCGAGACGCTCGCGGGCGAGATCAAGGCGCGCTCCGGCGCGGACACGATCGCGAGCGAGCTCACCTACGACCTCCGGAGCGGCGACCCCGACGCGCTCGACCAGACCGTCGCGATCACCTTCGCGAACATCGCGGTCGATCTCATCCGGGACGGCGTGTCGGGACGGATGGTCGCGATCCAGGGCGGGAACTTCGTGCACGCGCCGCTGCCGGATCCGAGGCTTGGCGCGCGACGTGTGGACGTCGCGCGCCAGTACAACCTCGAACGGCTACGGCCTCAGTACGCGGACCGGCTCGGGAGCTCGATCCTCGTGACGGCGCCGCCGGTCACGCCGCGCGTCGAGCCTTCCGCCTCCCGTTGATCGGCGTGACCTTCTTCGCGCCGCGCGCGTCGGTCTTTCCGCTCGACGCGGCGCTGCAGACGCTTTCGATGATGAGACGCGTCGACACGTATGGGTCGACGTTCGCGTTCGGGCGGCGGTCCTCGATGTAGCCCTTGCCGTCCTTCGCGACCTGCCACGGGATGCGGATCGACGCGCCGCGGTCCGACACGCCGTAGCGGAACTCCTTGTACGAGCACGTCTCGTGAAGACCGGTGAGCCGCTCCTCGATGCCGAAGCCGTAGTTCGCGATGTGCAGATCGGCACGCTTGCCGAGCGCCTCGCACGCGGCGATGCACGGCTCGTACTCCTCGCGCATCTGCTTCGTCGAGAAGTTGTGATGGGCGCCCGCTCCGTTCCAGTCGCCGCGCACCGGCTTCGGGTAGAGCGTCGCGCTCACGCCGAAGTTCTCGCCGACGCGGTACAGCAGCCAGCGCGCGAGCCAGAGCTGGTCACCGATCTCGGGAGCCGAGAGCGGACCGACCTGGAACTCCCACTGACCCGGCATGACCTCCGCGTTGATGCCGGAGATCTTGAGGCCGGCCGTGAGGCACGCGTCGAGATGCGCCTCGACGACGTCGCGGCCGAAGACCTCGTCGGCGCCCACGCCGCAGTAGTAACCGCCCTGCGGCGCCGGGAAACCGGTGTCGGGGAAGCCGAGCGGACGCGCGCCCTTGAAGAACGTGTACTCCTGCTCGATGCCGAACCACGAATCGAACGAGGCGTACTTCTTCGCCATCTCGACGTTCGCGCGACGGGTGTTCGACGGGTGCGGCTCGCCGTTCACGAGCATCACCTCGCAGAGCACGAGCTTGTTGTCGCCGCCGCGGATCGGGTCCGGGACGACCATCACTGGCTGGAGGACGCAGTCGGATTTGTCGCCGGTCGCCTGCTGAGTGCTCGAGCCGTCGAAGCCCCAGATCGGCGGCTTCTCGCCCTTCGGCACGACCTTCGTCTTCGAGCGGAGCTTCTGCGTGGGCTGGGTCCCGTCGATCCAGATGTACTCAGCGCGATACACGTCCATGTGGCTCTCCTTCTCCTCCCCGCTCGAGACACGCGCATACGGCGGTGGAAGGACCTATGGCCAGAGTCTCGGCGCCCCCGGCGGGGCAGTCAGTTGCCGCGGCGGTAAGGAAGGGTTGCGGAAGGGTGTTAGCGGTCGACCGGCTTGCGGCGGACGATCGGCGCGTTCGGGAGATGCGGCCGTTCCTCGGCGAGCGCCACATGGTGGTACCCGTGCGCGGCGATCTCGTGCTCGGTGCGCGCGGTGCTCGCGGCGCGGAGGGCCTCGAGCGACGACTGGTCGACGACCGCGAACGCGCGGTCACAGCCCGCGCGGCATGGGAACCCACCTGTCCGCATCGTGCCTTCCCTCCGGCCTCCCCGTGGCCGAAGGTAATAGTGCGCCATCGCGTGACGTAGTGCTCGGATCTTCTCAGTCGACGATGAACGTGGCGCGCATGCCGAGCTGCGCGTGTCCGGGGATGCTGCAGGAGGCGTCGTAGCGGCCGGCGGCGAGGTTCGTGAGCGACGTCGTGCGCGTCTCGCCGGCGCCGGCGACGAGATGCAGTCCGAGACCAGGAGCGGTGATGTCGTGCGTCTGACCGCTCGTGTTCACGAGCGTGATGTTCACCGACGTGCCCTTCGGGAGATAGATCTCGCTCGGGGAGAAGGAGAAGTCCGCGACCTGGATCCGGACCTCGGTCGCGCCGGGGACCGGGCTCACGGAAGGTGACGCGACCGCACCGCCGCATGCGGCGCCCGGCATCGCGCCGGTCCCGTGCATCATCGCGCCGCCCTGCATCGTCGATCCCTGCATCATCGAGCCCTGCGTCATCGGGCACCCGGCCATGGCCATCATCGTGGGCGAGGCGGAGAACATCGGCATCCCCATCGCGGCGAGGGCGTCCGGCGCCGCCACGGCGGTGACCGCGAGCACGAGCGCGAGGGCGATGCCGGAGAGCAGCGCGGTGAAGCCGGCGACGCGTTCCGCGCTCACCGCCGTGCCTCGATCGCGCCGCGGCGTGCCTGGTAGTCGTCGACGCCGATCTCACCGCGCGCGAGACGCTCCTCGAGGATCGCGAGCGCGCTACGAGGATTGGCGGATCCGGACTGTGCGCGGGCGACGAGGAGCACGAGCCACACCACGGACGCGACGACGAACACCGTCACGAGCAGCGTGATGAGCACGCCGAGCGGCGACCACGAGGTCGTCGTCATCGTCATCGGCATGCCCACAGCGTGCGCCTGCGCCCGGGCACGCCGTAGGGACGCTCGGACTACAGGGCGGGCGCGGAGGGTGGGCGCGCCTGTGGGGTGGTGCCCCGCAGGCGCGCCCGAGGGCGGAGATCGTCTAGGGGTTCGTGACGACGAACCAGATCTGCCCGACGTTCTGTCCGAGCGTGTCTCCGGGCTTGGTGTCCTTGTTGTAGAAGTAGAGCGGCTTGCCGTTCCAGGTGAGCTGCTTTGCGCCGTCCTTGCGCGCCGTCGTCGCAAGCTTGCCGGTGATCCCAGCGCCAGCGACCGGGTCCGCCGTGATGGTGAACGGCGGCCAGTTCGTGGCGCACGCGTCGTAGCAGTTGCTCGTGTCCGCGGTGTCCTTCGCGTAGGTGTACAGGGTCATCTTGTTCGTCGCCGCGATGAGGATCTTGCCGAGCGAGCTGTCCGCGACCGCCACGGTTGGCGCGGGCGTAGGGCTCGGCGTCGCCGCGGCGACGGACGGGGCGGTGCTGCCGGATCCGGCGCCGGTCGTGCCGCCGCAGGCGGCAGCGAGCACGACGGCCGTGAACGCGAGCGATGCGATGCGCACGTGGGCCTCCTCAGATATGGGTGTTTGCCACACATACGCGGGAGATGGCCGCTCGGATGAATCGCGGCGGATCGACCGGGCAGCTTGGCGAGCGTCGCGCTAGCGGTGGATGCCGACGCGCTCAGGATCGGTGCCGTCGAACCAGCCGCCGCTGCGGTCCTCAGGTTCGCCGTTGTAGTTGAGAACGATCTCGTCGCCCGGGGCGACGTCGCGCAGCGCGACGACCGTCATCTCGCGCCTCTCGAGGTCCATCTCGCACCACGCGTTCGGCTCGAGCGAGTGGTTGTAGATCGCGCCGTACCCGAGCGGGAGCGCGCGCGATTCGCCGTCACTTCCCCATTCGTACAGATACGGCTGCAGCGCGGTGTCGTCGGCGGCGTCGGCATCCTCGGGCGACAGCACGAGGACCGGGCATCGTTCGATGACCTCGCCCTTGTCGAACCGGCGCAACGCGAAGACACCGCGCCCCTTGCCCGGCGATGTCTCGACACGCAGACCGTCGTGCGTCACGCGTCCATTTTCGACGATGTGATGCTGACGAGTGATCGTGCTTACGCGGCGAGACCGTCCGTCACGTGGCTTTCGTAGACGAGGCGGTACGAACGCGTGTACGCGTCGCCGGCTCCGACGATGCGAGCGAGCTGCTCGCGCGTGTGGCACTCCGAGTCGAGGTGTTCGATGAGGGCGGCCGACGCGGCGGCGTCGTTATCGAAGATCCGATCGGCGAGCGCAGCGCACCCAGGCCCCGACGCGAGCGGACAGATCGTCGACGCGACATAGCGTTGCTTCATGTTGACCAATGGCATGTTTGACCTCCGTACGACCGATGCGAAGCGCGCTAGGCAGGAGGCGTGCCAGCGAGGCTCGCCCGTCTCGTCCGATCGCCAACACGGACCAGCGCAGGACGGACGTCGGTCGCTCGTCGGCTCAGCGTTCGCTCATGGCCTCATCGAATCGCACGTGTGAATTGCGTTCGATTTCACGCGATAGGGCAACGCGGGCGTGATGCGCGACGCCACGACGCGTTCACCCAAGAGCGTCGCGCGATGACCGTCTACGCGTGATCGCCGACCGCTCACTCCATCGTCACGCACCCGGGGAAGGGAACGCCATTGCTCAGCGCGATCACGTCCGTATGTACGGCTGCGCTCGCCGTCATCGTCGCCGTCCTGATGGTGGTCGCGCCGGCGACGCCTCGCTCGCTCGCCATCGTCGCGTCGACGTCGGCGCAGGCAAGCACGAGCGAACCCGGCGCCAGCTCGGCCGGCGACACTGCCGACGACACCGTCGGCGAGCGCGCGACGACGGTCTCGCGTTCACTCGGCGCTGGTCGTGGAGCGACGTCGTCGACGCAGGATGCACCCGTTCCGACAACGACTCCTGCGCCGACAGAAGCTCCTGCGCCGACCCCTCCACCACCACCGCCGACGCCGAGCGTCGACGACGCGCGGTCATTCGCGCTCGCGCAGATCGGCCCCGCGCAGTTCTCCTGCCTCGATGCGCTCTGGCAGCACGAATCGGATTGGAATCCGTCAGCGGAGAATCCGAGCTCTGGTGCGTACGGCATCGCACAGGCGCTCCCGGGCGCGAAGATGGCGAGCGTCGGTGACGACTGGATGTCGAACCCGATCACGCAGGTGTCGTGGGGACTCGATTACATCGCCGGCCGATATGGCAGCGCATGCAACGCGTGGTCGTTCTGGCTCAACCACTCCCCGCACTGGTATTGAACTGAGGCGACGATGGGGATCGACCCCCTGATCGGGGTTTGCACGGTGCGACACGGTCTCGGAGGACTGCGAGCCCAACGGCACGACGGTCCATTGACAGGCAGGCAGCCGTCAATGAATCATCCTCGACTCAATGAGCGCTTCTGCTGGTCGATGGCTCGTGCTGAGTGCGGTCTTCTATGCGGCGTGGGCAGGCGTACTCCTCGTCGCTGGTAATCCGCAGTTCGGACTGTCCCCCGGCGAGACGGCCTTCACGCACATCCTGACGCCGATCGATTACGTCGGCCAAGTCGCTGTTGCGGCGTCGGAGATCGCCGCGGCCATAGCGGCGTTCCTTCTGGCTCGCGCCGTCGGGACGCGTTTCGGCGCGGGCGGCGGGTACGTGGCCGCCGTCGGACACGCGAGCGGCGCGTTGCAGGGGATCTGGCACGTATTCGCCGCGATCGTCATCGGCGCTGAGGCCGCCCGGATCGGATGGATCAACTCGGTCCTCTTCGACTTCGAGACACTCGCGCTCATCCTCGGGTGGAGCGTCCTCGGCTTCGCGCTCACGCGGCACGCACGACTCGGCTGGCCATGGGCACTTGGCGCGGCGCTCATGTGGCCGCTTACTCTCGCCGCCGCGCTTTCCCTCGCATCGGTCACAGGCTCACTCGCAGGTGGCGCGCTCGCACGGACGCCCCTGACCGCAGCCCTTGGCCGGCGTCTCTCGCGCGGATCACTGCCCGACCGTGCTGCCTCTACCGAGGGCGCCCCCGCGACACCGACGAACTGACCGGCGGTGAAGCACCGCTCCGTATGGTCAGGTGTACTGCTGGCGATGTCGTTCCTTTACCCGATGTTCAGCGATGCCATCAACATCGTGGTGCCAATGCTCTTCCCGGATCTTGTCCGATCGCAGTTCGCCGACGGGACCATCCTCGCCGGGATGCTCTATCCGCACACCCTGTATCACGCCTCGTCCGCGGCGCTGTGCGGATTGCTCGTCGCGACTGGCTTCGTCGCGGCTGTCATTGGCGGGCCCTATCGCCATGGCAAACCGTGGGCCCATCAACTTCTCGTGTTTGGAGCTGTGACGAGTCTCGTCGTGCGGCTTGTGCTGTCGTTCACCGTGTACATGCACCCGCTCTTCGCCGGTCTCGAACAAGATGTGCAGATCCCCATCGCGTTCTTCGTCGTCGGACTCGTCCTGGAATTCGTGAACGTGCGGCGAGCAGTGTCCACCTCGTCGCAGGACTGATTCCGGCGCGGCCACAACTCGCCGCGGCGAACGGCTCGGAGTCGGTGCGCATACATCGCGTACGTGCCGATCGCGCCGCGCTGTCCGGCTGACGCCATAGCGGCCGCCGGCCAGCACAGCGTCTGAACACGAATAGCACAAAACCGGTACGCGGTGCCGGCTGACACGCTCGTGACTTCGTTGCGTGCTAGGCCCCACGCGGATGGTCACGTCCTGACGTGACCAGGGAGGGGTGCGACCATGCGCACGCGATCTTTGGCGGTTTTCGTCTGTGGACTTCTGCTCGGCGCGCTCGGTGTGAGTTTCGCCGCGGCCGAGTCGGTCGTCGTCTTCAACGCGTGTCTCACCGCGAAGGGCGGTGCACTCTACAACGTCACCACGTCGGCGGCACTCCCATGCAAGAGCGGGGACCTCACGGTGAGTTGGAACCAAATCGGGCCCGCCGGACCCAAGGGCGATACGGGCCCGCAAGGCGTGGAAGGTGCAGTCGGTCCACAGGGGCCGCAGGGCGCGGTCGGCCCATCCGGCCCGCAGGGGCCGAAGGGAGACACCGGCCCGCAGGGGCCCACGGGCGCCAGCGGCACGTCCGTCAGCTCGCTCGCGCAGCTCGCGGGACTCGCATGCAGCAACGGTGGGACGACATTCGTGCAGACCGACCCGCTGAGCGGAGCGGTCTCACTGCGCTGCGTGAGCACGGTTGCGATCAGCTCGGTGTCGCCCAGCAGCATGCTCACAGCAGGTGGATCGATCCACGTGGACGGAGCCGGCTTCGTTCAAGGGACGACCGTCTCCATCGGGGGTGTGGCGGCCACGACGACATTCGTGTCCGCGACCGCGCTTCTGGCAGATGCGCCCGCGCATGCGATCGGCACGGTCGATGTGAGCGTTCTTCGGCCCGATGGCGAGACCGCGACGCTTCCCGGCGCGCTCACGTATCTGGACGCCCATCTCGAAGTGCGGATCACCGACGCCGGCGGCACCGTTGTCGCCGAAGACGGACGGGTCATCCCGGGCACCTGGGCCGTCTTCGACCCAGCGCAGGATCCGTACACGGGCCGCTTCGTACCCGCGGCGTACATGGCCACGGTACGGGTGCTCGACCAAAACGGCGCGCTCTTCACTGACTTTCGTGGCACGGTCGGCTTGACCTCAAGCTGTCCCTTGAGCGTCCTAGGTGGGACGGCGACGGACGGTGGGACGACGTGGACCTACATCAGCGTCGACCAGGGGGCGCATGCATTCACGGTCGCGGTCGGCGACAACGTTGGTTTCGGATCTCCGCTTGGCGGTCAGCACAGCGTGAACGACGCGTCGAACTGCACGCTCACCGCCACGGCCCTCTCGTCCACCATCACCGCAGCGACCCGGTCGCTGCGGGTTTGGGGCGAGTGGTGCGACGGTATCGATAACAACGTGAACGGGCTCGTCGACCTGGACGGCTTCCCGCAGCTCGGCCTGGCCGTCACCGTCACGCAAAATGGCACGACGTACCAGTCGAGCTATGTCTGCGACACCTCCGGCACCAAGGTCGTGCCGCGGTAGGTTGAATCTCCGGCCGCGTCGACTGGGTCGGCGCGGCCGGAGCGCTGTCTTTGCCACAAGAGCGGGGAGAAGTGCTGAGGCGACGGCGGGAATCGGACCCGCGATCGGGGTTTTGCAGACCCCTGCCTTAACCACTTGGCTACGTCGCCTAGGAGCCGCAACAGACGAGCTCGCTCGGCTGGGGCGGCGACGACGGCGACGAGGTCGCGGCGCTGCCCATGAGTACGCATACGAATGGGTAGCGACGCGACCTTCGTCGCTGTCAGCGACCCAATTCTAGCGAAGCCCCGCGCTACAGGATCTTCGCGAGGCGCTCGACGTCCTCTGCCACGTCGCTCCGGCCGTCGAGGCGGTACGCGGCGGACAGCAGGTTGCACTTCTCCTTCGCGACGTCGCGCCGCCCGAGCGCGCAGTCGACCTCGATGAGGAGCCGCTGCGCCTCGCGATCGCTGAAGCCGTGTCCGATGAAGTCGAGCAGCACATCCGACGCGGACTGCAGCTTCCCGAGCGCGAGCAGCCGCCGAGCGGCGTCGAGGACGACCTCCGTCGCGCGCGCGTCATGCGCGCCGGTGAGGAGCGCGGCACGCGATGCGGCGACGGTCGCGGCCTCGATCCCACTGCCCGTGAGCATCAGCTCGGCGAGCTGCTGCTCGAAGTCCGGCTTCGGCCGCTCCTCCTTCCGCGGCACGCCGCGCGTACGCGCGAGCAGGTCGTTCGGAGCGGGCGTGTCGAGCGGCCCGCCCTCCGCGTGGGTCAACGTGCGCGCACCGTTGAGGACGACCGCGGTCTGCGCGGCGACCGGACGGGTGCGGGCCGGTGCGAGCGCGGCCGACGACTCTGAGGGTCGCATCGTCGTCGGCCGCGCCGTTGTGGTGGGGGGCACCGGCTGCGCGAGACGGGTGGTGAGGATCGACTTCGAAGGCGCCGGCGTCGGAGCGGGCGCGGGTGTGGGTTGCGGTGCGGGCGCGGCGGCACGAGGTGCGGGACGCGCTGCCGGACGCGGTCCGTCGAGGCGCGCGGCGGGCGGGTGCGGCGCAACACCGCTCACGCGGTCGACGAGCGCGATGAGGCCCGGAAGATCGCCGAGCGTCTCGCGTCCGTATGCGAGCTCAAGGAGCGCGCGGCGCGAATCGCCCGCGGCCATCGCGACGTCGACGAAGCGGCCGTATTCCTCGACCGCGCTGGGGAGATCGCCCTGATTCGCGAGCGCCGCCGCGAGGCGGCGATGCGCGGCGAGATCGGACGGCGCGAGAGCGACGGCCTCGGCGAGGAGCGATACGGCCGTCGCGCGATCGTTCGCGCGCGCGAACTTCGCCGCGCCGTCGCGCAGCGTCGTGATGGCGGCGGGCTCGTCCTCGAGCGCCGCCTGCGTGCGTGCGAGACCGATGATCGACTCGGCGTCGCCGTGCTTCTGCACGAGCTCCGTGTACGCCTTCTCGGCCTGACGGAGCTTCCCGGCGCCGAGCAGCGTGCCCGCGGCGTCGAGCGCGAGACGGTGTCCGCCCGCGGTGCGCGCGCTGGTCGTGGGCTGGCATCGCGCGAGGGCGTCGGCCAGCTCCTGCGCCTTCGCTTCCCCCATCACGCGAGCGGCCTTCTGACGCAGACGCTCGACGAGCTCCGAGATCTGCTCCGTGGTCACGGTGTTCGCGTTCACGCCCATCGCGTGCAGCTCGTTCGCGAGGAACTGTTGTGCGGCGGGGCCGAGATAGCCCTTCGCGACACCCAGGAGCTGCTGCGCGAGCGCGTTCACTCATCGCCTCCGGCGGACTCGTCGGAGAGCGCATAGAAGCGCAGCGCGTTGAGCATCCGGTCGAACGCCGACGCGACCTCGCGGGTGATGTCGTCGCCGGCGCGCGTGTCGAAGCGCGCCGCGGAGAGATCGACGTCTCCGGTCGAGACCGCAGTGGCCTGACCCACGAGACGGCGGAGCGGACCGACGAGCGAGCGCGTGAGGAGGATGCCGATGACGAACGAGAGCAGGAGGCCGATCGCGACGACCGAGAGCGCGTCGAACGTCGCGTCGTCGGCGGCCTTCGTGTAGGTCGTGAGCGGGACCGCGAGGATGTACGCCCACGGCTTCGCGGCGAGGCGCGTCACGACCCCGCGCTGCTCGGCCGAGCCTGCGCCGTACGAGAACTGCGCGGTCGCGACCTTGCCCTTCGGGAGCACGTCGAGCGCGCTCTTGAGCGTCGGGAGCGGATCGACGACGAGCTGGTCGGGCGTCTTCAACGTGCCGAAGCGCTTGTCGGCGAGCAGCTTCGTCGCCGTGTCCGCGTCGATCGGCGCGATGGGCTTGTAGATGAGCGACTCGGCCTGGTCGCGATGCCCCTTCGTCTCGGAGACCGCGAGGCGGATCCCGTAGTCGTCGACGAGGAAGCCGTGCGCGCCGGCGCCGACGGCGCCCTGATCGTTCTCGACGATGTCCCAGATCGCGGACAGGTTCACGCGCGTGCGCACGACGGCGAAGACCGTCTTGCCGTCCGTGACGGGCGCGGAGAAGAAGAGCGCGGGCTTGTTCGTGATGACCGAGTAGCTCGGGTCGCTGATGTACGGCGTGCCCTTCATCGCTGTGGTGAAGTACTCGCGGAATTTCACGCTCGTGCCCTCGTCGCTCGCGACGGACGCGGCGACGATGTCGCCGTTCGGATTCACGACGGCGACGGATTCGTACTCGGGCGAGCGGGCGGCGGCGGCGGTGAGCGCCTGGCGTGCGGCGTTCCTCGCGTTCGCGTCGGTCAGGTTCTGACCGAAGCGCACGATGTCAGGCAGCTTGCCGACGAGGACGATGTCACCGAGCCGGCTCTGCAGATACGCGTCGATCGCGCCCGCGGTCGACGTCGAACGCTGCTGGATGTTCGTGACGCCGAGCGTCGTCAGGTCGTTGCGCGTGTTGTTGATCGAGACAGCGCTGACGATCGCGATCGGCACGACACCGACGACGAGCAGCGCCGCGAGCACCTTCTGCCAGAACCGCGGACGCATGAACATGGGTGACCCTCCGCGCGCCGCCCCTCTGTGGCGCGCGCGCACATGCTGAGAACGGAAGGGGCAGATAACGAGTCATCGGTACCGGTCCAGACGTACTGAAAGAGGACTAGTACGCCTCGTCTTATCGCACTACGCGGCTGGAGCGACGGGCGTCGCGGAGTAGGCCGCGGAGCAAGCGCTTCGACGTTTCGACGTCCTCGCGGTCCGTGTCGGTCATGCCGCTCCGCTCGGTGTCGACGCGCCACCAGCACTCGAATCCCCAGAGGCGCTCGTCGCCGACCCGCAGTCGCGGGATGCCGCTGCCGGGTCGCCGCGGCTCGCCCGTCTCGAAGTCGAAGAAGCCCTCGAACACCGCCGGTTGGCCGCTCCGATCCGGCTCACCCTCGCGGGCGTCGACGAGGATCACGCACGCCGTGCCGGGGCGGACGTCGTCCGCGCTTCGCGGACCACGACCGCGCCCGCCGCGTCGCGTGCGTCGCGGTGCGAGACCGCGCGGGACGAGGGCGCGCTCCTCACGTGGCGCACCATCGGGTCGCGCGCGACGCTCGCCTCGTCCACGCGCGCCACGCTCGCGCGGTGCCGCGGGTCGTTCGCCGCGCGGGCGTTCGGGCTGCGCCGGCGCCTGCTGCGGACGCGGCGGCCCCGTACGTCGTCGGCCTCCGCGGCGCCGTCGTGGTGGTCGCGGCTCTTCCGTCACACGCAAAGTTTGTCACGAAGAAGCGGCCGGTACACTCGACATACAGGGGGACGGGATACCGATGCACGAAGTTTTCGACGAATTCAAGCGGCAGCTCCCCGACGTCGATCCCGATGAGACCCAGGAGTGGATCGAGTCGCTCGACGCGCTCGTCGAGCAGGGCGGGCTCGAGCGCGCCCGTTTCGTGCTCTACAAGCTCCTGAAGCGCGCGCGCCAGCTCCAGGTCGGGCTGCCGCCGCTCACCCAGACCCGCTACATCAACACCATCTCTCCGGAGCAGGAGGCCGAGTTCCCCGGCGACGAGGAGATGGAGCATCGCATCCGGCAGTTCATCCGCTGGAACGCCGTGGCGATGGTCGTCCGAGCGAACCACCACTACGAAGGCATCGGCGGCCACCTCGCCACGTATGCGTCGGCCGCGACGCTCTACGAGGTCGGGTTCAACCACTTCTTCCGCGGCAAGGACGACCCCGGCGGCGGCGACCAGGTCTTTTTCCAGGGCCACGCCTCGCCGGGCTTCTACGCGCGCGCGTATCTCGAAGGTCGGCTCAGCGAGTCGCAGATGGACCACTTCCGGCGCGAGGTCGTGCCGGGCGAAGGGCTCTCCTCGTATCCGCACCCGCGCACGATGCCCGACTTCTGGGAGTTCCCGACCGTCTCGATGGGCCTCGGTCCGCTGAACGCAATCTATCAGGCGCGCTTCAACCGCTACCTGCACAACCGCGGGCTCAAGGACACGAGCCGCCAGCGCGTCTGGGGCTTCCTGGGCGACGGCGAGTGCGACGAGCCTGAGGCGCTTGGCGCGCTGCACGTCGCGGCGCGCGAGGGTCTCGACAATCTCACGTTCGTCGTGAACGCGAACCTGCAGCGTCTCGACGGTCCGGTACGCGGGAACGGAAAGATCGTGCAGGAGCTCGAGGCCGTGTTCCGCGGCTCGGGCTGGAACGTCATCAAAGTGCTCTGGGGCCGCGAGTGGGACGACCTCCTCGCGCGAGACGTCGACGGCGCGCTCGTGCATCGCATGAACGAGGTCACCGACGGCGAGCTGCAGCGGATGGTGGTCGCGGACGGCGCTTACATCCGCGAGCACTTCTTCGGCGGCGACCCGCGCCTCACGAAGCTCGTGTCGCATCTGTCCGACGAGGAGCTGCGGAAGCTTCGGCGCGGCGGGCACGACTACCGGAAGGTGTACGCGGCGTACAAGGCCGCGATCGAGCACTCGAGCGCTCCGACGGTGATCCTCGCGCAGACCGTGAAGGGCTGGGCGCTCGGTCCGAGCGTCGAGGCGCGCAACGTGACGCATCAGGCGAAGAAGCTGTCGTACGACGAGCTGAAGGTCTTCCGCGACCGACTCGATCTGCCGATCCCCGACGATCGACTCATGGAGGATCCGCCCTACTACCACCCCGGGACGGACAGCCCCGAGTTCAAGTACATGGTCGAGCGGCGCCGCGCGCTCGGCGGATTCCTTCCCGAGCGCCGCGTCCATCCGGTGAGCATGCCGCTGCCGAAGGACGACGCGTTCTCCGAGTTCCCGAAGGGATCGGGCAAGGCCGCGGCATCGACGACGACCGCATTCACGCGCCTGCTTCGCAACCTGCTGCGCGACCCGGAGATCGGCTCGCGCGTCGTGCCGATCATCCCCGATGAAGCGCGGACGTTCGGCATGGACCCGCTCTTCAAGGAGGTCGGGATCTATTCGCCGCTCGGCCAGCGCTACGAGCCGGTCGACGCGGAGACGCTCCTTCCCTATCGCGAGGCGACGAACGGGCAGGTGCTCGAGGAAGGCATCACCGAGGCGGGCTCGATCGCGAGCTTCACGGCGGCGGGCACGAGCTACGCGACGCACGGGCTCCCGATGGTGCCCTTCTACATCTTCTACTCGATGTTCGGGTTCCAGCGGACGATGGACCTCATCTGGGCGTTCGGCGACATCCGCGGCCGCGGGTTCCTCCTCGGCGGCACCGCCGGACGCACGACGCTCACCGGTGAGGGGCTCCAGCACGACGACGGACACAGCCAGCTGCTCGCGACCGCCATCCCCAACATCCGCGCGTACGACCCGGCGTATGCGTACGAGACCGCGGTCATCGTGAAGGACGGGATCCGACGGATGTTCCAGAACGGCGAGGACATCTTCTACTACCTCACGCTCTACAACGAGAACTACGTGATGCCGCCGATGCCCGAGGGCGTCGAGGAGGGGATCCTCCGCGGCATCTACCTCTTCCGGAAGGGCGAAGAGGGCCGCCGGCGTGTGACGCTGCTCGGCTCCGGCCCGATCCTCAACGAGGTGCTCCGCGCGCAGGAGTTGTTGCAGGAGCGGTTCGACGTCGCGGCCGACGTCTACAGCGTCACGAGCTACCAGCTGCTCCGGAACGACGCGCTCGAGTGCGAGCGCTGGAACCGGCTCCACCCGACGGAGCGACCGCGCGTCCCGTACATCTCGCAGGTGCTCGGCGGGCGGCTCCCCATCGTCGCCGCGAGCGACTACATGAAGGTGATCCCCGACCAGATCGCGCGCTGGGTGCCGCAGCCGTTCATCCCGCTCGGGACGGACGGGTTCGGGCGCAGCGACACCCGCCCCGCGCTCCGGCGCTTCTTCGAGAACGACGCCGAGAACGTCGCGGTCGCGTCGCTCGAGGGGCTGCGCATGTGCGAGCAGTACGGGGCCGCCGACGTCGCAAAGGCGATCAAGGAGCTCGGCGTCGATCCGAACAAGCCGGAGCCGCGCGTCTCGTAGACCCGTAGAGCGCGGACCCGTGCGGGAACGTCGGGCCCACCGTTCAACATCGCTGAAGATGCGCATCGCGCTCGCCCTCGTGCTCGCGCTCACGGCGTGCTCGGCGCCGGCGGCGGCTCGCGCGACCGCGTCTCCGGCCGCCACCGCGTCGGCGTCGCCCGCGGCGACGACATCGGCCGCGACGCCGTCACCTGAGATCGCGCTCCCCTACTGCTCCGGCACTGCGCCGAGCGACGGCACCGTGCGGCTGTGCCCCGACGGCGTCGTGCTGCGCATCGACCGCGACATCGCGCCGGCCGACATGGCGGCGATCGTCGCGCAGGTCGGCGAGGATCTCGCGTGGGTCCAGACCGAGTTCCGCTGGACGCTCCGGCGACCGGTGCCCATCGACGTGTACGCCGACCGCGACCGCTACGCGGCCGGCCTCGCGTCGGTGTTCGGCTACTCCGGGGCCACGGCCGACTTCGTCGCGGACAACTCCGTCGCGTTCTTCGAGCCCTCGCTCGTGCGGATCGCGGTGTCGTGGGGCGCGATCCGCGACCGTCGCCCGATCGCCGCGATCCGTCACGAGCTCACGCATGTCGTCACGCTCGAGGCGTGCACGCCGCGATGCGACCTCGTCCCGGCATGGCTCAATGAGGGCGAAGCGCGGCTCGCGGAGGCGCTCGTGCCCGGCGCGGACTGGCGCATGCTCCGTGTCCGCTACGAGGCGGCGTCCATGGCCGCGACCGGCACGCTGTTCCCGCTCGATCGCCTCATCACGCAGGCGCAGTGGAACGCGCTCGCGGATTGGGACGGCTACTACAAGTACCAGCAGGCCGCGCGGGCCGTCGCTCTCCTGCGCGACGACATCGGCGACGAGGCGATCGCGCGACTGTACGCGCACATTCGCGCCGGCGACGACGTCGCGACGGCGTACGCGAGGCTCGCGGGACGTCCGTTCGCGGGCTTCGTCGCGAGCCTTCCCGAACGCCTGCTCGGAGATGCGGCCGCGCCCGGGATGGTCACGATCACGCCGGGGTCGGATGGGCACGGCGTCGCGTTCCTGGTCTTTGGACTGCCGAAGGACGCGAGCGCGACGTTGTACTGGCCGGGGGGCAGCGGCGTCGCGGAAGACCTCCTCGTCTCGCCGCAGGGTGCGTCGTTCCTGTCGCTCACAGCCGGCGATCCGCCGGGCATCTACACCCTCCGTGTCACGGGATCGCTGACCCGCGAGTTCAGCTTCGAGAAGCACGGCGGCCGTCCGGCACCGCGGACGCCATAGCTGGCAGCTCCACAACGAACGCGAAAACGGAAAGCCGCGTTCGATCACGTGGGGGCCGCACATGCGGTGCGGTCCCATACGCACCGCCGAATGGCCTATTGCGCGTGCAAGGAACGCGAGGGCGGGCGTCGTGTTACGCCCATCTCGGCAGCACATCGGCCCATTGCCGCCGCGGCGCGACGCGCGCTAGAACGCAGCGCATGAATAAGGGACCGTGGCCCAAGATCTACGCGTATCTCGGTCTTGCACTCATCGGACTCGTCTTGGCGTATTACTCGACGCAGATCGCTACTGGAGGCATTGCTGCCGGACTCCTCGGACACACGAGTGACGGGACGGACCTGCTCACTTCTGGTAGCGCCGCGCTGCTCGTGGGCGTCGCGATGTTCGCGGTCTTCGGATACCTAGCGCTCAAGCTGGGGTGGTCGAGCGTAAGGAAGCGCGCCTAGGAACGAGCGAGGCCCCGTCGTGTCGTCCGCTGATCCGCGACCGCCCGCGGATCCGAACTCCCTATGGACGAGCGGTCCGCACCACAGGGAGGCCCACATGCGACGGATCTTGTTCGCAGCCATCGTCGCCCTCGGTCTCGCGCTCGGAAGCGCTCCCGTCTCCGCGACGGGTCAGCCGAACCAGTCGTGCGAGGACCAGACCACACGACCGGGTCAGGCCATGAACGCCTCGGGCTCGGCCTTCAATCCAGACGGCACCGCCGGGACGGTGTACGCCGGCCAGCAGCCGCAGAACTCGACGAATCCAAACGCGGTGAGCCAGTACGACGTGGCGTGCACTCAGGTGTCGACGCACTAGCGCGACCGCTGCGGATGCGTGCGTGTGCTACGGTCGGAGCTCGACGGGCGGTCCACGCCGCGCACGCATCCGCAGGTTCAGGATCTCGACGAACACGCTGAATGCCATCGCGAAGTAGATGTAGCCGCGTGGGATATGCAGCTCGAAGCCGTCGGCGACGAGCACGGTCCCGATGAGCAGCAGGAACGCGAGCGCGAGCATCCGCAGCGTCGGATGCCGCGTGACGAATCCCGCCACGACGCCCGAGCTCACGAGCATGACGGCGACGGCCACGACGATCGCCGCGATCATGACCCACAGCTGCTGCGCGAGACCGATCGCCGTGAGCACCGAGTCGAGGCTGAACACGAGGTCGAGCGCGAGGATCTGGACGATGACGGCGGTGAACGACGCGGCCGCCCTCCGGCCGCGCTCAGCAGGGCCGCCCTCGAGCAGCTCGTGGATCTCGGTCGTCGCCTTCGCGATGAGGAAGAACCCGCCGGCGAGCAGGATGAGATCGCGGCCCGAGAGGTCCTGGCCGAAGAGCGTGAACAGGGTCGCGGTGAGGCCGGCGATCCACGAGATCGCGAGGAGGAGGACGATGCGCATGCCTCCCGCGAGCGTGAGCCCGGTCATCCGCGCGCGCTCCTGCTGCGCCTTCGGGAGCTTCGCGGACAGGATCGAGATGAAGATGACGTTGTCGACGCCGAGGACGATCTCGAGCACGGCGAGCGTGACGAGCGCGATCCAGATCTCGGGGTCGAGGAGCTGATCCACTACGCAGCCGATGCGCGGAACGGACGCACGTTAGGTCCGGAGGAGCGGGCGGTACTTGATCCGATGCGGCTCCCAGTCCGAGCCGTGCTCCTTGCGCATCTGCTCCTCGTACGCCTGATAGTTGCCCTCGAGCCAGCGCACGTGGCTGTCGCCTTCGAACACGAGCATGTGCGTCGCGATGCGATCGAGGAACCAGCGGTCGTGGCTGATGACGACGACGCATCCCGCGAAGTCGAGCAGCGCCTCTTCGAGCGCGCGGAGCGTGTCGACGTCGAGGTCGTTCGTCGGCTCGTCGAGGAGCAGCACGTTGCCGCCCGATCTCAGCAGCTTCGCGAGATGGACCCGGTTGCGCTCGCCACCCGAGAGGTCGCCCACCTTCTTGTTCTGGTCGGGCCCGCGGAAGTTGAGCGACGCGACGTACGAACGGCTGTTGCGTAGACGTCCGCCGACGTCGATCTGCTCCTGGCCGTCGGAGATCTCCTCCCACACGGTCTTCGTCGGCGTGAGCGTCTCGCGTGACTGCGAGACGTACGCGAGCTTCACCGTCTCGCCGAGCCGCAACGTGCCGCCGTCAGGTGTGTCCTCGCCCGTGATGAGGCGGAACAACGTCGTCTTGCCAGCGCCGTTCGGGCCGATGACGCCGACGATCCCACCGCGTGGGAGGTTGAACGTGAGTTCGTCGAAGAGGAGTCGATCGCCGTAGCCCTTGCGCAGGTTCTCCGCCTCGATGACGACGTCGCCGAGGCGCGGACCCGGCGGGATCGAGATCTCGAGCTCGCGCTCGCGCTTCTCGGGCTCCTCCGCGAGGAGCCGCTCGTACGCCTCGATGCGCGCCTTGCTCTTCGCCTGCCGCGCGCGGGGCGATGCCCGGACCCACTCGAGCTCGCGCGCGAGGGTCCGCTGGCGCGCGGACTCCTGCTTCTCCTCGTCCGCAAGCCGTTTCCGCTTCTGGTCTAGCCACGAGGAGTAATTGCCTTCCCACGGGA
>DATDNP010000088.1:0-12634 GCA_036518215.1 Candidatus Limnocylindria bacterium
CGGACCTCGAGCGCGCACGCGATGCCGTTGCCGAGGCCGCCCGTACGGTGGAAGGGGCGGCCGCGCGCGCCGGCGCGGCGCGCAACGAGCTGCAGCGCATCGACGGCGACCTCGCGCTCCTCCGCGGGCAGACCACCGCCCTTCGCGAGGCCGCCGAGCGGGCCGAGTCCGAGCTCGCCGCGCGCGACGCCGACGCGACGCGCCCGTCGCTGCCCTCGGGGTTCGCGTGGCTGCACGAGCGCATCGCGGTCCCCAGCGAGGTGACGCTCGCCCTTGGCGAGCATCTCGCGACCATCGAGACGAAGGACGCACGCGATGCCGGTGCGCCGAAGGGGACGCGCCGCGTTGCCGACGGCATCGCGGTGTTCCTCGCGCCCGACGATGCGACGGCGATCGCCGCGGCGGCGAGCCTGCGGACGGGCGTCGTCGTCGCGCCGAGCGGTCTCATGGTGCTCCCGGGCCTCGTGCGCCACGCCGATCACCGCAAGAAGGCCGACCACGACGCGCGCACGCAGCTTCGCGCGATGGCCGCGCGCCTTCGCGAAGAGCTCGCCGCCTCGGAGCGCGCGCTCGCGCAGCTGCAGCAGGAGCGCACGTCGGCAGAGGCGAGGGTCGCGGATCTCGACGAGAGGCTCGCGGCCGCGCAGCGCGCACGCGGCGACGCCGAGCGTGTCGTCGACGCGCTCGCGACGGAAGATGCCGACGTCCGCGACCTCGTGCGCGTCACCGAGGCGCGGACGACGTCGATCGAGCGCGAGCGCACCGACATCCTTGCCCGTCGCGAGCGCCTTTCGGCGGAGCGCGGGTCGGCGAGCGCCGCGCGAACGCGCGCCGCCGACGCGTTCGCCGCAGCCGAGCGCGGCGAGCAGACCGCGAACGACGCGCACGCCGAGACGACGCGCCGCGCCGAGGCCGCCCGGCTCGACGCGGCGACGAGCGAGGAGCGCCGGTCGTCGCTCGTGCGCCTGCGCGACACGCTCGACGAGCAGGTCGCGGCGACGGAGAAGCAGATCGCGAACGACGAGGAGCGCCTGCGCACCCTTGCGGCGCAGGAGCGGGATGCGCGCGGGCGGATGGATGCGGCCCAGAGCGAGCTCGGGCGCGCGACCGCGGAGGCGAACGAGGCCGAGCGAGCCGCGGAGCTCGCGCGACAGCGTGCGCTCGCGGCCGAGGGATCGCGCCGCGAATCGGAGCAGCGTCTTGCGAAGGCGCGCGAGCGTCTCGCGGAGCTGCGCGGCGAGCGCGGCACGCTCGCGGTGGAAGAGGAGCGCGCTTCCGGAGCGCTGCGCCTGCTCGAGGAGCAGGTGCGCGCCGAGCTCGGGCTCCCAGACGACGAGCCGCTGCCGGATCCGACGACGCTCGAGCTCGAGGACGAGCCGGACGAGAAGGAGAAGGGGAGCACGCTCAACGCGCTCCAGCGTCTCCGCCGCCGTCTCATCGCGCTCGAGCCGGTGAACCCGCTCGCGGCGACCGAGCTCGCGGAGATCGGACAGCGGCACGAGTTCCTCACGACGCAGAAGGCGGACCTCGAGAAGGCGATGGCGGACCTGAGGCAGCTTGCGGACGAGCTCGCCACGACGATCGCCGAGCAGTTCGCGACGACGCTCATGGCCGTGGACCGCGAGTTCGGCGTGTTCTTCCAGCGACTCTTCAACGGCGGGCAGGCCAGCCTGCGCACCTCCGATGACCCCGAGGAGCCCGGCATCGACATCTACGCGCGGCCGCCCGGCAAGCGCATCGGCTCGCTCGCGCAGCTGTCGGGTGGCGAGCGCGCGCTCACCGCGACCGCGCTCCTCCTCGCGATCCTTCGTGTGAAGCCCGCGCCGTTCTGCGTCCTCGACGAGGTCGACGCGGCGCTGGACGAGCGCAACGTCTATCGCTTCACCCAGGCGCTGAAGGAGCTCACGGACCGCACGCAGTTCATCGTCATCACGCACAACCGCGGGACGATCGAGGCCGCCGACACGATCTACGGGGTCTCGATGGACGAGGGCGGTGTCTCCAAGGTCATCTCGCTCAAGCTCTCCGAGCTGGACGAGCAGCGCGGGTCGACGGCCTCCGCGTGACGTGGCGGCGCGTCGCGCTCGCGGCGTGCTGGATCGCCGTCGCGGGCTTCGGGGTCTTCTACCTCGTGACCGGCTTCATGTCGTCCTCGTCGTTCGCGGCGGCCGCTCTCGTGCACTTCATCATCGGCTACGCGATCGCAGGAGCGCTCATGGCACAGCCGCTCACGCAGCTCTCCGCGATCCTCGCGATCGCTGCGGCGGGCGCGTTCACGCGCATCGCGATGGCATTCGGCGTCCCCGAGCTCCTCTTCGCGCCGCTCGGCCCCATCGCCGCGTTCGCCGCGGGCGATTGGTCGTCGCCGCGCACGGGTGCGTATTCGGTCGTCGCGTTCATCGTCGGCTTCGCCGCGGTCATCTGGCTCACGCCCTAGTCTCGTAGGCGGTGAGCATCGAACAGGGTCTCGCGAAGACGCGAGGCGGATTCTTCTCGCGCCTCTTCGGTCGCAAGCAGGAGGAGCCCGTCACGCCCGAGTTCGTCGACGAGCTCGAGGAGGCGCTCCTCCGTGCGGACCTCTCGGTATCGCTCGTCGATCCGCTCATGGCGCAGGTGCGCGACCTCGTGTCGACGGGTGAGCTCCGGACCGTACCGAAGACCCTCGACGCCGTGCGGGACGTCCTCGTCGCGGAGCTGCGGAAAGCCGACGCCTCGCTCCGCACCACGGCGGCGCGCCCGCGGGTCATCCTCGTCGTCGGCGTGAACGGGAGCGGGAAGACGACGACCGCCGCGAAGCTCGCGAAGCGTCTGAAGGACGCCGGCGAGAAGCCGCTGCTCGCGGCGGCCGACACGTTCCGCGCCGCGGCGATCGAGCAGCTCGAGACGTGGGCCGCGCGGGTCGACGTCCCCATCGTGTCGGGCCGACCCGAAGGCGATCCGGCCGCGGTCGTGTTCGATGCCGTGAACGCCGCGAGCGCGCGCGGGAACACGACGGTCATCGCCGATACGGCCGGCCGGCTCCACACGAAGGGTCATCTCATGGACGAGCTCGGCAAGATCGTCCGCGTCACCGGTCGCGCGCGCGAGGGCGCGCCCGACGAGGTGCTCCTCGTCCTCGACGGGACCGCCGGTCAGAACGCCATCCAGCAGGCGCGCCAATTCACGAAGGACGCGAACGTCACCGGACTCGTCGTCACGAAGCTCGACGGCACCGCGAAGGGCGGCGCCATCTTCGCGATCGTCCACGAGCTCGGGCTACCGGTGAAGTTCCTCGGTGTCGGCGAGAAGGCCGACGACCTCGTCCCGATGGACGCGAAGGCGTTCGTCGACGCCCTCCTCCCGCGCGCCGCCTAGGCGAGGAACTCGAAGAGGGACGCGACGAGGAAGAGCGGGACGACGACGACGTACGCGAGCGCGACGTCGCGGAGGCGATCCTTCGGTAGGCCGAGCCACGAGTCGACGGGATGCCGCATCGCGCGCCACGACCCGAGCCCGAGGTAGATCCCCATCCCGCCCGCGATCGAATAGGGGATGAGCTGCAGGACGAGCGTGACGAGGTAGTAGAACGCACGGCCAGGATCGCCGAGACGGCTCGCGTGCTTCGCGTCGACGGACACGATCCCGCCGACCCAGCCGCGGTACACGACGACGGGATAGGCGAGCACGACGCCGACACCGAGCACCGTGCTCGTTCCTCCGCCGAGGACGAGGTTCGCGGCGAAGTCGAGGACGGCCGCGCGCAGATGATCGCCCGCGCGATCCGCGACGAGCGTCGCGCTCGTCTGCGCGTCGCCGACGATGGCGTCGCGCCGCTCCAGCGCGAATGCGTTGCCCGAGCTCACCATCGCGATCCCGATGACGACCGAGATCGCGTACGCGAGGGCGATCGAGAGGATCGCCACACGACCGCGACCGATGGCCGCGAGGGACGCGCGGAGCGCCCGCACGACGCCAGTGTGCTCCCTCGCATGCCGGGCGGTCGGTCGACTAGGCTTTCCGCCGTGGCGATCGTCCGGCTACGCGCGGCCGACCTGCGACGCGCGATCAGCGATGACGCGCTCTCGCTCCAGTTCCAGCCGCAGGTGCACGCGCCAACGGGGCGGCTCGTGGGCGCGGAGGCGTTCGTGCGCTGGCCACACCCCTCGTACGGGATGATCGGGCCCGGCGACATCATCCCGCTCGTCGAGCAGGGCGGCTTCCACGTCGACTTCGACCGCTGGGTCCTCACCGCCCTGTGCGCGCAGGTGAAGCGGTGGAACGACGAGGGCTTCGACGTCCCCGTCGTGTCGGCGAACATCTGGGCGCAGACGCTTCGGTCGCCCGCCCTCACCGAGATGGTCCGCGACATCGTGCTCGCGAGCGGCGTGAAGGGTTCGGCCGTCGAGATCGAATGCCCGCGCGGCACGGTCCGGGACAGCGCGCTCGCCGAGGCGGCGCGCCGTCTTCGCGTCCTCGGCGTGCGCGTCGGGTCCGAGGAGTTCGGCGATCCCGCGCTCGCCGACGCCGCACGTGACTTCGACACGCTCAAGATCGGCTACCCCGTCGTGCGCGACCTCGCGGCGGGCGACCCCGCGGCGCGCGACGCCGTCGTGGCGATCGTGAACGCCGCGCACGTCGTCCGCACGACGACGAAGGGCGGCGTGCGCGTCGTCGCCGACAGCGTCGAGACACCCGAGCAGGAGGACGCGCTCGTCGCGCTCGGGTGCGACATCGTCCAGGGATACCTCTATGGACCGGAGGTCTCGGCGGCCGAGCTGCGCCAGCTCGCGTCGATGGGAGCGAAGCGCAGCGCGGAGTGACGACGGACTGGACCGTGCTCCTCATCGGCGGGACCGCCGCCGTGGGTAAGACCAACGCGGCGAAACGGATCGCGACGGTCTCGGGTGCGACGCTGCTTCAAGCGGACGACATTCGCCTCGCGCTCGGCCTCGCGGTGCCTGGCGAGGACGAGCTCACGCTCGACGGCTTCCGGCGCATCGCGGTCGCCGTGTCGACCGCGCTCGAGAACGTCATCGCGCACCATCTCGCGTCCACGGACAAGATCGTCATCGAAGGACTGTGGATCACGCCCGACGTCGCCTCGCGGAGCTCGTACGGTGATGCCGTGTCCGCGGCACGACGGCGCGCGGTCTTCGTCGTCGAAGACGCGCACGAGCGGACGACGCCACTCACACCGTTCGAGAGCGCGCACGCTCGGTGGGTCCTGGCGGAGGCGAAGCGACATTCCGTGCCGACCGTATCCGCGCGACCCGTCGGTCATCTCGCCGAGCGCATCCTCGCCGTCCTCTAGGCTGCTGCCTCGTGCCCTCGTTCAGCCGCCACGAGCTCCAGCGCGCGGTCGAGCGCGGGGAGCTGTTCCTGCTGTATCAGGCGCAGGTCGAGCTCCGCACCGGCCGGCTCGCGGGGATCGAGTGCGCGATCCGCTGGCGCCATCCGACGCGCGGCGTGCTCCAGGCGGTGCCGTTCGTGAACGATGTCCCGCCGGCGGGTCTCGCGCCGACGTTCATGCGGTTCCTGCTCGACACCTCCGCACGTCAGGTGGCGGCGTGGCGCGCGATGTCGCTGGATATTCCGCACTTCGCGGTGAACGCGTGGCCGGACTCGATCGGACCTGAGCTCCTGGACGACGCGCTCCAAGCGTGCGCTCGTGCGGGACTCGATCCCACGATGCTCGAGATCGAGACGCAACCGGACGCCGTCTACGACGAGGCGATGTGCGAGCGCCTTCGCAGGTTCCGCGACGCCGGCGTGCGGATCGCGCTCGACGACTTCGGCGACGGTGATCTGCGCTTCGCCTGGCTTCGCGACGCGCCGTTCGACGTCGTGAAGCTTCCCACGACGTTCGTCATCGCGGGACAGCCGTACGACGACATGGTCATCGCCGCCGGCGTCGCGTTCGCGCGTTCGATCGGCGCCTCGACGGTCGCCGAAGGCGTCGAGACCGTCGCCGCGCGCGATCGCGTACGCGACCTCGGGTGTGACGTCGGCCAGGGTTACCTGTGGTCGCGGCAGGTAGAGGCGGATCGTTTCCCCGACGTCGCGCGGGCCATCCGCATCGATGGGTCGGCGACCTCGAGGCCGTAGCCTGTAGCGAGATGTTCGAGCAGCTCTCCGATCGCCTGAACAACACGTTCGAGCGCCTGCGTGGTCGCCCGCGCGTCTCGGAGGCCGATCTCGAGGAAGCGCTACGCGACGTCCGCGTCGCGCTCCTCGAGGCCGACGTGAATCTGAAGGTAGTCCGCCAGCTCGTCGCGACGGTGCGCGAGCGCGCGCTCGGAGAGCGTGTCATCGAGTCGGTCACCGGCGCGCAGCAGGTCGTCAAGATCGTCCACGACGCGCTCGTGGAGATGCTCGGCGGCAGCGCCGAGCCGATCGCGCGCGCGGGCACTCCGCCGACCGTCATCCTCCTCGTCGGTCTCCAGGGCTCCGGCAAGACCACGACGGGCGGCAAGATCGCGAACCTGCTCCGGAAGCAGGGGCGTCATCCGCTCCTCGTGGCGGCGGACGTCCATCGGCCCGCGGCGATCGATCAGCTCGTCACGCTCGGGAAGCAGCTGAACATCCCAGTGACGGCCGTGGACGCGAAGCGCGTCGCCGGCGACGTCGCGGCCGCGATCGACGGAGCGCGCGGTCAGGGCAAGGACACGGTCATCGTCGATACCGCCGGCCGGTTGCACATCGACGAAGCGATGATGCAAGAGGTCGAGGGGGTCGTCGCGGCGGCGAAGCCGCACGAAGTCCTCCTCGTCGTCGACGCGATGACGGGGCAGGACGCCGTCGAGGCCGCGACCGCGTTCAAGGAGCGGCTGCCGGTGACCGGTCTCGTGCTCACGAAGGTCGACAGCGACGCGCGGGGCGGCGCGAGCCTCTCCATCCGCGCGGCGACGGGCGTGCCGGTGAAGCTGCTCGGCGTGGGGGAGAAGCTCGACGCGATCGAGGTCTTCCACCCCGACCGCCTCGCGCAGCGGATCCTCGGCATGGGCGACGTCCTCACGCTCGTGGAGCGCGCGCAGGAGGTCGTCGACAAGAAGGCGGCGGAGGAGCAGACGAAGAAGCTCCTCGAGGCGCGCTTCACGTTCGAGGACTTCTACGCGACGTTGCAGCAGGTGAAGAAGATGGGCCCGATCGGGGACCTGCTGAAGATGATCCCGGGCATGGGCGGCCTCGCGAAGCAGCTGCCCGAGGGGCCACAGGCCGAGGCGGAGATGAAGCGGATCGAGGCCATCATCTCCTCGATGACGAAGGCCGAGCGCGCCGACCCCTCGATCATCAACGGCTCGCGCCGGCGCCGTATCGCGAAGGGCTCCGGGACGACCGTGTCCGACGTGAACCAGCTCATCAAGCAGTTCGCCGAGATGCAGAAGATGATGAAACAGTTCGGCGGGCTCGCGAAGAGCGGCCGGCTCCCCAAGCTCCCGGGGATGCCCCGGCTGGGCTGAGCGGCTACACTTAGCGCTCACCCCGCGCCTGTCCGTTAGGAGGATCACCGAAGAGTTGGCCGTCCACATCCGCCTGCGCCGCGTCGGCAAGACCAAGGCCCCGACCTATCGTGTCGTGGTCGCGGACTCCCGCGCGCCGCGCAACGGCAAGTTCATCGAGTCCATCGGTCACTACAACCCGCGCACCGAGCCCGCTGACCTCGTCGTCGACGCCGACCGCGCCCGTCACTGGATCAAGAGCGGCGCCCGGCCGACCGCGACGGCGCGCACGCTCCTTGTCCGGAGCGGCCTTCCCGAGAGCGAGGTACCGCCCGCCGTCCGGTGAGGCTATGACCGAAGCGACGACCGGCGACACCCGTATGAAGGACCTCCTCGAGCTCGTCGCGAAGCAGCTCGTCGACGAGCCGACCGCCGTCGTCGTGACGCAGGAGCTCGACGGTGACTTCATCAAGCTCCACCTCACCGTCGCCGAGAACGACGTGGGGAAGGTCATCGGCCGCGGCGGACGCATCGCGAAGGCCATCCGCGCGCTGTTGAAGGTGATGGCGACGCGCGATGGAACGAAGGTCAACCTCGAGATCGATTGACGACGAGGGGCTCGTCGTCGCGCGCATCCTCGGTCCGCATGGCATCCGCGGCGAGGTCCGTCTCGACCCACGCACCGACGTGCCCGATCGATTCCACCCTGGGGCCGTCCTCGAATGCGACGGCGTCGGTCCGGTCACGATCGCGAGCGTTCGAGGCGACGCGGCGTCGCCGATCGTCGCGCTCGAGGGCTACCAGACGCGGAGCGCGGCCGACGCGCTGCAGGGTCGCTTCCTTCGCGTCTCGCGCGACGAGGCGAGACGCGCGACGCAGGGCGCGTACCTCTGGGCCGACCTGGTCGGGCTCGCCGCGGTGACGCCCGAGGGGACCCCGCTCGGTATGGTGAAGGACCTCATCCGCGCGGGCCAGACCGACGTGCTCGTGGTGGTCGACGACGCCGGACGCGAGACGCTCCTCCCGATGCTCGAGTCCGTCGTGCGGTCGGTCGATGTTCCGAACCGCACGATCGTGCTCGCGCCCCAGGAGGAGCTCTGATGAGCGAGGCACTGCGCGTCGACGTGCTCACGCTCTTTCCGAAGATGTTCGAGAGCCCGTTCGCCGAGAGCATCGTCGCCCGCGCTCGCCAGGCGAAGAAGGTCGTGCTCGAGGTGCACGACATCCGATCGTGGACGACCGATCGCCACCATGTCGTGGACGACTCGCCGTACGGCGGCGGCGCCGGCATGGTGATGAAGCCCGAACCGCTCGCGCGCGCCATCCGCGCGGTGCGCGGAAGCGATGGCCACGTCGTGCTCCTCTCGGCGCAGGGTCGCGTCTTCGATCAGGCATCCGCGCGGCGTCTCGCGGCGATGCCGCACGTCGTCCTCGTGTGCGGGCACTACGAGGGTGTCGACGAGCGGGTCGTCGAGTCGGACGTCGACGAGGAGCTCTCGATCGGGGATTACGTGCTCACGGGCGGCGAGCTCGCGGCGATGATCGTCATCGACGCGATCGCGCGCCTCGTCCCCGGTGTCATCGAGCCGGCATCGCTCGAGCACGAATCGCATACCGACGGTCTGCTCGAGGGTCCGCAGTACACCCGCCCGCCCGACTTCGAGGGACGCGGCGTGCCGGCGGTCCTGCTGTCGGGCGACCACGCGGCGATCGCGAAGTGGCGCCGGGCGGAGGCGATCAAGCGGACCGCGGACCGTCGCCCCGATCTGCTCGACACGGCCGCCCTCACGGCGCCGGAGCGAGCGCGCCTTCCCGCGCGCCGCGCGAAACGCGACGTGCGCGATGCGGATCTGGTGGAGGCGTATCGATCCGGCGTCGGCTCCTACCGCATCGCCGCGCGCTTCGGCATCTCGCCGGCGACCGTCCGCGCTCGCCTCCGAGCCGCCGGGGTGCGTCTCCGCGCCGCGCGGAGCGCGCCGCGGTCCCCCAGCGTGGCCGAGGTCGCGCGGTTGCGCGCCACGGGCCTCACGGTGCGGCAGCTCGCGACGCACTTCGGGGTGTCACACGTCACGATCCTCGACCGGCTGAAGAAGGCGAAGCGCTAGGAGTTCTGCTATCCTCAGATCCTTCGTGAGCGCTATCACCATGCCGATGAACGACGTCTTGAAGACGCTTGCCTCCGAGCAGCAGAAGGCCGAGGTCCCTGAGATCCGGCCTGGTGACACCGTTGCCGTGAGCGTGCGCGTCGTCGAAGGCAACCGCGAGCGGCTCCAGAAGTTCGAAGGCACCGTCCTCCGCATCCGGAACGGCGGCCTCGACGAGCAGATCACGGTGCGTCGCATCGCGTCGGGCGTCGGGGTGGAGCGCACGTTCCTCGTCCACTCGCCGCGCGTCGAGAAGATCGAGGTCACGCGCCACGGCCACGCGCGCCGCGCGGCCCTCTACTTCCTCCGTGAACGTGTCGGAAAGAGCGCAACGCTGAGAGAGAAGCGCCGCTAACCAGCGATCCCCGCTCGCCCTTCTGCTCGCCGATTCACCCCCAATACGTCTAGCGTTAGAGCGGCATGCCCACGCTGAAGTTCGAGAAGGAGCTCTGGGATCGCGGCCTCCCGCGCGTGGTCGGGGTCGACGAGGTCGGCATGGCCGCGCTCGCGGGTCCGGTCGTCGCGGCGGCGTGTCTCGTGACGCCGGATACGAAGCTCATCCGTGCGGTGAAGGACTCGAAGATGCTCACGCGCCAGCAGCGCGAGGAGCTCGTGTCCCAGGTACGCGCGCGCGTGGTGCGTGTCGGGATCGGCGCCGCATCGGTCGCCGAGATCCATCGGCTCAACATCTATCACGCGAGCCACGTCGCGATGATGCGAGCGCTTCGGCAGATCGGTGAGTACGACTGGGTCCTCGTCGATGGCCGCCGCATCCTCGACCCGAGCTTCGCTCCGGGTCGTCACACCGAGATCGTGAAGGGTGACACGAAGAGCTTCGCGATCGCGTCCGCGTCGATCGTGGCGAAGGTGACCCGCGACCGGCTCATGGCGAGCCTCGCGCGCAGGTACCCCGGCTACGGCTGGGAGCACAACGCGGGCTATCCGACCATCGATCACCGCGACGCGCTCCATGCGCGCGGGCTCACGCCGTTCCATCGCCATGACTTCGGGACCGTGAAGCTGCTTCGCGCCGTCGAGAACCAGCTCTCGCTCGCGCTCTCCGAGACCTCGTCCTAGGTGTGCATCCAAGTTGACGTTGCCGCTCGCGCGCGGCCGTCCGTAGAGTGACGCGGCCATGACGAACAAGACGGTGACCCGCGTTCGTGAGTTCATGCCCGCCGACCGCGAGCAGTGGGTGTCGGGCGCGAACGCGTGCTACCCGGACTACCCGCTGTCGGTCGAAGAGTCGCGCCACCAGGACGAGACCTTCGATCGCGCGAAGTACTTCCTGCTCCGGCTCGTCGCGCTGGACGGTGACGACATCGTCGGCGGTGTGGACATGCGTCATCAACCTGGGCGCTTCCATCCCGCTCGGTACTGGTTCGATCTCTGGGTGCGGCCGGAGCATCGGCGCCGCGGCCATGGGACCGGCCTGTATGACGCCACGTTGCGCGCGGCCGTGGAGCGCCGCGCCATCGCGTTGAACGCGGGCGTGAAGGAGTCGATGACCGACGGCGTCGATTTCCTTCGTCATCGCGGCTGGTACGAAGTGAAGCGCGACTGGGAGTCGCGTCTGGCGGTCGCTGGGTTCGACTTCGCGAAGTTCGCGTCGGCGGACGAGCGTATCGCGGCGAACGGCATCACGATCACGACCTACGCGGACGCGCTGCGTCGCGACCCGGAGGGCGCGGAGGCCATGGCCTACGAGCTCATCGGCGAGCTGCGTGTCGATGTCCCGTCCGTGCTGCCACCGACGCCGGAGACGATCGAGGAGTGGCGCCGCCATTGGACCGGCGCGCCCGCCTTCCTGCCAGAGGCGTTCTTCATCGCCGTGGACCGCGATGGCCGCTGGATCGGGATGTCGAATCTCGAGCGCTCGATCGAAGACCCGTCGTTCGTCTGGCAGGGTCTCACCGGGGTGCGCCGCGAGGCGCGCGGGAGCGGCGTCGCGATGGCGCTCAAGCTCCGGACGGTCCGCTACGCGCAGTCGATCGCGGTCGATCACATCAAGACCTGGAACGATCAGAGGAACCGGCCGATGCTTTCGATCAACGAGGCCATGGGCTTCGTGAAGCAGCCGGCGTGGATCGCGATGGAGCTGAAGCTCGACAGCTAGCGCTCGCTCGCGTTCCACGTAGGCACGCAGGGTGCATTTGCGACGGCATGGAGGTCCGTGTCGTCCCGATCGGGGACTATCGCTTCCGCGTCACGAGCTGGGGCGCGGGCGCGCCGCACGCCGTCGTGCTCCCAGGCCTCTCCGCCGATGCGCGCTCGCTCGCGCCGCAGATCCGCGAGCTGCGCCGACACTTCGCCTCCGTCCATGTGATCGACCTGCCGGGCTCGGCCCTCCGTCCGGCCCTCATGGTGCGTGATGCGCGCTTCGAGACGCTCGCCGAATACGTCGCGCAGGTCTGCGAGACGCTCGGGATCCCACGCGCGCTCTTCCTCGGCCACTCCCTGGGCGGCGGGATCTCGCTCCACCTCGCGCTCGAGCGTCCCGACATCGTCGACGGGCTCGTGCTCCTCGCACCCGCGGCGCTCGGCCGCTCCCTCCACTGGATCTACAAGCTGTACTGCGTGCCGCTCATCGGGCGCGCGCTCCTGCGGCCGCAGCCGAAGGTGTCGAAGCCGTTCCTCCGGCGATTCCTCGTCGGATCGGTGCGCTGCGGCGACGATCACTTCCTCGGGATGCTCCTGCGCCACGGATCGACGTCGCGCGACCGCGCGCTGACGGCGCGCGCGATCGTGTGGGCGAACCAGCCACCGTGGTGGCGCCGCGCCGCGCTCATGGCGATACCGGGCGGCGAGCAGGTCGCCTTCAGCATCGCCGCGCGTGTCCGCGACCTGGCGGAGATCCCGACGCTCCTGCTCTGGGGGACCGAGGACCGCGTGATCTGCGCGAAGGACGCCGCGACGCTGCGCGCCGCGCATCCGGGCGCCGAGGTCCACCTCGCGCGCGGCGTCGGTCACATGCTTCCGCTCGAGGCCGCGGCGTGGGTCAACGGCTACATCCGGTCGTTCGTCCGCCAGCTCGACACCGGCCTCGCTGAGGCCGCGTAGCCCGCGCGTCGG
>DATDNP010000089.1:0-2538 GCA_036518215.1 Candidatus Limnocylindria bacterium
GTCGCGGCGACGGTCGTCGAGGGCGCGGGCTCGACGTGGATGGCGTACGCCGGAACCGCGACCGGCGCCGCCACGGTCTACCTGCCCAACATCACGCGGAATCTCGGCGGACCGGACGGCTGGAACACGCCGTTCATCGTCCAGAACATCGGTGCGGCGCCGACGACGGCGAGCGTTCTCTTCTACCGCTTCGCGGACGGCGCGCTCGCCACACGCATCGACAACGTCTCGCTCCAACCGGGCCGCTCGCGCGCGTTCACGCCGTCGATCATCGACGGCCTCGCCGACGACACGCAGTACGCGGTCGTCGTGCAGGGCGCCACGGGCGCGCAGCTCTACGCCATCGTGAACGAGGCCTCGGGCGCGATGGCCATGTCGTACGAGGGTCTCTTGAGCGGTTCGAACGTGATCTACCTGCCGAACGTCCTCAAGTACCTCGGCGGCACCGACCACTGGTACACGCCGTTCATCGTCCAGAACCTCGGCAACGCCGCGACGACGGCGAACATCGAGTTCTACTCGTTCGCGACGGGCGCCCTCGTCACGACGCTTTCCGGCGTCGTGCTGCAGCCGGGCCGCAGCGCGCCGATCGACGTGCGCTTCGATCCGGCCACGCTCCCGGCGGGCTCGTACTCAGTCGTCATTCGGGGCGGTGCAGGCTCGCTCCTCGGTGCGGTCGTGAACGAGACC
This sequence comes from Candidatus Limnocylindria bacterium, assembly GCA_036518215.1. Classification (GTDB taxonomy): domain Bacteria; phylum Chloroflexota; class Limnocylindria; order P2-11E; family P2-11E; genus CF-39. Next base: position 691 of record DATDNP010000089.1, read on the forward strand.
GACCCCGGCGCGGGCATGGCGATGGCGTACCTCGGTATCGGCCAGAGCCAGGCCCAGCCTTCTGCCTACCTCCCGGTCCTGCACAAGAACACGGGAGCGCCGCAGTGGTTCTCTCCGATCATCGCGCAGAACGTCGGCAGCACGCCCGCCGACATCACGCTCACCCTTTTCAACGCGAACGGCGACGTCGCGCAGCAGCGTGTCTTCCCGGCCGTGAAGCCGGGCGCGGCCGCTGTCTACGATCCGCGCTTCGACCGTCGTCTGCCGAACGGCACGTACTCCGGTCTCGTCCAGAGCACGGCGAACGTCAGCGCGGTCGTGAATGTCTCGGGCGCCATCAGTGGGGACTACGCGATGTCCTTCACGAGCACTGCCGCGGCCGCCGCGCCGGTCCCGGCGTTCGGTACGGACCAGACGAAGCAGGTCAGCTCATACCAGATGACCTTGCAGCGGACACCGAACACGGACGTCTGGATCGAGACCACCATCGATCAGTCGATCCGGAGCAAGCTCGCGAACATCGCTGAAGCGGACACGGTCCAGGTCCAGACCTACTTCGCGCGTCCGTTCACGAACATCCCGGTCGTGTACATCTTCGCCACGACGGCTTCGTACACAGCCGGCTTGCAGGCACTCGACGGATACACGCCGACGCAAGCCGCAGCGATCGCGGACGCGTCGGTCGCGCTGTTCCAGCCGGCATCGAAGCTCGTCCTCGTCAACTGGGGCGAGATGTCCCAGGCCCAACCGAAGAGCGACATCCGCCACGAGCTCACGCACGCGATGGTCCAGCAGATCATCGGTACGAGCCCGTCGCTGCCGATGTGGCTCACGGAGGGCCTCGCGATGAGCGAGGAGCTCACCGTGCCGGGTGCGAAGTACCTCGCGATGGAGGTCCAGTACGGCACCGCATCGATGGCGTACACCGGCACGTACGCCCCCATCAACCAGCTCGAGTCGCCTGCCCTCTGGTCGCAGCGGACCGGCACCTACGCCTTGTACCAGTACCTCGAATCGGCGGAGATCGTGGAGATGCTCCGTCAGGATCTGACCCAGGCCGGCATCGTCCGCGTGCTCGAGCTGCTCGGTCAGGGCAGGACGTTCGAAGACGCCTACCGCACCGTCAGCGGCAAGCCGTGGGCCGACTTCGTCGCGGCATTCCAGAGCCGCGCCCGCGCGCTCGCACCGACGTACCCCGGAGTCATCACCGCGCCGGACACCGTGCTCGGCACGGGTCTCACGATCATGGCGTACGGCTTCGCGCCGCTCGCGCCGATCACGATCGAGATCCGCAGCAGCACGGACGGCGGCAGCATCAGCGGGAAGACGTCGCCGTTCGGCACCGCGACGACCGGTATCGACAACGGCTGGGCGCCCGGAACGTACAAGGTCACCGCGACCTCCGGTTCCGTGAGCGTCTCCGTCGTGGTCATGCTGTCCAACGCGCCGACGGGTTCGGTGCTCTCGATCCCGGACCGCTAGCGCATCCCGGGGCGGGCGATCGGCGCGTCGCCCGCCCCACCCTTCTTAGCTATCCCTGATCGCTACGCGGCGAGATCCTTGAACATCTGACCGTCGCGCATCACGAACGTGATCTTCGCCGCGTCTTGGAGGATCGCGACGTCGGCGAGCGGGTCGCCGGCGACGGAGATGACGTCGGCGCGCTTCCCCGGCTCGAGCGTCCCCGCGAGCTGGCCGATACGCGAGCACTCCGCGGCGGTCTTCGTCGTCGCGACGATCGCCTGCATCGGCGTCATCCCCGCCTTCACCATCCACACGAGCTCCTCGGCGTTGCTGCCGTGCTCGCCGACACCCGTGTCGGTCCCCATCGCGATCGGCACGCCGAGC
>DATDNP010000090.1:0-2692 GCA_036518215.1 Candidatus Limnocylindria bacterium
CGATGCGAAGGCCGACTCGTTCTGGCAGATGCTCATGCTGCATGGCGCCATCGGGCACGGTTGGCAGCCGCAGCTTTTGTCGTACGAGGCGCCGACGTACTTCGGCATGCTCTGCGCTGCCTTCATACCCGCCGATGAACCCCAGTGAAGGATGGTCGGGTCGTTAGGGCGCGCCGGGCGTCAGTGCAACGCCCGCCTTGCGCAGCAGCTCCTCGTACGCCTGACCACCCGTCTCACGCCACTGATGTCCGTCGCGCCGTATGCCGGCTCCGCAAAACGCCCAGGCACCATCGTGGATCGTGAGCCGGTCGGGCTCGTCGCCAGCGTGATGGTCGGGCGCGACGCATTCGTAGGCGATCAGCTTCGTCCCCACGCTTTCCCCTCCACGCGGTCCGACGCGATCCGGTCACGAGCGGATCGTCCCCCGAGTACACACCGCGCCATCGGTCATGTCATTGCGCGCCATCATCACGACGCCGCCTCTCGGCGCAACTCGCTGGCCTTCTCCTTGAAGCGGTAGCCGCGACCCGGCACGGTCTCGATGTACCGCGGCGAGCGCCAGTCGTCGCCAAGCTTCACGCGCAGCTCGCGGATGTGCCGGTCGACCACGTTGCTCTCGATCTGAAAGGTGCTTCCCCAGATGCTGGCGAGTAGACCCTCGCGCGTCAGCACCTCCCCGGCGTTCGCCGCAAGGATGTACAGCAGGGTCTGCTGGAGCGGCGTGAGCTCGAGCGGACGTTCGCCAGAGACCTTTACGGTCTGCTCGAGCAGGTCGACCTCGATCTGGCCGTCCGCGAGGCGGATCTTCGGCACCAGCGGCGCCGGAGCAACGCCGCGCGCGCGGCGGAGGAGCGCGTAAGGCCGCGCGACGATCTCGTCCAGCGTGAACGGTACCTCCACGACGTCATCCGCGCCCTGTTCGTAGGCACGCAGCTTGACGGCGGTATCGCGCCGACGCGTGAAGGCCAGGATGGGGATCCGGCCTTGGGCGATCCCCCCCCCAAGGAGCGACAGCAGGGACGTCTGCTCGTCGATGTCGACGAGGGCGATGTCGGGACGCCAGTCGCGCAGGATGCGCACGCACTCAGCTTCGCTCGTCGCCCTCATCGTCTCGTAGCTGCCGTGGCGCAGCGTGACCGCGATGAGGTTGGCGAGGGCGTTGTTGATCAGAAGCAGGATGCGCGGGCTCGAGCCCCGCGCTGGATCGGTGGCGCTACCGCTCGGCGTCACCCTTCGATTTTTCCTCTCGTGGCGCGCGTCCGTCATGAAGGACCCTCATCCGATGGGGCGCGACGGAAGCGCCGACGAGGAATCGGTAGCCCTTGCCGGGAACGGTCTCGATGAAACGCGGCCGGCGCCAGTTGTTCTTCAGCTTCACGCGAAGGTTCCGGACATGCCGGTCGACGAGATTGCTCTCGGCGAGGTAGTCGGCGCCCCACAACGTGTCGAGGATCGTCTCGCGGTCGAGCGTCTTCTCAGGATTGGATGCCAGCAGATACAGCAGGTTCCACTCGATCGCGGTTAGGTCGATCGCTGACGATCCCGAGTTCACACGTCGATTCAGGAGGTCGATCGTGAGACCGCCGACCTTGATAACGGGCACGAAGGGGACCGTCAGCCCGTAGGCGCGGCGCATGAGGGCGATGGTGCGCGCGACCAGCTCCTCGGGGTTCACGGGAATCGTCAGAAAGTCATCGGCCCCCTGCTCGAAGGCGTCAAGCTTGGTCCTCAGATCGCCGCGCTCGGTCAGCACGATCGTGGGGATGGGCTGACCCGCGAGACGCCGGCCGACGAGCCGCTTCGCGCCACCATTGACGACGTCTATATCGACGATAAGCAGATGCGGGCGTAGCTCAAGGATGAGGTGTTCCGCTTCTAGCGGCTGTGACGTGACCGCGACGTCATAGACCCCGTGATTCAGGGTGAGTCGCACCACGTCGGAGAGCGGGGCGTCGGCAACGACCAGGACCCGGGCGGGCCCTCGCAGGGAAGTGTGCTCGGAGATGGCGGTGGTCCCAACTCGAGCGGTGACTCCCGCTACTCGTCGAGCGTACGCCTCCGACGCAAGATTCGGGGCGACGAAGGCGTACCGCGGCGGAGTTGCCGCGGCACACCGTTCGTGTCTCCGTATGCGCTAACTCTGTTCCTTGAACTCGCCCTCGATCGTGTCGTCGGACTTCTTCTCGCCGGCCGTCGCGCCGGCGGGCTCGCCCTGCTCGCCTCCGGGTGTGCCGTCGCCGCTCGACTGCCCCTGCGCCTGCTGCTGCTGCTGCTGGTACATGAGCTCCCCGATGCGCTGCGCCGAGGTGCGCAGATCGTCCATCGCGGTCTTGATGCGCTGGACGTCGTCGCCCTTCGCGACCTCGCGGAGCGCCGCGATCTTCTCCTCGACATCCTTCTTCGTGTCCGCGGGGACCTTGTCGCCGAGATCGCGGAGCGACTTCTCGATCTGGTAGGCGAAGGTGTCGGCCTCGTTGCGTGTCTGGATCCGCTCGACGTTGCGGCGGTCCTCCTCGGCGTGGGCCTCGGCGTCCTTCACGAGCTTGGAGACCTCGTCCTTGCTGAGGCCGCTCGACGCCGTGATGGTGACGTGCTGCGCCTTGCCGGTGGCCTTGTCCGTGGCCTTCACGTTGAGGATCCCGTTCGCGTCGATGTCGAAGGACACCTCGATCTGCGGGATGCCGCGTGGGGC
>DATDNP010000091.1:0-18452 GCA_036518215.1 Candidatus Limnocylindria bacterium
GTCCGGCTCGCGGTCGGTGCCGGTGTCCGCGACGGCGACGGGCTCGCCGACGCTGTCGGTGTCGCCGAGAGCCGGGCGGTGGCGGAGGGCGTCGCGGAGGACGTGTCGGTTACGGAGGGAGACGGCGTCACGGCAACGGGAGCGCAGGCAACCGTAACGGCGAGCGCGAGCAGGGTGGGCGCGAGCGCCGTGCGCATCTCCGAGCCGAACTCTACGAAGTGATGCTCCACCACGCGGTCGGGCGCGACCCCACAGCTCAGTCCGCCGGAGGCGTCCCGACCTCGCGCATGCGCTTCGTCACCGCGTACAGGAGCTGGCGCGCCATGTCGGGGTTCTCCGCGAGGACGTTCTGGAACTGCGACGGTCCGAGATTGAGCACCCGCATCGGCGTCTCGGCGGTGACCGTCGCGGTCCGTGGTCCGCGGTCGATGAGCGCGATCTCGCCGAAGAACCCACCCGGACCGATCGTCGGCAGCTTCCGTCCGCCCTTCTCGACGCGCGCGGTCCCGCTCACGATGACGAAGAAGTCGCCGCCCGTCGTTCCCTCGCGACAGAGGACCTCGCCGGGCTTCACGTCGACGTCCTCGACCTGCGTCGCGATGAACCGGAGCTGGTCGTCCTTGCATTCCATGAACAGCGGGACGGAACGGAGGAGGTCGACGCGCGGGTCCTTCGGCATGGCGGCGACAGTATGCGCGTAGCATCGACGCTGGTGCGACGCCTGCTGACCCTGTTCCTCGTCCTCGCCCTCGCTTCGGGGTGCACCGCCACCGCCATCCAGCCATCGAGCACGTCGTCGCTCGCGGCGTCCGCCGGAGGGGTCGCGACCATCGCGCCGCTCGCCGCCGACCGCATCCAGATCATCCACACCGACGACATCCACGGGCATCTCGACTTCGATACGGTGGGCAGCGGCTCGAACGCGTTCGCGCAGGGCGGCATGGCGGCGCTCGCGGGTCAGGTGGCGGCGCTCCGCCAGCGCGCGCCGAGCCGGACGCTCCTCCTCGACGGTGGCGACGCGTGGCAGGGCACGTTCATCTCGAACGTGAACAAGGGCCAGGCGGTCACGAAGGCGATGACCCTCATGAAGTACGACGCCATGGCGGTCGGCAACCACGATTTCGACTGGGGGCAGGACGTCCTCGCCCAGCGCGCGAAGGAAGCGTCGTTCCCGTTCCTCGCGACGAACGTCGTGCAGACGGCGACAGGGAAGCTGCCGGCGTACCTCCAGCCGTACATCGTGAAGGACCTCGGCATCGCGAAGGTCGGCATCATCGGGGTCACGAATCCCGAGTCGAACACCATCGTGAAGGCGACGAGCATCGCGGGTCTGCGGTTCGGACCAGCGAAGGACGTGAAGCCGTACGTCGACGACCTGCGGCCGAAGGTCGACATCCTCGTCGTCGTCGCGCACGTCGGATCGAGCGACGCGACGAAGCTCGCGCGCGACGTTCCCGGCATCGACGTCATCGTCGCGTCGCACGACCACGCGCCGCTCCAGACCGCGCGTCTCGAAGGCTCGACGACCATCGTCGACGCGGGCGCGTACACGCAGTACGTCGGCCATCTCGAGATCGTCGTCGATCCCGCGACCCACAGGATGAAGGACGCGATCCGCTCCGGCGAGCTCACGGCCGTCGCGACGTCCAAGGCGGTGAAGGCGGACCCGGAGATCGCGGCGATCGTCGACGCGGAGCGAGCGGAGGCGGACAAGTACACGTCGCGCGTCGTCGGTACGCTCGCGCACGATCTGGATGGGAGCTCGCGCGACGAGAATCCGATCGGCAACATGATCGGCGACGCCTTCGTCGAGTACGGCCGGCAGCAGGGATGGCAGACCGATGTCGCCTTCTACAACGCGGGCGGCATCCGCGCCTCGCTCAAAGCCGGACCCGTCACGTACGGGCAGCTCTATCAGGTGCTGCCCTTCGGCAACGTGATCGTGAACGTCGACCTCACCGGCGCGCAGCTGAGCGAGGTCCTCGAGGATGCGTCCGGCCGCGCCGGCCGGCTCCAGATCGGCGGCGGGTCGTTCGCCTACCGGTTCTCGAACCCCGCCGGGCAGCGGGTCCTCGAGGCGACGATCGCGGGCCAGCCCATCGATCCGAAGCGCGTCTACCACGTCGCGACGATCGACTATCTCCTCCTCGGCGGCGACGGCCACACCTGGTTCGGCAAGGGTACGAACGTGATCTACGGCGACGTCGAGGTCGACGCCGTGGCCGCGTACATGACCGCGCACTCCCCGCTCGACCCCAAGGTCGAGGGACGGATCACCCAGCGATAGACAGGGAGACGGATCGCCGCATCCGAGTGGCGATCGATGCCGCCCGCTCCGCGGGCACGGTGCTGCGCGCCCGCTGGACGGAGCGCGCGGCCGGGCTCGAGACGAAGACGAGCGCGACGGACGTCGTCCTCGACGCGGATCGCGCCGCGGAGTCCGAGGTCGTGCGCGCGCTTCGTGCCGCGTACCCGGACGACGAGATCGTCGCCGAGGAGGGCACGGGTGGCGCGGGGCGGTCGCGGCATCGCTGGTACGTCGATCCGCTCGACGGGACGGTCAACTACCTCTTCGGGATCCCGCACTTCGCGGTGGCGATCGCGTGCGAGGACGGCGAGGGCCTCCTCGCCGCCGTCGTCTTCGATCCATCGCGCGACGAGCTCTTCACTGCCGGGCGAGGCGCGGGTGCGTGGCTCGGGACCGAACGGTTGCGCGTGTCCGAACGCGATGATCTCTCGCACGCGCTCGTCGCGACCGGGTTCGCCTACGTCGCCGAGGCGCGCAGCGAACAAGCGCGCATCCTCCGGTCCGTCTTGCCAAGCGTGCGAGATATCCGCCGCTTCGGATCGGCGCAGCTCGATCTCGCGTGGACGGCGGCCGGGCGGTATGACGCGTACTACGAGTCGGTCGACAAGCCGTGGGACTGGAAGGCCGGTGCGTTGCTCGTGCGAGAGGCCGGCGGGCGCGTCTCGGAGCTCGTCCAGGCGCGCGCCGGCCATCCGCACATCGTCGCGAGCGGGCTCGGCGTCCATGATGCCCTCGTCACATTGCTCGCGAGCGCCGTGCAGAGCGGGGAAAACTCCGTAAACTGAGAACTGCGATGACAGTTGAAGAGCGCCCCGCAGAGACCACCAAAGGCGTTCCCATCAACTTCGAAGAGGACGTCATCCAGCGCCGACCCGTCTCCACACAGGCCGGCCTCGGCGGCGAGGAGATGGCGGTCAAGCCCAGTGTCTTCGCGAGCGAGGACAACGTCGTCTTCACGACCGTATCGAACCTCGTGAGCTGGGCACGCTCGCGCAGCCCCTGGCCGCTCGGCTATGGCCTCGCGTGCTGTGCCATCGAGATGATGGCGACGGGCGCCTCGACGCATGACATGTCGCGGTTCGGGATGGAGGTCTTCCGCTCGAGCCCGCGACAGGCCGACGTCATGATCGTTGCCGGAACGGTCACGCATAAGATGGCACCGCGCCTTCGCCGCCTGTACGAGCAGATGCCCGAGCCGAAGTGGGTGATCGCGATGGGCAACTGCGCCTCGTCGGGCGGCGAGTTCTGGGACAGCTACGCGACGCTCCAGGGCGTCGACACGGTCGTCCCGGTCGATGTCTACGTCCCGGGCTGCCCGCCGCGTCCCGAGGCGCTGCTCGAAGGCCTCCTCCGGCTCCGCGAAAAGATCTCCCGAGGCGGCTGAGCTGACCACCGACGTAGAGCGCAGGCAGATCGAGGAGGGCGCGCAGGTCGAGCTCCCCGTCATCGATACCGACGAAGGGCTCCAGACCGAAGAGCTCATCCTCAACATGGGTCCACAGCACCCGTCGACGCACGGCGTGCTGCGCCTCGTGCTCAAGCTGTCGGGCGAGAAGGTCATCGAGTGCGTGCCGGTGATGGGATACCTGCACCGCGGCCTCGAGAAGATCTTCGAATGGCGCACCTACCACCAGGGCATCCGGTACGCCGACCAGTCCGACTACGTCGCGAACATGCTGAACGAGCACGCCTACGCCGGAGCGATGGAGGCCATTGCGGGCATCGACGTTCCGCGCCGTGGCGAGTACATCCGGGTGATCGTCGACGAGATGAGCCGCTGCGCGTCGCATCTCGTCTGGTACGGCGCGTATGCGCTCGATCTCGGCGCGGCGACCCCGCTCCTCTGGTGTTTCCGCGATCGCGAGGACATCCTCGACATGTTCGAGGAGCTGTGCGGCTCGCGCATGAACTTCAACTATTACCGCCCCGGCGGTCTCCTCTACGACCTGCCGCAGGGCTGGCTCGGGAAGCTCGAGCGGTTCCTCGATCGTTTCGAGAAGCACATCGAGGAGGACTACGTTCGCATCCTCGAGGGCAACGAGATCTTCCTCGAGCGCACCGTCGGCGTCGGCAGGATCCCCGCCGATGTCGCGAAGGCGTACGGCCTCACGGGTCCGATGCTCCGCGGCTCCGGCATGAACTGGGATCTTCGCCTCGACCGGCCGTACTCCGTGTATCCCGAGCTCAAGAGCACGAAGGCGGCGGTGTTCCCCGACGGCGATGCGTTCGCGCGCTACAAGGTGCGGCTGCAGGAGCTGCGGAACTCGGTCGGGATCCTGCGCGAGGCGATCGCGAACATCCCGGGCGGGGCCGTCCGCGCTCGGCTCGGCCACGTGTGGAAATGCCCGAAGGGCGAGGCGTACTACACGGTCGAGGGCGCGAAGGGTGAGGTCGGCATCTACATGATCAGCGACGGCCGGAGCCCGAATCCGTTCCGCGCGAAGATGCGCGGCGCCTCGTTCCACAACCTGCAGATCCTCCCGTGGCTCCTCCGCGGCCGGCTCGTCGCGGACGTCGTCGCGATCCTCGGCTCCACCGACATCGTGCTGGGCGAGGTGGACCGATGAAGCCGGGTCTCGGGATCTTCGACGGCATGATCCGCACGCTGCAGCATCTCGTGCGCCCCAAGCTCGTCACGCGCAAGTACCCGTACGAGAAGCGCGAGCTGCCCGAGCGGTCGCGCGGCCTCATCGCGCTCCTCCTCGAGCCCGAGACGAGCATCTTCAAGTGCGAGAGCTGCCTCATGTGCGAGAAGGCATGCCCGCCGCGGGCGATCTCCATCTCGTACAAGTTCCGCAACGGCTTCCGGAAGCGCCCGCTCCTCGCGCCGCGCGCGACGTACTACCGCATCCGCATGGTGCAGACGGCGCCGTACGGCGACCGTCGCCCGATGTCGAACGCGGTCGTGACGATCCCCGCGGAGGACGAGCGCGATCTCGACCTCGCGCCGGTGGAGCGCATCCTCTCGGAGGAGGGCATCGGCCGCGATCGGCTGACTCGCGTCCTCTATCGCGCGCACGAGGCCTACGGATATCTCCCGTGGACCGCGGCGGAGCGCATCGCCGGCGAGTTCGGCAAGACGATGACGGACGTGTACACGGCCGCCTCGCTCCTCTCGAACTTCCGCGGGGCGCCTGAAGGGAAGGGGACGCCGATCGCGCGCGGCGGACGGAAGTACACCGGTAACGTCGGCGTCGCGGGCGCGTGGCCGCAGCAGTCACCCGCGCCGGCGCACGACACGCTCCATGAGGGCGAGGTCCACCACGTGCTCGAGCCCACGTATGCCCGCTAGCACCGCCGCGTCGCTCCTCGAGGGGCGCGCCCCGGACGCCGTCGCGAAGGCACGCGGCATGGCGCCCGACGACCTCATCGCTGCGATCGAGCGGAGCGGACTGCGCGGCCGCGGCGGCGCGGGTTACCCGTTGTCCGCGAAGCTCGCCGCCGTCCGTGCCGCCGCGGTGACCCGGGCGGCCGACCCGCTCGTCGTCGCGAACGCGTACGACGCCGACCCCGACAGCCCGCTCTCGCGGACGCTCATCGTCAAGAACATCGCGAACGTGCTCCAGGGCGTCACGATCGCGGCGCACGCCGTCGGTGCGCGCGAGGCGATCGTCTACCTCCATCCCGAGGCCGACATCGAGCGGCACGCGATGGAACAGGACATCGCCGCGCGGCGCGAGGCGCTCGGCGACCTGGAGGTCTCCGTCGCGAGCGGACCAGGGGGCTTCATGGGCGGCGAGGAAAGCGCGCTCATGAACGTCCTCGAGTCGCGACGCGCGATGGCGCGCCAGCGTCCGCCGTATCCGGCGACGAACGGGGTCCAGAATCGCCCCACGCTCGTCTCGAGCGCCGAGACGCTCGCGTGGCTGCCGCAGATCGTCTCGACCGGCGCGCGCGCGGACACGAAGCTTGTCTCGGTGACGGGCGCGGTCCGCTCGCCCGGCGTGTACGAGGTCACCCTCGGCACGACGCTCGGGGCGATCCTCGATCGCGCAGGCGGCGTGGCTGGGCAGCTGAAGGCGATCCACGTCGGTGGCCCGACCGGCGGCATCCTCGCCGCGTCCCGCGCCGACACGAAGCTCGGCTTCGACGACCTCGTGGCCGCGGGCACGCACATGGGCTCGGCGCAGATCAGGGCCATCCCACAGACCGCGTGCATCGTCGCGGAGGCCGAGCGCCTCTTCGCGTACCTCGCGAAGGAGACGTGCGCCATCTGCGTGCCGTGTCGCGTCGGCACCGCGCGCGTCCGCGGGATCCTGCAGAGCGTCACGAGCGATATCGGCCGCGAGAGCGACCTCGCATGGCTCGGCGAGCTCGGCGATCACATGGCGAACTTCTCGCTCTGCGGGTTCGGCATCACCGCGCCATCGATCCTGCGGACGACGATGCGCGACTTCGCCGACGAGTACAACGCGCACATCGTGCAGCATCGCTGCCCGACGGGAACATGCGTACCCGTCCGCTCACGCAGATATGAGACGATGGCGCAGCCGTGAGTTTGCTCGAGAGGTACACGCAGCCCGCGGAGCAGCAGATCCCCACCGTGTCCCACGTCGGAGAGATCCCGTCGGGCCAGCCGACCTGCACCATCACGATCGACGGGCACGAGGTCCCGGCGATCCCGGGCGAGGCGATCCTTCGCGCTGCGCAGCGCGCGGGGTTCAACATCCCGACGCTGTGCGACGACGAGAAGCTCGCGCCCGCCGCCGCATGCCGCATGTGCCTGGTGAACATCGAGGGCTACGACCGGCCGATGCCGTCGTGTCACCTGGCCGTCGAGCCGGGGATGAAGATCACCGCGATCAGCGACGACCTCTTCAAGATGCGGCGGCAGAACCTCGAGTACATCCTCAGCGACCACAACGCGTACTGCATGCCGCCGTGCCAGGTCGGATGCCCGACGCACATCGACATCCCCGGGTATCTCGAGCTCATGGCGAAGGGCCAGCACGTCGAGGCGGCTCGTCTCGTGAAGGAAGTGCTGCCGTTCCCGTACGCGCTCGGTCTGGTGTGTCCGCGTCCGTGCCAGGAGGTGTGCCGGCGCGGTCTGGTGGAAGAGGAGATCGCCATCTGCCAGTGCCACGGCTACACGGGCGAGATGGTCATGGAGATGGACAAGGCGCCGACGCCGTTCCCGCAGGCCGACGCGACAGGGAAGCGCGTCGCGGTCATCGGCGCGGGTCCCGCGGGCCTCACGGCGGCGTACTACACCGCGCTCAAGGGTCATGCGGTGACGGTGTTCGACATGATGCCCAAGCAGGGCGGCATGCTCCGGTACGGCATCCCCGAGTACCGGCTCCCGAAGGTGAAGCTCGACAAGGAGCTCAACTCGGTCTGGCAGCTGCGGGACACGGAGTTCAAGGGCGGCATGAAGCTCGGCCGCGACTTCTCGATCGACGACCTCTTCACCCAGGGGTATGACGCGGTGTTCGTCGGGATCGGCGCGTGGTCAAGCAACGAGATGCGCGTGCCCGGCGAGGATCTGCCCGGCGTCATCGAGGCCATCAACTACCTGAACCAGAACGCGCGCGGCGACCCCGTGCCGGTCGGCAAGGGCACGCGCGTCGTCGTCGTCGGCGGCGGGTTCACCACCTTCGACTGCGCCCGCAGCTCACGGCGCCTCGGCGCCGAGGTGACCGTCGTCTATCGCCGATCCCGCAAGGAGATGGGCGCGCACTACAGCGAGGTCGACGACGCCGAGCACGAGGGCATCCGGCTCGAGTTCTTCGCCGCACCGGTGAAGGTCATCGAGAAGGACGGCCGCGTCGGCGGGGTCGAGTTCCAGCGCATGGCCCTTGGCGAGCCCGACGCGTCCGGCCGCCGCCGGCCCGTGCCGATCGAGGGCTCGAACTTCACCATCGAGTGTGACGTCCTCATCCCGGCCATCGGCCAGGTGCCGGTGCTCGACTGGGTCGACAAGGACGCGCTCATCAAGAAGACGCGGCGCGAGACGATCGTCACGAACGCCGCGCTCATGACCGACCGGCCGGGCGTGTTCTCGGGCGGCGACGTCCAGATGGGCACGCGCACCGTCATCGAGTGCGTCGCGCAGGGGAAACTCGCGGCGAAGGCGATCGACCGCTATCTCTCCGGCGACGACATGGCCGTCGTGGCCGAGGAGATCACCGAAGAGGAGAAGGTCCCCGAGCTGATCGACATCGTGCCGTACAAGCCCGAGGAGCCGCAGGTGCGCATGCCGTTCCTTCCGTTCGAGGAGCGCGTGCGCAGCTTCGAGCTCATCGAGCTCGGGTTCGACAAGGCGGGCGCCGAGAAGGAAGCGGCGCGTTGCCTCCAGTGCGTGTGCCCTGACGTCGGTCGCTGCCACCTGCAGCGTCTGTCACTCGAGCACGGGCTCACCGAGAACCGGTTCCATCGCGCCGAGCCGATCGACTACCACGACTACGAGTACGACTTCAGCCACGACTTCATCCTTCGCGACCTCAACAAGTGCATCAACTGCACGCAGTGCGTCCGCATCTGCCGCGACGTCATCGGCGCGAACTGCTATGGGCTCATGGGTGGCGGCTACGACTCGATCGTCACGACGCCCTGGAACGTGTCGCTCCAGTACACGGACTGCGTGTCGTGCGGCGCGTGCGCCGAGACGTGCCCGACGGGGGCGCTCATGATGCGCGAGCGCGACCTCCAGACCTACGAGCTCGACATCGTCCGCTGCATCTACTGCGGCGACTGCGTCGAGGTGTGCCCGCACGGGGCGCTCGGCGAGACCCCGAACTTCGAGCTCTCCGTGTACCAGCGGTTCGGCCACACCGTCCTCGCCAAGGAAGAGCTCGCCGCGGCACGCACGTGGAAGCCGTCCGAGCACATCCCGATCGGCGCCGACGAGACGCACCGCAGCCCGGTCCGCCCACCGGAGGTCAGGCCTCCGGCCCCGCCGCGCTGGGGCGCGTGACCCTTCGCGATCGGCTCATCGCGCGCATCCGCGCGCACGGACCGATGAGCTTCGCGGACTACATGGCGGCAGCGCTCTACGACCCCGAGGACGGCTACTACTCGACGCGGGCGGCCCTCGGCTTCGAAGGCGACTACCTCACCGCGCCGGACCTCGGCACGCACTTCGGGCGCACGCTCGCGCGCGCGTTCGCCGACCAGTGGACGCTGCTCGGCAAGCCGCCGTCATGGGATCTCGTCGAGGCGGGCGCGGGGCGGGGGACGCTCCTCCGCGACGTGCTCACCTCGCTGGAGCGTGAGCGTCCCGACGCGGCGAAGGGCGTGCGGCCCGCGATCGTCGAGGTGTCGCCACGGCTGCGCGCGCAGCAGGCGTCGGCGCTCGAGGGGCTCGACCTCCGGTGGGCGTCGGATCCGCGCGCGCTCGCGCCGATCCACGGCATCCTCTACGCGAACGAGATCCTCGACGCATTCCCGGTGCACGTCCTCGCGCGGACCGACGACGGCATCCGCGAGGTCTTCGTGGACGAGAAGGACGGGCACCTCATGGAGACGCTCCGGCCGACCGTTCCCGGCGATCTGAAGTACCGCGTGCCCGAGCGGCTTCCGATCGGCGGCCGGTGGGAGGTCTGCCCCGAGGCGGAGAGCTGGGTCGCGGGTCTCGCGTCGGCGCTCACACGCGGCTACGTCCTGTTCATCGACTACGGCGGCGACGACGCCGAGCTCCTCACACGTCTCGGGAGCGGCACCGTCCGCGGGTTCTCGCGGCACCGGCTGCTCATGGATCCGTTCGCGGAGCCCGGCACGCACGACCTCACCGCGAGCGTGAACTTCACCGCGATCCGCCGCGCGGCCGAGGGTGCGGGCTTCTCGTTCGCGGGACGCGGGTCGCAGCGCGACGTCCTCGTCGCGCTCGGCATCCGCGACGTCGCATCGCGGCCGACGAGCCCGATCGATCAGCTCCGTGACTACGGCCGCCGCTCGGCGATCGACACGCTCCTCGATCCCTCCGGTTTCGGCGCGTTCCAGGTCGTGTGCTTCGCGAAGGACGCACCCGTCGAGGGATTGCGGATGTTCGCGGGACGCGAGGCGCGCGTCCGCTAGGCGTCCTCGCGATACAGGCGCTTTCGCGAGTCCGCATTGATGACACGAAGATGCGCGTCGTCGCCAGCATCCTCGACCATCTGCCACCCGTCGCGCTCGAGCTGCACGAGCCAGAGCGCGAACGCGTGCAGCTCGTGCGCCGCCTCGGAGAGGGTCGCCGCGTCCTCGACGATCGGCGCGAGGCAGATGGCCCCGATGCGCGTGTCGATCTCGTGCTCCTCGAGGCCGGCCGCCAGATCGGACGCTTCGTCGGGCGTCAGGGCACGTGGTCGCATCCGCCGCATGAGGCTCTCCAAGGCGCGTAGCGCGCTCTAAGGGAATCGTCAGCCGCTTGCGGCGCGTATCGTCGAAGCGTGGAGGGCGACCGAGGGCCGACACGCGGGCGCAAGATGCGTGACGCGGCGCGCCGCTACATGGAGTCGATGGAGACCGAGCGCGCGACGCTCCTGACGCAGGTGCGCGGTCTCACGCATGCGCTCGAGCAGGCGACGAAGCACCATCGCGAGGCGCATCCCGAGTGTGTAAACTTGAGCGTCGAGGGCTCTTAGCTCAGCTGGTTAGAGCGCAGCGTTGACATCGCTGAGGTCCGGTGTTCGAGCCACCGAGAGCCCACCAGAAGGGACACGCGCATGACCCGTTCCCCGCTTTCGATCGCGCTCGCGGTCGTCTCCGTGATCCTCATCGTCGCCGGGCGGGTCAACCGGGACGCCCCATGGGGCACCTGGGCGCTGCTCGCGGGATTCGCTGTGCTCGCGGCCGCGGGCATCCTCACGCTCGTTCGCAAGCCCTGACCAAGAGGGCGTGACAGATCGGGCGACGCCGCGCCCCTAGGATGGCCCGGTATGAGCGGGACGGCGGTCGGTGGCCTGGCGGCACGCAGCACGGGCGCGCTCCCCGTCATCCGAGCCGGCGTGCTGAGCCGGTTCTACGACTGGTGCGACCGCCTTCCCTGGCATGGCTGGTGGCTGTTCCCCGCGATGGCGATCGTCGAGCTGGCGTGGGCGCTCGGCGTGCTGTGGGCATCCGGACGAGTGCCGGTCGGCACGCTCGATCCAACGGTCACCGTCGGCGTCGTCTACGGGCCGTACGCGCTCGGCGCGCTCGCCTATCTCAACCGTGTCGCGGCGCGCGCGCTCGCGGCGTTCTGGCCGGCGACAGGTTGGCCGGACGAGGCGCGCGCCTCATGGACGCGGGCGTTCACGACGGTCCGCGCCGGCCTCGTCGCGCCGAGCCTCCTCCTCGGCATCCCCGTCGGCCTCGGGGCGTTCCTCTCGGCGCCGAGCTCGATCATGGGCGCGGACGATCAGGGCCGCCTGGCGTACGGCGTGGCGATCGTCCCGGTCGCGATCATCGGGTACGCGATGACCCTGCTCGTGATCGCGCATACGATCCGCCAGCTCCAGCTCGTGGCGCGGATCCACCGCGAAGCCGCGGCGATCGATCCCTTCGACCGCGTCCCCGTGTACGCGTTCTCGCGGTTCACCGCGCAGATCGGCCTGCTGTTCCTCTTGTCGGGCTACTACACGCTCACGGTCAACAGTGCGTTCCAGTCCGGCAACATCATCGGCATCGCCGTGCTCGCCATCGTGCTCGGACTGGGCGCCGCGTGCTTCGTCCTGCCGCTGCTCGGTATCCACGGCCGCCTCGTCGTCGAGAAGGATGTCCTGCTCGCGGGCGTCGAGGCTCGGGTGAGCAAGCTCGGACTCGAGCTGTACCGAAGGATCGACGCCGGGGAGTTCGATGGCACGAAGGTCATCAGCGAGGCCATCGCCGCGGCCGGCGCCATCCGCGAGCGGATCGTCCGGCTTCCCACCTGGCCGTGGCCTCCGCAGCTCTTCCGCGGCTTCCTCTCCGCGCTATTCCTGCCCGTGATCGTGTACCTGGTCAGCCGGCTCATCGCGACGTGGATCGGAGCCTGATCCCGGCGCGTCAGCTCACCACCGCGGACCACGGTCCCGCGACGCGGCGCGCCTCGCGTTTTCCCTGCGCGTGTCCCGCTCGCGCCGACGCGGCGCGCGTCACCGGACTGAGGACGTTCCGCCCGATCGCCGCTCGAGCGGCGTCATCGGGGCTGATCACGACCGAGCGCACCTGCGGCCCGAGCGACGCGAGCTGGCGCGCGATCCTGCCGCTGCGGCGGAACGCGACGGTGACGGGCGCGATGACGACGACGCGATCGCACCCTGCGGCGAGATCGGCGTTCGTGATGGAGCGCATGCCGCCGTCCATGTAGCGATGCCCCTCGATCTCGACCGGCGGCCACACCAGCGGTACCGCGCAGCTCGCCTGCACCGCATCGAGTAGCGGGACACCGCTGCGGCGGTCAAAGACGCGCGGCTCGCCCGTGTCCGCGTCGACGGCGGTGATGAGGAGGTCCCGCTCGGGCCAGGTGCGATCGCCGAGGCGGGACTGCATGACGCCGCGCCGAAGGGCCTCTGACCCGCGGCCGACCCGAAGCGCCATGCGCCCCATGCGGCGGCGCGCGGCCTCGTCTGATCCCGGCCAGAGCGCGGCATAGAAGAACCGGAGCATGTCGAGCGGACGGAAGCGGGCGGAGATCTCGTCGCCGGTGAGCTCCCGGACCTGCCCGGCGTAGAGCTGCGCCAGCGGGGTGCCGCCGGCGACGAGCGAACCGACGACCGACCCGGCCGACGTCCCAACGATGACATCGGCGCCGGTCAGGTCGACGCCGGCCTCGGCCAACCCCGTGAGGATCCCGATCTCCCAGGCGATCCCGGTGATGCCCCCGCCGCCCAGCACGAGCGCCCTCTTCGTCATGCCTCCACTCTCGCACCCGACTCTGTCGGTCTGGTTGCTTGGCAGGCAGGGCCGCCGGCAGATCCCTGCCGGGACGAGGTGGGGGAGCGCGATCCTGGCTGGGTCCGCCCCTTGCGCGGCCTGGCGTGCCCCGACCGGACTGGCACGCGAACGTTCTGGGCAAAACCGCGTTGAGGAAGTAATGTCCCGACTCACGTTCAAGCGACCAAGCGAAAGAACGCGTCCCGACCAGGGGAGCTCGTCGAAGACGCCGCCGGTGTGGCGTCCCGCCGAACCGCCTACGCCTGGGCGCACCGAGGAACCAGCGGAGGGGAACGTCATGCAGCAGCGAGACACGCGGGACTACAGCACGAGCTCCTATTCGGCACCGAGCACAGGCGGCGACCTGAACGCTCTGCTCGGCAAGGGCTCGGAGTTCGAGGGGAAGCTCGCCTTCGAGGGCAAGGTCCGGATCGACGGCACCTTCACCGGCGAGATCTCGACGAACGATCTGCTCCAGGTCGGCGAGGGCGCCAAGGTGCAGGCGGAGATCACGTGCGGCACGGTGATCGTCGAGGGCGAGGTCGTCGGCAACATCAAGGCGGCGCAGGCCGTCGAGCTCCGTCGTCCGGCGAAGGTCCACGGCGACATCACGACGCCGTCGCTCGTGATCGAGAAGGGCGTGCTCTTCGAGGGCAAGTCCCACATGGAGCAGGCCTCATCGAACGTCGTTCCGATCTACGCGGCAGCTGACGAGAGCTAGCACTCCCAAAGGAAAGCTCTCCGATGCAGGGCGTCCTCATGCTGAGTCGGGTCACGGTCCGTGACGCGGACTTCCGTCGCGTCACGTTCGATCAGTTCGCCCCTGAAGGGTGCACCTTCGAGCACTGCGACTTCAGCGGGCAGACGCTCGACCGCCGCTATCAGCCGCTGTTCTCCAGCCGGCGGCAGAGCGTGTTCCGCGACTGCAAGTTCGACGGCGCCGACCTTACCGGCGTCCGTCCCGGCCAGGCGCGGTTCGAGCGCTGCACCTTCGACGGCGCGCGCATCGACGCGTGGGAATCCTTCACCGCCGAGTTCATCGACTGCCGCTTCGCGGGCCGTGTCGTGAACGTCCGCTTCTACGGTCGCCCGTGGGGCTCGAACGCCGACAAGATCGATCCGCAGCGCACCACGAACGCCTTCGCGGGCAACGATTTCCGCAAGGCCGAGCTCGTCGGCGTCACCTTCGTGCACGGCATCGACATCGCGAAGCAGCGGTGGCCCGACGGTCCCGAGTACATGATCCTCGACCGCATCCACCAGCGGCTCGCGAAGGCACGGCTCGACGTGCTCGAGTGGCGGGACCACAAGGCACGGCAGGAAGCCCTCGACATGCTGCAGGCAGCGTCGCTGCTCTACTCGAATCAGATGACGATCATCGGTCGCCGCGTCGACGAGCGATGGACGGCGACACCCGCGGTACAGGAGCGCGTCTGGGACGCGCTCGCGCAGGCCATCGCATAGTCGCGGCGGCGTCACGCTGCTCTACGGACGCTGGTCACCGGACGTGCCGTGAGCGTATCCTTGTGGGACGCGATGACGCGGACAGCGATCGCGGGTAGCGCGTAAGCGAGCCGGGGACGGTGTGAGCCCGGCGCAGCGGACCCGCGGGAGACCACCGCCGAGCGAGTGGGATCGGCCCCGTACAGCCGAGAGCTGAGCGCCCCGTGAGGGGAACTCGGGTGGAACCGCGGGAAGCCAAGCGCCTCTCGTCCCGAAGATGTACGTCGGGTACGAAGGCGCTTTTTTCGTGCCCGGGATGGAGAGCTGGCATGGCGAAGACGGAACGGAAGGCAGATCACGGCGACGAGCGCCTCTATGCGCTCCGGCACTCGACGGCGCACGTCATGGCCGGCGCGGTCCTCGACCTGATGCCCGACGCGAAATTCGGCTTCGGGCCGCCCATCGCCGACGGCTTCTACTACGACTTCGACCTGCCGCGGCCGCTCCTCCCAGAAGACCTCGAGAAGATCGAAGCGAAGATGCGCGAGGTCGCGAAGGCGAACGTCACGTTCGAGCAGCGCGACATGAGCGTCCCCGAGGCGCTGGACTTCTTCCGCGGACGCAAGCAGGTGTACAAGGTCGACCAGATCGAGAAGCTCTCGCAGGAAGGCGCGGACAAGGACAGCGACGACGAGGTGGAGAACGGCAAGGTCTCCATCTACCAGCACAACGGTTTCGTCGACCTGTGCCGCGGCCCTCACGTGAAGACGACGGGCGAGATCAAAGCGTTCAAGCTCCTCTCGATCGCTGGCGCGTACTGGCGCGGCAACGAGAAGAACCCGCAGCTGACGCGCATCTACGGGACGGTGTGGCCGAGCCAGGCGGAGCTCGACGCCTACCTCGAGAAGCTGCGCGAGATCGAGCGACGCGACCACCGCGCGCTCGGCAAGGAGCTCGAGCTCTTCCGGATCGACGACGAGCTCGGCTCCGGCCTCGTCCTGTGGCTGCCGAACCTCTCGATCGTCCGCGAGGAGCTCGAGACCTGGTGGCGCAAGGTCCACAAGGAGCGCGGGTACACGCTCGTCTACACGCCGCACATCGCGAACGAGAAGATCTACCAGCGGTCCGGGCACCTCGAGAAGTACGGCGAGAACATGTACGGCCCGCTCGCGCTGGACGAGGGCACGCAGAACTTCTGGATCAAGCCGATGAACTGCCCCGGCCACATCAAGGTGTTCCAGTCGAAGGTGCACTCGTACCGCGAGCTGCCGATGCGCATCGGCGAGCTCGGCACGGTGTATCGCTACGAGCGCGGCGGCACGCTGCACGGGATGCTGCGCGTGCGCGGGTTCACGCAGGACGACTCGCACATCTTCTGCTCGTGGGATCAGGCGCAGGAGGAGATCGGGAAGGTCTTCGACCTCGCGATGGAGTTCCTGCGCATCTTCGGGTACAGCGAGCCTCGCATCTATCTGTCAACGCGGCCCGAGAAGCGTCTCGGGAGCGACGAGCTCTGGGACAAGGCCGAGAAGGCGCTCGCGGACGCGCTCGGCGTCCGTGAGGTGACGTACGACGTCGACGCCGGCGGTGGCGTCTTCTACGCACCGAAGATCGACATCAAGGTGCTCGACGCGATCGGGCGCGAATGGCAGGGCCCGACGATCCAAATCGACCTGAACCTGCCGGAGCGCTTCGACGTCACCTTCGTGAACAGCGAGGGCCAGCGCGAGCGCGCCGTGATGATCCACCGCGTGCTCTTCGGCTCCCTCGAGCGATTCGTCGGCGGGCTCATCGAGCACTACGCGGGAAGCTTCCCGCTCTGGCTCTCCTGGGAGCAGGTCGCGATGATCCCAGTCCGCGAGAGCGCACTTCCGTACGCGCGGGAGATCGCGGATCTCCTGCGCGCGAAGGACTTCCGTGTCCATCTCGACGAGCGCGTCGGCAACATGCGCGGCGCGATCAAGGAGGCGCAAGAGCGGCGCGCGAACTACATGCTCGTCGTCGGCGACAAGGAGGCCGAGGCGCGCACCGTGTCCGTCCGCCGCCGCGGCTCGCGGGACGAGGAACGCGGGGTCGCGCTCGACGACTTCGTCGCGCGGATCGTCGCGGAACGCGACAGCAAGGCGCTTCCGGCCGACTTCGCGGCGCACCGGCCCGAGCCGATCGCCGCGCTCCTGTAGTGGCCACGACGAAGGACGCCGTCGTCCTTCGCGGCGAGCGCGTCACGCTGCGTCCGATGACGTACGCGGACGCGCGCGACCTCATGCGCTGGGGGAACGACGCTGATTTCGCGTGGTTCCAGTGGGGACGTTCTCCAGGGCGGTGGCCCGACGATGCCTCGGCGCGCGAGTGGATCGATCGCTTCGCGCAGCGCAGCGGCGTGCTCTTCGCCATCGAGCACGATGGGCGCGCCGTGGGATTCGCGAACTACCGCGACTGGCAGCCGAAGGCGAAGAGCGCCGAGATCGGGATCGGTATCGGCGAGAAGGCGCTGTGGAGCAAGGGGCTCGGTCGCGAGGCGCTCGGACTGCTCGTCAAGCACCTCGTCGACGACGTCGGGGCGCATCGCGTGAATCTCCACGTGCTCGCGTACAACGACCGCGCGATCAATTCCTACAAGGCGGCCGGCTTCGAGGTCGAGGGCATCGAGCGGGACGCGGTGATGACGGATCGCGGGTCCTACAGCGACGACGTGGCGATGGCGTACATCGCCGGACGGAAACCGCCCGCGTTCGACCCGCGGCCCGTGACGCTCGAGGGCGCGCACGTGCGCCTCGAGCCGCTTCGGATGGAACACGCCGCGGAGCTGTTCGCGGCCGTCGACGCCGAGGTCTTCCGCTTCCTCTCCATGGCGCCATTCGCCGACGTCGATGAGGCGGCGCGATACATCCGGTCCGCGCTCGACCTGCAGATCCGCGGCGAGCACCTGCCGTGGCTCACGCGACGCCTCGCCGATGGCAGAGCGGTCGGGACGACACGCTACGGCGCGATCGACCGGCAGAATCGCTCGCTCGAGATCGGGTGGACGATGGTCGGACCAGAGGCGCGGCGGACCGTGACGAACACGGAGGCGAAGTACCTCCAGCTGAAGCATGCGTTCGAGACGCTCGGTGCTGTCCGCGTTTGGCTCAAGACGGATGTCATCAACGAACGGTCGCAGCGCGCGATCCAGCGCATCGGGGCGACGCTCGAAGGCGTCATACGGAACGAGCGATTCCTCCCGAACGGCCGCCTGAGGGACGCGAAGTACTACTCGATCACCGATCGCGACTGGGTGGCGGTGAAGGAGCCGCTCCTCCGCCGGACGGCGAGGTGATATCCTCATGGTCTTGAAGCTTCCGACGCGAAAGGCGTCCCGCACATAACGGAGCTGCGCAGATAGCCGCGCCCGAACTGCGGGTCAACGAACAGATCCGCGTCCCTGCCGTCCGACTGATCGGCCCGAAAGGCGAGCAGCTCGGCGTGTTGCCGACCGCGCGCGCGCTCGCGCACGCACAGGATCTCGGCTTCGATCTCGTCGAGATCGCACCGACCGCGCAGCCGCCGGTCGCGCGCATCCTCGACTTCGGGAAGTACCGCTTCGAGAAGCAGCAGGAAGCGAAAGAGGCCAAGAAGCGCCAGCGGTCGGTCACGTGGAAGGAGATCCGTGTGTCGCCGAAGATCGACGACCACGACATCGACACGAAGATCAAGTCCGCCGCGAAGTTCCTCGACGAGGGCGACAAGCTCAAGGTGACGGTCCGCTTCCGCGGCCGCGAGCTCGCCCACCCGGACCGTGGCCGCACGCTGCTCATGGAGATCGCCGACCAGCTCAAGGAGCACGGTCTCGTCGAGCGCCCACCGATCCTCGAGGGCCGCTCGATGTTCATGGTCATGAACCCGGTGAAAC
>DATDNP010000092.1:0-3931 GCA_036518215.1 Candidatus Limnocylindria bacterium
CATCCTGCTCATCCTCATCGTCCTCGTGCTCATCTTCTACGCCGGCCCGCAGATCTTCAGCCCAGGCACGACCCCGCGTTCGTTCCTCGACGTCCTGTCCATCGCCTAGCGAACAGCTGGGACCGCGGCCGCCCGGCCGCGGTCCCATCATGTTGAGGCGGTGAAGCGCGTCCTCTTCCTGTGCTCTCATAACTCCGCGCGCTCTCAGATGGCGGAGGGGCTCCTTCGCGCGATCGCGGGCGACAGAGTCGAGGTCCAGAGTGCCGGCACGCGCGCCACGACGGTGCACCCGCTCGCGATCGAGGCGATGCGCGAGGTCGGGATCGACATCACGGGTCAGCACTCGAAATCGGTCGACGACGTCGGCGAGGGCTGGGATCTCGTCATCACGGTGTGCGACGCGAACTGCCCGGTGCCACCGCGCTCGGGTACGCGCCTCTCGTGGCGCGTTCCCGATCCGTCGAAGGCTGGCGGTACGCGCGACGAGCAGCTCGCCGTCTTTCGTGACGTCCGCGATGGCATCCGCTCGCGCGTCAGCGTGCTCGCGAAGCGCCTCTAGCGCGTTACTCGCACGTTACGTCGGCGAGCATCCGGCACCGCTCCTGCTTGCCTGTCGTGTGCGCCCTCTGGGCGACGACGGATAGGAGGCATTCGTTCATGCAGGAGAAGAACACGCCTGACAAGAAGACCGGCACCGAGATGCCTGAGACCGGAAAGCAGGGTGGCCAGACCGACGTGGGCAAGAAGGGCGGCGACGTGTCGCAGCCCGGCAAGACCGGTGGTGACGTGGGTCGTCAGCCCGGCGAGTCCGGCGAGGTCGGGAAGCAGGGCCGCTAGTGCGTGAGCCCGAGCTCCCGCGCCGTCCCGGCGAGCCGGGACCCGGAGACGCCGGCAAGAAGGGCGGGACGCCCGACGACAACGGGCCGATCGTCGACGAGCCGACGGATCTCCCGCGCAACAAACCGGGCATCGAAAAGGGCCCCATCAAGCAACCGACGATCTGAAACGCGTGGGGCGCCGCTTCTCGCGGCGCCCCATCGCGTCGCGGCGCGACTGCGCGTCGCCTACTGCCCCTGGAGGACGCCCGAGCCGTCGAGGAGCGAGGCGAACACGACGAGGATCGCGTAGCCGGCGACGAACGCCGTCGCGGCGAGCGCGCCGAGGATCACGAGGCTCAGCACGCCCGTCTGACGCGTCGCGGTCTTCGCGTCCATCTGCTTCTCGATGACCTTGTAGGCGACCGTCGCCATCTGTACGGCGGTGCGCGCGATGAGGAACACGCCCGCGGTGATGCCGACGCCGATGGCGAGCCAGATGAGGATCGCGACCTCTATCGACATGCGTTCATTCTCCCGCGAGCCACCGCTGGAACGTGGCGAGATCGGCCGGGTCCGCCGGCCAGTCCGGTGGACGCGTCATGTCGTAGGGCATCGGGGAGCCATCGATGAGCGGCGCGAAGTGCAGCGCGATGCTCGGCGGCAGCTCGCGGACGTCGCGAAAGTTCGTCGGGATGTCCGCGAAGTACTCCACCGGATTCGCGTGGTCGCCCTGGCGCAGGAACGAGCCCTTCACCCAGTCCCGATACCTCGGAAACCGGTCGAGCGTGTCGCGGCCCTCCCGCACCGCTCGTCTCAGGTACGGAAAGCCCTGATCCTCATCCGCGCGGTACCGGCGATCGTTCCAGCAGACGTAGTGGAAGAGCTCGTGGCAGCACGAGAGCTCGACCTGCCGGAGGCCCTCGTACGTCTCTACGCCTGCGGCGAGCTCGACCTCGTTGCGGTCGGGGTAGAAGCCGCCGCCGTAGCGCGCGTTCGTCCGGATGACGCGGCATCGCCGGCCGAGCGCGCGTACATCCTCCGGAAAGCCGGCAAGCGCACGCTCGACGAGCTCGGGCCCGGGCGTGACGTAGATGAAGAGATGCGCGCGCCACCAGCCGCGCCGAAGCGAATCGAGGTCGTCCCGCGGGAGGCGCTCGGCGAGCGCGAGCGCGCGTCGGCGTATCGCTGCGAGCACGACGAAAGTATCGGGGAGCAGAATTGCGTGCTAGCCGTGGTCAGAGCCGACGCCCCCGCGCGCGTCAACCTCATCGGCGAACATACCGACTACAACGACGGCCTCGTGCTGCCGACCGCGATCCCGCGACGCACCTACGTGGACGTGACGCCCCGGACCGACGATCGGGTCGCGCTCGCGAGCGAGGGCTACCCGCGCGTCGCCTACCGCCTCGGCTCGGAACGCCGGAGCGGCGACTGGGCCGATCACGTGCGCGGCGTCACGTGGGCGCTTGCGGACTCCGGCATGGACGTCGGAGGCTTCGACGCGCGGATACGGTCGGACGTGCCCGCGGGCGCGGGCCTTTCGTCGAGCGCCGCGCTCGAGGTCGCGCTCGGGCGCGCGCTGCGCGACGCGTTCTCGCTCGCGCTCGACGACATTGCCCTCGCTCTCGTCGCGCACCGCGCGGAATGCGACTTCGTCGGCTCCCGCGTGGGGACGATGGATCATCTCGCGGCGAGCCTCGCTCACGATCGTGAGGCGCTCCTCATCGACACGCGGTCTCTCGCGATCGAGCGCGTACCGCTCCCGGCCGACTGTGCGCTCGTCGTGATCGACTCGGGCATCGCACATGCGAACGTGAGCGGCGGCTACCAGGCGCGACGGGACGAGTGCGACGCCGCGGCGCGCGCGCTCGGCGTCGCCGCGCTTCGTGACGCGTCCCACGCGAACGTCGCCGCGCTGGGCCGGAGCGATCCGACGCTTGCGCGGCGCGCACGGCACGTCGTCACGGAGAACGAGCGCGTCCTTGCATTCGTTCGCGCGCTGCGTCAGGGCGACCTGCTTGGATGCGGCACGCTGCTCGACGCGTCGCATGCCTCGCTGCGCGATGACTTCGATGTGTCCCTCGCGGAGATCGACGAGCTCGTCCGGCTGCTGCGCGACGAAGCCGGGGTATACGGCGCGCGCCTCGTGGGCGGCGGGTTCGGCGGATCGGTGCTCGCCATCGCGCGTCCGGCCGACGCGGCGCCCGCCGCGCGCCGGGCCGCCGAGCGCTACGCGGCGTCGACCGGCCGCTCGCCGCGCGTCATCCTTCCATCCTGATGCGCGACACTCGTCGCATGGGTCTGCGAGAGCAGCTGCTCGCCGCGAGTGGACGCGCCGGATCGTCGCTCGCTTCCCTTCCGCGCGAGCCCGCGCGCCCGTGGGCGGTGCTCGCGTGTCTCGACGCGCGGATGCACGTCGAGGATCTGCTCGGATTCGCCCTAGGCGACGCGCACGTCCTGAGGAACGCAGGCGCGGTCGTGACCGACGACGTCCTACGGTCGCTCGCGATCTCCTCGCACCTCTTAGGGACGCGAGAGTTCGCCGTGATCGCGCACACGACGTGCGGACTCCTCGGACTCGACGAGGAGGCGGCGCGGCGAACGATCGATACGCACGCGGCGCGACCCCAGCGCGCGCCACGGCTCCATGCGTTCTCCGATCTCGAGGGGCACGTGCGGGAGCAGGTCGTGCGCATCACGACCTGTCCGTTCCTCCCCACCGGCGCGCAGGTGAGCGGGTGGATCTTCGATATGCCGACCGGCGAGCTGCGCGAGATCGCGACAGGCGAGGTCGCCGCGACGGCCTAGCGCTCCGCTCCCGCTTCGACCTCGATGCCGTCCACGACGTCGACGACGCCGGGTACGCGACCCGCGACCGCGAGTGCGTTGTCGCTGTCCGCGAGATCGCTCACGCGACCGGAGAGCGTGACGATGCCGCGGTCGACATCGACATCGAGCTCGAGCGCCTCGGTCGACGCGTCGCGTGCCAGCTCACGCCGCACCGCGTCCGCGATCGCCTCGTCGGGCGAGCCGCCCGACACGCTGCGGCGCTGCGCCACGCGGTCGCTCATCGATGTCTCGGCGAATCCTCCGAGGATCTCGGCGTGCTCGTC
>DATDNP010000093.1:0-10567 GCA_036518215.1 Candidatus Limnocylindria bacterium
CGCAAGGCGGGCACGTACGCGGACCTCGTGCAGGCCGCGGAGAACTGCCAGGTCGCGATCATCCATCCCGGGAAGCCGCTCGACGCGAACGAGCCTGGCCTGGACGATCTGCTGAAGCGGGCCGAGCCCTTCCTCTAGATCCTCGCGCTCGCGTCGGCCGCGGGTCAGTCCAGCGCGAAGCGTGTGCGCGGGAGGTCATCCACGATGAGCTTGTTCCCGCGGCCGAGCGCCGTGCTCACGTCGAAGAGGACCGTGATCGATGCGGTCTTGCCGACGGCGAAGCTCTGCGGCCACACGTATTGCGATGAGGTGTTGTTCGGACCGTAGTACGCGTCGCTCGAGACATTCTCGGCGCGGTACTCCGTCCCGTTCGCATCGACGAGCGTGAACTGCGCCGGCGAGAGCTGCGCTCCTTCGGTGCCGCGGTTCGTGACGCCGATGCGAACGACGTAGAACGTGCCGTTCGGGCGCGAGGTCCCCGCCGTCTGCACTCGTTGCACGCCGTTCACGACGTAGTCCCACCGCGCGCTCGACACCCTCTGCGCGATGCCCACCGACTCGTACGCTTGCGCGCCGCCGCCGAGCGATACCGCGGCGCCGTTCCGCAGCGAGAGGAAGCCGTACGCGCCCATCGCGATGACGAGCAGACCCAGGAGTGCGAAGCGGAGCCGCCACAGGACCGTGCCGAGGGCGAGCCCAGCGCCGCCCTGCGCTGCGGCGGCGCGCGACGCGGCCTCGGTCCCCGCCGCCTGCTCGCGATAGCGGATCGCCCACGTCATCGCTCGATCCTCGGCGTCGTCGACGCCGAGCCGGCGGCGCTCCTCCTCCTGCATCCGCGCGCGCAGCTGCTCCTCTTCGCGCTCGCGCTCCATCCGCTCGATGAGCGCGATATCCGCGGGAGTGAGCGCGGGCGGCTCCTCGATCGCAGCGGACGCGGCGACCGCTGGCACGGCGACCGGCGCGGCCACCGGCGCGGGGTCGGGCGTGATGACGATCTGCGTGCGCGCCGGGTCGGCCGGTGGCTCCCCGCGTGCGGGGATCGGAACGATCGCGGGATGGAAGGCGCCGCCCTGCGCGCGGAAGGCGACATCCGGCTTGTGGATGCCGGCGAGATCGCGTCCCGCGGTCGAGGTCAGCTCCCACGGCGCAAGGTCGCTCGCGCCGCGCGTCGCGAGCACCTGTCCGTCGGCCTCGACGGTGCGCCGGCCGACGACGACGACGGCGAACGGCCCGAGCTCTCCTACGAGATCGCGTTCGCGGACATCGCCGAACACCGCGAAGCGAACGAAGACGCCGCCGCGCGCGTTCACGCGCATCTCCGATCGCTTCGTGCCGCCGGGCTCCTCGCCGAGCGCGCGTTGCAGCTCGAGCTCGGCCTCGAGCCAACGATCGATCGCGACGTTCGCATCGTGTGCCTGATACACGGCGCTGCGCTCGGCGACGAGCTGGCGCGGCCGCGCGACGAGGTGGACGAGTGGTCCGACGCGCGGAAGCTCGCGCTCCAACGCCTCGCCGGGCTCGAAGAAGGTCACGAAGAGGCCGGTCTCCACCGTCGCGGAGCCTAACGGCGAGTCGCCGCGCGCAATACCCACCGGGTGGGGAAGTTGGTCCTAGCGGTGCTCCCAGCGCGGCCGGCGCTTCTCGACGAAGGAGCGGAGGCCCTCGTTCGCGTCGTGCATCGTGGGGAGGCTCGCGCGCTGCTCCTGGTCCGCCGCACGCAGCGCCATCTCCGGCGTCGGCGCAGCCGCCGCCGCGCCGAATGTCCGCTTGGCCAGTCGAAGGCTCGCCGCGGAGAGCGAGCGGAAGCGCGTCACGACCCGGTCCACTTCGGTCTCGAGCGCGTCGCTCGGCACGCTCTTCCAGACGAGTCCCGACGCCGCGGCCTCCATCCCCGGGATCGGCTCGCCGGTGAGGACCAGCGCGCGCGCTCGCTGCGACCCGAGGAGCCCCGGGAAGACCGCGGCCGCGACCGGCGGCACGACGCCGAGCGTGATCTCGGGCGTCCCGATCTTCGCGTCGTCCGTCGCGATCGCGAGATCGCAGAGCGCGACGAGCTCCGCGCCGCCGCCGAGCGCCGCGCCGTGCACGACCGCGAGCGTGGGGATCGGGCACTCCTGCAGACGCAGCGAGGCCGCGAGGAACGCGTCGAGCATCGGTCCAAGCGCGTCGCCGATGTGCTCGCCGACGTCGACGCCCGCGGAGAACACCTTGCCCTTGCCGCAAAGGACGACGAGCCGCAGGTCGGTGACCTGCGCGAGGTCTCGCATCACGCCCTCGAGCTCATGGAGCATGGTCGTCGTGAGCACGTTGAGCGGCGGGCGATCGAGCGTGACGGTCGCGACGCCCTGCTCGATGTCGAGGCGGACGGTCGGCTCCGTGCTCACGCTCACGCGATCACCGCGATGTGCCGGACACCGTCGCCCTTCCGCAGCGAGTCGAAGCCCTCGTTGATCGTGTCGAGCGTGTGGCGGTGCGTCACGAGCGGGCCGATGGCGAGCTTTCCGCGCTTCACGAGATCGAGCACGATCGGGAAGTCGATCGGGCGGCATCCCAATGTGCCGATGATGGAGAGCTCGCGGTACATCACGCGGCCGCCCTGGAGCGACATGTTCTCCGCGGCCGAGCCGAGCATGAGCATGCGGCCGCCGGTCCGCAGCATCGCGAGCGCCTGCTCCTGCGTCTTCGGATTGCCGATCGCCTCGACGGCCACGTGCGCGCCGCCGTCGGTCTCCTTGCGGATCCGCTTCGGAGCGTCGCCCTCGCGGGCGTCGATCGTGAGCGAGGCTCCGAGCTCCTTCGCGAGCGCGAGCTTGCGCGGGTCGACGTCGACGGCGATGACGCGCGCGCCGAGGAGCGCGGCGACCTGGATGACGTTCAAGCCGAGCCCACCGCATCCGACGACGGCGACGGTCTCGCCCGGCTCGACGCGAGCGCGCCGCGCGACGCCGTGGAAGGCCGTCGTGAGCGCGTCGGCGACGACGCATGCCTCTTCGAGGGGGACGCTGTCGGGGACCTCGAACGCGTCGCGCGCTGGCGCGACGACGTACTCGGCGAAGCCGCCGTCGATCGTGTTCCCGAGCATCTTCTGCTGCGCGCACACGTTCTCGCGGCCGGTCCGGCACATCGCGCACACGCCGCACGAGGTGACGGGCGCGAGCAGGACGCTCGTGCCGACGCGCGCCTGATCGACGGCGGTGCCGACGCGCACGATCGTGCCCGAGATCTCGTGCCCGAGGACGAGCGGCGGGGTCTTGAACGTCGGCACGCCGTGATCCATGTAGTGGAGGTCGGTGTGGCACAGGCCGCACGCCGTGACCTTCACGAGCACCTCGCCCTCGCAGGGTTCGGGTCGCGGCACGGTGCCGATCTGGAGCGGCGCGTTCGGGCCGGTGAAGATCGCCGCCTTCATCGTCGTCGCGAGGTGATCGAGCGTCGGATCCCAGACCGGCGCGCGGCCGCTCATGTCAGGCCACCCCCGCGTGCTTCAGGTCACGGTCGAGCTTCTCCAGCTTCACGTCGCCGAGGATCTGCGTCGCGGCGGGGAAGAGCACCTGCTCCTCCTTGTCGATGTGGCCCCGCAGGAGTCGTTGGAACGCGTCGAGGACGCTCTCAAGACGCTGGCGCGACGGGCCGTCCACGAGCTCGTCGATCTGGCCGTGGATCGTCTCGTGCTCCTCGACGAGGATCGCGAGCGGGCCGCCCTGGCCGCCCATCGAGGGCTCGAGGTCGGGGAAGAGCGCACGCTCCTCGTTCTCAGCATGGGCGATGAGAGGCGCCGCGAGCGTCCGGAGGGCTGACACGATCGACTCCACGCTGGCATCGCGTCGGGTGAGGTCGTCGATCACCTCGAGCTGCGCGAGGAACACGTCATGCTCGCTGGAAAAGCGGTCTGTGATGCGCATCGGAGGCACCTCCCGATGCGGCGACGCTAGGCGCCGACTATTTCCCTCTTGTGTCAGTGGCGTAAAGTGGGTGTCCGCCGACCGTGGGCATACAAGGGACGACGCGGTAGCGGTGGCGGCCAGCGTGGGAGACGGATGGCCGCCACCGTAGCGCTACCGGGTGCCATGGAAGGCACGAATGGACGAGCGAGGGGACGAGCTCGCGTCGTCACAACGAACGCTAAGACGCGATCGTGTTCACAGCGTTTCACCTACGCTGATTGCGGTGTCGCTGCATCTGGTCCTCGTGATCGTTCACGTCGTCGCGTCCGCGATCACGCTCGGCGCGACGGCGGCCTACACCATCGCGATCTCGCTCGCTGAGCGTGCGCCGGCGCACCTCGCGTTCACGATCGCCACGGTGCGTAGATCCGATCGGGTGCTCGCGATCCCGGCCTTCCTCGTGACCCTCGTCACGGGTGTGTGGATCACCGTCGACGAGCAGATCCCGTTCGATCGCTTCTGGATCGCGTGGTCGCTCGCGATCTTCGCCGTCATCCTCGTGGTCGGCTTCACGGTGTGGGGTCCCGTCGTCCGGCGAGAGCTCGCCGCGCTGTCGCGAGGCGGGATGGCGGATGCCGAATATCCACGCCTGCGCGTTCAGGCGCGCGTCCTTGAGTACGGGACCATCGCGGCGCTCGTCGTGATCTTCGCGCTCATGGTCGCGAAGCCGCGCTAGGGTGGCGGCGCGTACGCGCCAGTCCCACCTTCGAAGATGCGGTACCGGTCGCCGTCGAGGCCGACGATGTAGTTCAGCGACGCGTGCTGACCCTGTGGATAGCGATCGCCGGGATCGCTCGTGAAGCTCCAGCTCACGGCCACCCACGTTCGTCCACCGATCGGGCTCGTCGGCCCGACGCGCTCGACCGTCGCGGTCGGGAGCGCGTCGGCTTCCATGGCGGCGAACCCGCTGCCATCCGTATACGCGTCGTCGGCGAAGCAGTCGATGATCGTGTCCTCGGAGTGATGCCCGAGCGCGAGGACCCAATTTCGCACGGTCTCCTGTGGAGAGGCGACCGAGGCGCACGATCCGATCTTCGTGCGTGCGATCGGATGCGCGACGCCGGTCCGATCCAGAGACCAACCGACGTGCAGGAGCGTGTCGCCGGTGAGGACCTCCGATTCGATGACGTAGCCGGTCCCTCCTTCGCGCCATGCGAGCCGCCGGAGCACGCGTGGCGCGGGCGAGGTGAAGATGCTCGTCGGGAACGTGATGGAGGCTCCAACGCCGCGCACGCGGGTGCCGATGCTCGAGCCGAGCGTGTCCGTGGAGACTCCGGCCGCGAAGCGAAGGGTTCGATCTCCGCCTCGCAGGTACCAAAGCGAATAGCTCGGCGGACTCGCGGTGACGTTCGCCACCTCCACGGTCGCGTCGAGACCATCGGGCAGCCACGTCGGGGTCGGCACCGCGACCGTGGGCGGCAGCGCGGCGCGCACGCGTCCCCAGGCCGCGGATGCCGGAAGGAGCGCAGGGCTCGCCGTCGGTGGCGGTGTCGGCGAAGGCGATGACGGCGCCGCGGCGACCGAGGCGGACGAGCTCGGCGAGGTGCCGAACGAGGCGAGCGTGTTCGGCGGCGTGCCACATGACGCGAGCAGGAACGCGACGACCGCCACGGTGGCGCACCTCACAGGTGAGAGGATGCGATGCGGCGCAAGAGGCGAGCACCCGAGGTTCCGCGCAAGTACTAGCCGGCTAGCCCATTCGCGCGTCGGAACGGGCGCGCGCGCGAGCCGTTAAACGCGGCGTGCTGCAGGAGCGCAAGGAGCCGCCGGCATGGCGACGCTAGGCAAGAAGCCGAAGACGCGCGTCCACTTCCCCGTACGCTTCGCCGCCGGCGCGCTCCGTGTCGCCGCAGTCCTCGCCGTCGCCGCGGGCGGCGCCGCAACGTACGCGATCTTCTATCCGTCGCAGATCCCCGGCGCGGATCAGATCTACCTGCCGGGCATCTTCGCGGTCGTCGTCGCGGCTCTCATCGTCGCGTGCGCGGTGGTCGGGGCGCTCATCCTCTGGGGCTTCGCCGATGGGCTCATCCTGCTCGCCGACCTCGACGACGCACAGCGGATGGTCCAGAGCCAGCTCGCCGATCTCGTGCTCGAGGCTCGCA
This sequence comes from Candidatus Limnocylindria bacterium, assembly GCA_036518215.1. Taxonomy (GTDB): domain Bacteria; phylum Chloroflexota; class Limnocylindria; order P2-11E; family P2-11E; genus CF-39. The sequence continues at coordinate 6,047 of DATDNP010000093.1, forward strand.
CGGGCCGCGGGCCGTTCCATCACGAGCTCGTCGCCGCGGCGAAGTCCGACGAGCCCGTTTTGAAGAAGCTTCCGAGGATCGAGGAGCCGCCCGCCCTCAAGGCGTAGCCGGTCCTCGTCATCCGTCTGTGCGTTCGCGGCGGCGAGACAATCGACGCATGCGCGCTCTCGTGCGGTGGCGGGCGGGACTACTCACGCTCGCGCTCCTCTTCGCGGCCATCGCTGGTCCGCAGTGGTGGCGGTACGACGACTTCCAGCCCTTCGCGATGACGATCGAAGAGTGGACGGCAGCGAGGGCGGTCTTCGCGACCGGCGCCGTTCCCAGCACGACGACGATGCGGCTCGAGTATCAGCGCCGCGGTGAATGGACGATGTCGCTCGTCGGCGACACCTTCAGCCCGTCACAGATCGGCGAGGTGACCGACTGCCACGACGGCACGTATACGAGGTTCGACGCACGGGGGAGCCTCACCGGAAGGACCGCGGACCCAGGAATGTGCGTCAGCCCCATGCGCTGGATCGCCTTCGGCTACCGCAGCGATTGCCCGTGGCAGCGGACGGTGGACGACGGCCGGATCACGTGCACCGATGGACGGGAGCGCGTCGTCTTCGATGCCTCGAACGGCCTGCCGCTCTTGTATCAAGTGTCCTCGCCCGACGGAGTCGTCGAGCAGCAGATGATCTTCCGCCTCGAGCGCTACGGGTCGACCTCGAGATACTGGCAGCCCTCGCTCTCAAGGCGTAGATGCGGGTCTACTTCGCGAGCGCGCTCACGTACCAGATCGATCCCACGAGCCCGGGGAACGCGCGCCGCAGTGACACGGTGGCATGTGCTCCGTTCGGACAGCTCACGCTCGCGGTCGCGGTGTCCGGGTCCGTGTTCGATATCGAGTACGTGCCGCCGGGACAGATACCGTTGAGCTGGTCCTGCAACGCCCCCTCGGCGCTCAGAAGTCCGATGCGATGACCGCCGACGCTCACGCCGAGCTGCGTGCGAAGGAGCGCATCGGCCGTGATGGCGAGGGCGCTCGATGTAACGGGGGCGCGGAATTGCGGGGCGACCGCGTCCACGAGGAAGATCGCTTGGACCGAGGCGCCGCTGTCCGTGGTCCCCGTGGCCGGGAACACCCATACCGGTACGAGCTGCGCGCCAAGGTGCGTGATGCCACCTGAGCCCCCCGCCCACGCATGCCCCTCTACCACGTTGCCGGTGTCGATCGTCAAGGTGAGCGATCCGGTCGGTCGGACCGACAGGAAATGGAGATACCGCGCGGGCGAAGCGAGGAGCTCGCCGACCGCGTAGCCGAAAAGCGTGATCGGATACACGGTTCCGTCGTCGACGCGCACGAGCGGTCGATGGATGATCTCGACCGGCCGACCCATCGGCGTGAGAAGAGCGAATTCGTCGGTACCGAAGACCGTCGTGCCCGTGGATCCCGACGCGTTGTGGTATCGGGGGAAGAGCGCGAACGCGTTGCGCGAGTCATCTTGAAGCCACGAGCCGTCCACCACGCGATCGATGCCCGCGAGCCACTCCGAGCCGCTGAACGATCGGAGCGGCCCACCGTAATCGGCATCACCACCGAGCGCGCCGAGCACGTCGAAGGGGCCGCGCGCGGCGCCCGTGGCACCGGCGTCGCCTGCGCGCGGATCGAAGAAGAGGACGTCACCGGTGCGCTCGTTGATCGCGAGGATCCGCGTGCCGAGCCAGAGGCGCCACGGCGCGGCCCCGTCCGGGGACGCCTCGAGCGTGCCGGGCCCGGAGATCCCGAGCGCCGACGCGACGCGCGAGATGTATGCGGCGTCGACGACCGGGCGCGTCACTTCGAGGATGGCGCCCTCGCCCGGCGTTCCCACCGACGCCTCAGCGGTGGCTCTGATCTGGAGGCCTGCGAACGCCGGATCGGGCTCGAGCGTCGGCACGAGTCCGGTCGACTGTGCCGTCCGCGCCACGGTCGCCGCGGGCGCTGGCGTCGGCGCCGTGGCCGATGCCAGAGAAGCCGACGGAGACCCGATCGCCGCGGGCGTCGGCGTGCACGCCGCGAGCCCAACGGCGAGCGCGGTCGTCAGGATGCGCACGGGAACAGGATGGCGGAGCGCGGCAAGGGGCTCGTCAGAGATGAGCGGCGGGAACTGCTACGTCTAGAGGTACTGGCCGCCGTCGACCTGCAGGACCACTCCGGTGATGTGCTTCGCGCGCGGCCCGGCGAGGAACGTCACGGCGGCCGCCACGTCCTCGGGCTCGCCCAGCTTCCCGAGCACGATCTCCGAGAGGCTCTTCGCGCGCGCGTCCTCGGGCATCGCCTTCACCATGTCGGTCTCGATGAGCCCGGGCGCGACGACGTTCGCGGTGATCTTGAATCCGCCGAGCTCGCGCGCGATCGACTTGGTGAAGCCGATGAGTCCCGCCTTCGCCGCCGCGTAGTTCGACTGGCCGAATTTGCCGCGCAAGCCGTTGATGGACGAGATGTTCACGATGCGCCCGCCGCCTTGCTCGCGGAATGGCGCCACGACCGCGCGGACGAACCGGAACGCCGCGCCGAGGTCCGCGTCGAGCACGTCGTCCCAGGCCGCGTCGCTCATCTTCCACACGACGCCGTCCTTGTTCGCGCCGGCGTTGTTCACGAGGATGTCGATCCGGCCGAAGCGCCCGATGACGTCCATGACGGCGACGCCCGGAGCGGCGGGGTCGGAGCCATCGGCCTGTAGCGCGAGCGCGCACGCTCCCGTCGCCTCGACCTGGCGTGCGGTCTCCTCCGCGCCGGCCTTGTCCGTGCGGTACGTGAATGCGACGTCGGCGCCGTGCTCGGCGAGATCCACGCAGACCGCGCGGCCGATGCCGCGCGATCCGCCCGTGACGAGGGCGACCTGGCCGGAGAGGTCGCGCGCGTCGCTACGCACGCCCTGCCGCCACGGGCTCTTTCTTCGGCGCGAGGGAGCTGCCGCAGATGCCGCAGAACTCGAAGCCGGACGGGATGCCCTTCGCGCCGCACGCGCCGCACGTCTTCTCGTACGGTCCCCAGAGCGTCTCGCTCGGCTTGCCGTCGCGCGCCCGTGCGCGGACGCTCATGCGGTCGGCCTTGCGCTTCTCGGCGAAGGCGGTCATGCCCTCGTACGGCTCGAGCGAGTTGAAGTGCAGCGCGAGCCAGTCGCGCGCGTGCCCGATCGTCATGCTCCAGCCGAAGTCCTTCCAGAAGTTCACCTGCTGCTTCGTGTAGCGCATGCACTCCGGGAAGGTCTCGAGGAGCTTCGCCGCGAGCTTCGCGACCGCCGCGTCGAGCTCGGCCGCGGGCACGACCTGGTTCACCAGTCCCCAGTCGAGCGCGGTCTTCGCGTCGACCCAGTCGCAGGTCATGAGCATCTCGCGGGCGCGACGGTCGCCGATGATGATCGGCAGCCACTGCGTCGCGCCGCCGGCGGCGACGCTGCCCACCTGCACGCCGACCTGACGGAAGCGCGCGTGGTCGGCCGCGACCGCGAGGTCGCACGCCGCGTTGAACTCGTTCCCGCCGCCGACGGCCATGCCGTTGATGCGCGCGATGGACGGCTTTCCGAGGTTCCGGAGCCCGTCGATCGCGCCCGCGAAGTAGCCCATGTACTTCCAGTAGTCGCGCGGCCGCTTCGTGTAGTCGCGCGCGTACTCCTTCACGTCGCCGCCGGTGCAGAACGCCTGATCGCCCGCGCCGGTGAGCACGAGCACGCCGACGCCGTCGTCGCGCGACGCGTCGGCGAACGCCTCGCCCATCTCGCGGAGGGTGTTCGTCGTGTACGAGTTGTACGAATCGGGCCGCTGGATGGTGACCGTCGCGACGAAGTCCTTCTTCGTGTACGTGATGTCCTTGAAGGGAAGGTCGTTCCGTCCAGACACGAGGCTCATGCCGCCATCCGTCCTTCCTGCTGGCGCGCGAGCCGCTGCCGGGCGAGGAGCGCCGCGCCGATCGCCGCGATGAGGTCCGGCCGCTCGTAGACGTTCACCTTCTGCCCGAGCGTGCTCTCCATCGCCTGCACCATGCCCTGCTGGAGGGCCATGGGGCCGACGAACGTGATCTCCGACTCGATCCCGACGCGCTTGAGGAGCTGCTGACCGCGCTGCGCGAGCGAGTCGTGGATGCCGCGCACGATGTTCTCGACGCTCTGCCCGACGCTGACGAGGTTGATGATCTCGGACTCGGCGAACACGGCGCAGACCGACGAGATGACCTGCGGGGCGTCGGCTTTGAGCGACAGCGGGCCGAGGTCCTCGAGCTTGATCTCGAGGTAGCGCGCGGCGCGCTCGGCGAAGCCGCCGGCGCCCGCGGCGCATTTATCGTTCGTGCGGAACTCTTTCACGCGGCCGCTCTCGAGGACGCGCAGCGCGCGCGTGCTCTGCGCGCCGATGTCGAGCACGCAGCGCGTGCCGGGGAAGAGCTGCGCCGCGCCCTTGGCCACGGCGGTGATGTCGGTGATCTGCAGGTCGCGGAACGGCACGTTGTACCGCCCGAGGCCGGTCGTCGCGACGTACGCGACGTCGTCCGGGGTCGCG
>DATDNP010000094.1:0-4874 GCA_036518215.1 Candidatus Limnocylindria bacterium
CCGGTCCGCGGCGCTCGCGAACGTTCGGGCGCGCGACGCGATGCTCGACGGGCGCATCGCGGCTTCGTGCGCCGAGCGCGGTCTGCGATGCGAGGTGATGGACGCGACGCGAGGCCTCGACGAGACCGTCGCGCTCATCGAAGACCACTTCCGCCCGTTCCTGCCGGCGACGCCGAACGTCTAGCGCCTACTCGGCTTGCGGCGAGGGCGTCGCCTCCTGCGCCGGGCCGACCCAGATGGTCTGGATGTTCACGAACTCACGGATCCCGTAATGCGACAGCTCGCGGCCATACCCCGAGTGCTTCACGCCGCCGAAGGGGATGCGCGGGTCGGACGCGGTCATGCCATTCACGAAGACCTGGCCCGACTCGATGCGGCGCGCGAGCCGCTCGCCCTTGCGTTCGTCGCGTGTCCAGAGGTTCGCACCGAGCCCGTATTCCGACGCGTTCGCCCACTCGATCGCCTCGTCCGCGTCGCGCACCTTCATGATCGCCGCGACCGGACCGAACGTCTCCTCCTTGAACACGGGCATCTCCGGTGTGACGTCGGCGACGATCGTCGGCTCGTAGAAGAACCCCTTGTCGCCCCACTTCTTTCCCCCGACGACGACGCGCGCTCCCATGCGCACCGATTCCTCGACCTGGTGCGCGAGCGCGTCGCGTAGGTCGCCGCGCGCGAGCGGCCCGATCTGGGTCTGCGGATCCATCGGGTCGCCGATGCGCAGCGCCTTCACGCGCTTCGCGAAGTGCTCCTCGAATCCGCTCAGCACCTCGCCGTCGATGAGGAACCGCTTGGCGGCGATGCACGACTGTCCGTTGTTCTGATTGCGCGCGCGCGTCGCGATCGTCGCGGCCGCTTCGATGTCCGCATCGTCGAGGACGATGAACGGGTCGGAGCCACCGAGCTCGAGCACGCACTTCTTGAGCGAGCGCCCCGCGAGCTCGGCGATCCGCGAGCCCGTGCCGGAGCTTCCCGTGAGCGTGACCGCGCGGATGCGCGGATCGCTGATCACCGGCTCGACCTGCGCGCCCGCGAGCAGGAGCGTGCGGAAGAGCCCTTCGGGGAAGCCGGCGTCCTTGATGGCCTCCTCGATCGCGAGCGCGCTCTGCGGCACGTTCGACGCGTGCTTCAGCACCGCGGCGTTCCCCGCCATGAGCGCGGGCGCGGCGAATCGCAGGACCTGCCAGAACGGATAGTTCCACGGCATCACGGCGAGCACGACACCGAGGGGCTCGAAGGCGACGTAGCTTCGTTTGGCATTCGACGGCGCCGGCTCGTCCTTCAGGTACTCCGCGGCGTGCTGCGCGTAGAACTCGCAGTTCCACGCGCACTTCTCGATCTCGGCCTTCGCCTCGCTGATCGGCTTCCCCATCTCGAGCGTGATGAGCCTCGCGTAGCGGTCGCTCCTCTCGCGCAGCACCGTCGCAAGCCGGCGCATCGGCACCGCTCGCTCGTCGTACGACCGCTCGCGCCACGCGCGGAACGCGTCCTGTGCTTCATCGAGCGCGCGGCTCACCTGCCCGTCGTCGAACGCCTCGTAGCGCTCGAGGACCTCCTCGGTCGCTGGGTTGACGCTCAGGATCGGCGCGGTGCGAGTGGCCATGCGATCACCTCACTTGTTCGCGAACGGGTTCACCGGCGTCAGCACGGTCACATCCACGCCGGAGGCCGCGCGCTTGAACCTCTCGCCGTCGGCGGCCACGCCGACGCCGGGGTAGAAGCCGTAGTGCATCGGGACGGCCATCTTCGGCTTCATGGCCTTCGCGAGCGATGCGGCCTCGTCGACGGTCATGACAAAGCCACCGCCGCCGATCGGCAGGAACGCCACGTCGGTCCGGATCCTCTCGAGCTCCGGTAGGTGGTCCGTATCCCCGGCGTGGTAGTACGTGTTCCCGCCCAGGTCCAGGACGTAGCCGACCCAGTTGTTCGCCTTCGGATGGGCCTGCAGCCTCGCCGGATCGATGTTGTACGCAGGCACCGTTTCGAGCTTCACGCCCGCGGCATCGACGCGCTCGCCGGGTCGGACGGTCTTCACGTTCCCGGAGAGCTCCTTCGCGACGTCCGCCGGAGCGACGAACACCGTCTTCGCTCCCTTGATCTTCGCGAGGTCGTCCTTCGAGTAGTGATCGCCGTGCGCGTGCGTGATGAGCACGAGGTCAGCAGGCGGAAGATCCCCGCTGATATTCCACGGGTCGATGTAGACGACCAGACGATCGCCCTTCCAGCGGAATCCCGACTGCTGGTACCACGTGAATCGCTCGAGCATGTTCACGACCTCCCCTGCACCGTGTTGCGTAGGACGCCGATGCCTTCGATCTCGACCTCGACGACATCGCCGATCTTCAGGAACTCGGGCGGCTTGCGCGCGAAGCCAACGCCCTCGGGGGTCCCGGTGATCATGATGTCACCGGGCTCGAGCGCGGTCCCCGCGGAGAACTCGCGAATGAGACGCGGGATCTTGAACACCATGAACCGCGTGTTCGAATCCTGCTTCGTCACGCCGTTCACGCGCGTCTGCACGCGGAGCGCTGTCGGATCGAGCGCGTCGGCTGTCACGATCCACGGACCGAGCGGCAGGTGTGTGTCGAAGTTCTTCCCTTTGAACCACTGGCCACCATGTCGGCGCTGCACGTCTCGCACCGAGACGTCGTTGCCGCACGTGTAGCCGAACACGTGCTGCATCGCGCGATCGTCGGTGATGTCGACCCCACCACGACCGATGACGACGGCCAGCTCGACCTCCCAGTCGAGCTGGCTCGAGTGCGGTGCCGGGTACCAGATCGGACTGTCTGGTCCCGTCACCGTGGCCGGGTTCTTCGAGAAGAGCGCCGGGAATTCCGGGATCTCCTGCGCGCCCGGCGTGCCCTGCGCGGCGCGGAAGGTCGCGCCCTCCTGGAAATGCTCCGAGTAGTTCCATCCGACGCAGAAGACGTTCCTCCGCGGACGCGGGATCGGCGCGAGCAGCTTCGCGCCGCGCACGGCCACGCCGCCGCTGGCACGCGCCGCCGATTCACGAAGACGCGCGTGGAGCGCGTCACCCGCGGCGATGAGCGCGGTCATGTCGTCGGGTGCGCCCGGCGCGAGCTCGGACGCGGCGATGAGCGTGTCATCGTTCGCGATGACGCCCGCGCGCGGGCCGCGGCCCGCGTCGAATGTCGCCAGGCGCATCAGCCCACCACGGGAGCCGGTCGCTCCTCAGGCCACGCCGCGTAGATCCTGCGGTAGTACATGAGCGGAGTGCCTCCCAACACCGCACCGCCCTCCACGCGGGCGATGAAGATCCAGTGGTCGCCGGCTTCCACGGTCTGCTCGACGACGCACTCCGCGAACGCGACCGAGTGCTCATGGAGGATCGGAGCGCCGGCGGCGTGCTCCGACGGTCGCCACGCGATCGCGCCGAACTTGTCGTCGTCCTTCGACGCGAATTTCGTCGAGACGTCCTCGGCACCGACGCGAAGGAAATTGACGACGAACGCCCGCGTGCGCTGGAGCGCCGCGAGCGTGCGCGCGGTCTTGTCGATCGAGATGAGGATGAGCGGCGGCTCCGTCGACAGACCGATGAACGACTGCGTCGTGAGGCCCTTCGGCGCCCCGTCCCCGTCCCGCGTCGTGATCACGGCGACCCCCGTCGGGAACGAGCCGGCCAGACTGCGGTAGAGGTCCCGATCCACCGGCATGCGAATGCGAGTCTAGGGTCCTTTGGCCCTAGCAGCCGGCGGGTGTGCGCTCAGTACCATCGGGAACGATGTCCACCCGTCAGGCGCGCCGTGCGGAAGCACGCCAGCACGCGCGCCGCGACCAGCACAAGACAACGACGCGAGCCGGCGGCCGCATCTCACGCACATGGCTCATCATCGCCTCGATCGTCGCCGTGGCGGTCGTGGCCGCGATCATCTGGGCCGGCAGTGGCGCCACGACCGGGCCGCAGACGACCGTGCCGCCCGGCATCACGCAGAGCGGTCACGTTCGCGGGCAGGCGAGCGCGCCCGTGACGATCGACGAGTACGCCGACTTCCAGTGCCCGGCATGCGGCCTGTTCGCCCGCACCACCGAGACGCAGATCCTCTCGAGCTACGTGGCGAAGGGTCAGGTGAAGATCGTCTTCCACAACTTTGCCTTCCTCGGCATGGAGTCGAACTGGGCCGCGGAGGCGGCCGACTGCGCCGGGGAGCAGGGGAAATTCTTCGATTACCACGACAGGCTCTACGCGTCGCAGGCCGGCGAGAATCAGGGCGCGTTCTCGCGAGACAACCTGAAGAAGCTCGGGAATGACCTCGGGCTCGGCTCGACGTTCGCGGCGTGCGTGGACTCTGGGAAGTACGCGCAGTCCGTGCGCGACGAGACCGCGGCAGGCGATGCCGCGGGCGTGAACGCGACGCCGACCTTCTTCATCGGCGGGAAGAAGTACACCGGCGTGCTTTCCTTCGACCAGATGAAGCAGATCATCGATCCGCTCTTGGTCGGCCGCTGAGAGACGCCGCACGCGTCGCGATCATCGTCCTCGCCGCGATCGGCACGGCCGTTTCCGCCTACCTCACCTGGGTCCACTTCTCTGGGTCGCTCGCCCTGTGCGTCGGTGTCGGCGACTGCGAGGTCGTCCAGACGAGCCGCTACTCGATGCTCGGCGACGTCCCCGTCGCGCTCCTCGGTCTCGCGGGGATGTTCGCGATCCTCGTCGTCAGCATCGCGCGGATCCGCTACGACGACGCGCAGCTCGACATCGCGCTCTTCGCCATGTCGCTCGCCGCGACGATGTACGTCGCGTACCTCTCGTACGTCGAGGTCTTCGTGCTGCACGCGATCTGTCCGTGGTGCGTGGCGGTCGCGATCTGCAGCGTGCTCATCTTCGCGCTCGTCGCGCGCGACGTCATCCG
>DATDNP010000095.1:0-6230 GCA_036518215.1 Candidatus Limnocylindria bacterium
TAGTGGTCGGGGAGGTACGTCTGCAGGACGCCGCGGCCCCCCGCGGCGCCGCGCCCGGAGCGGCCGAGCACCTGCGTGAGGAGCTGGAACGTGCGCTCCGCGGAGGTGAAGTCGGGAAGATTCAGGATCGTGTCCGCGTTCACGACGCCGACGAGCGACACACCCGGCAGGTCGAAGCCCTTCGCCACCATCTGCGTCCCGACGATCACCTGCGCCTTGCCGCTGCGCATCTTCTCGAACAGCGCGGCGTGCGCGCCCTTCGCGCGGACCGCATCGCGATCGAGCCGCACGAGCGACGCGCCCGGTACCGCCTCACGCACCTCCTCCTCCACGCGCTGCGTCCCGACGCCGAGGTGGCGGATGCGGCGGCTGCCGCACTTCGGGCACGTGTCGGGTGGCCGCGCGCGGCGGCCACAGCGGTGGCAGACGAGGTCGCCGTCGAGGTGGTACGCGAACGGGATGTCGCATGCGGGACAGGCGACGACGTGGCCGCAGTCGCGGCAGAGCACGACGGTCGCGAAGCCGCGCCGGTTGAGATAGAGGATCGCCTGTTGCGCGTTCGCGATCGTGCGCTCGAGGGCGAGCCGCAACGCTCGCGAGAGCGTGCCCCGGTTGCCGCTCCGCAGCTCGAGCCGCAGATCGACGACGGTCGTCGGTGGGAGCGGTAGGTCTGCGACACGCTCGCGTAAAGAAAGGAGTCGGATCCTCCCCTCTTTCGCAGCGTGATACGTCGTGACGCGAGGCGTCGCGCTCCCAAGGACGACGACGGCACCGCAGAGACGCCGCAGCGCGAGCGCCGTGTCGACGGCGTGATAGCGCGGCGCGCTCTCCTGTTTATAGGAGGGCTCCTGCTCCTCATCGACGATCACGAGCCCGACGCGCGCGAGCGGCGCGAAGAGCGCCGAGCGCGAGCCGACGACGACATCGGCGACGCCGTCGAGGATGCGCCGCCACTCGTCGTATCGCTCTCCCGCCGACAGTGCCGAGTGGAGGAGCGCGACGCGATCGCCGAAGCGAGCGATGAAGCGAGCGACGACCTGCGCGGTGAGCGCGATCTCCGGCACGAGGACGACGACCCCGAGACCCCGCGCGAGCGCCGTCGTCGTCGCGCGCAGGTACACCTCGGTCTTCCCGCTCGCCGTCACGCCGTGGAGGAGGAACGCGTCTCCGGCGCCGAGCGCCGCGATGATGGCCTCGAGCGCCACGGCCTGGCCCGCGGTCGCGGGCGCGTCGCGGACCGCGTCGTCCTCGGTGAGCGCGAACTCGGTGGGGACGCGGCGCACCGCACGTGCGGCCTCCGTCGCGAGACCGCGCCGCGCGAGCGCGCGCGCCGCCTCCGCGCTCCCGCCGGCGTCGGCGAGCTCGGCGCCGCTGCGCGCTCCGAGCGAAAGGGCGCGCAGCGTCGCGAGCTGTCGCGCTCCGAGACGGACGCTGCCGCCCAGCGCCGCCGTTCCCTCCGTGGTCGGCGCGAAGATCGCCTCACGGCGTTCGCCCGTGGGCGGCGGCAGGGCGTTCCGCGCGCGCGCCGCGAGCGCAGGCGGGAGCATCGCGCGCACGGCGTCGGCGAGCCCGCAGCGGTACGTGCCGGCGATCCACGCCGCGAGCGCGAGCTGATGCGGACGGAGGAGCGGCTCGGGGTGCACGAGCGCGTCGACCGCGCGGAGCGTCCCGTCGTACGGCACGTCGAGCGCGGTGACGACCCCCGCCACGGAGCGCGGACCGAAGCCGACGCGGACGAGGTGCCCGGGCGAGACGATCAGCCCGTCGGGGAGCGCGTACGTGAAGGTGCGGGCGGGACCGCGGATGCCGGCGAACACCGCGACCTGCGCGGTGCGGGTCAAAGCTCGTACCGGCGGGGGCGCTTCGTCTCGTTCTGGATGATCTCGGCGATCTGCTCCACGGTCTCGTCGATCTTCCCATCCTCGTTGAGCACGACGTAGTCGTACTCGGGCGCCGCGGCCATCTCGATCTCCGCGTTCCGCAGCCGGATCTCGCGCTCCTCTTTCGTCTCCGTCCCGCGTCGAATGAGCCGACGCTGCAGCGACTCGACGGACGGCGGCATGATGAAGATGGTCAGCGCCTCCGGCAGCTGCGACTTGATCTTCCGCATCCCTTGCGGATCGGGCTTGACGATGACGATGCGGTGGCCGCGCAGCGTGTCGCCGAGCACGTCGCGCCGCACGCCCTTGAACTCCCCGTGGACCATGGACCACTCGAGGAAGTTCCCGGTCTCGATCTCCTCGCGGAACTTCTCCGGCGAGTAGAAGTAGTAGTGGCGTCCGTGGACCTCCCCGGGGCGCGGCTTGCGGCTCGTCGCCGTGACGTAGAGGACCGCGTCATCGAGGCGCGGGATGAGGCGGTCGATCACGGTGTCCTTCCCGGCGCCGCTCGGCGCCGAGATGATGACGAGGAGCCCCTTCCCGTCGATCTGCTCGCTCACGCGACCTCCGCGTACAACGGCGCGCTCGTGCCCGGCTCGCCCAAGGTCGCGAGATAAGCGCGCAGATCCGCCGCGAGCGGCGCCGTGAAGGTGCGCTCGCCGGCGTGCGGGAGCCGCACCGTGAGACGCCAGGCGTGCAGGAACTGCCGCCCCAGCCCGCTCGTGTCGCCGCGCCGTCCGTACACCGGGTCGCCAACGATAGGGAAATGCGCGTAGGCGAGATGGACCCGGATCTGATGCGTCCGCCCGGTGAGCGGCCGCACGTGCAGGAGCGCGACCTTCGCGTTCCCGATGCCCCACGCCGCGATGCGCCGAAAGCGCGTCGTCGACTCTCGTCCGCTCGCGCGCACCACCATGCGGCGGCGATCGTCCGCGTCGCGCTCGAGCGGCGCCTCGACGACCGTCTCCGTACCGCCCGGGTCGCCCCAGACGAGCGCGAGGTACTCCTTGCCAAAGCGGCGCTGCTGCAGCTGCCGCGAGAGCGCGAGCTGCGCGACGTCGGTCTTCGCGATGACCATCACGCCGCTCGTGTCCTTGTCGAGGCGGTGGACGATCCCCGGACGTCCGGATTCCCTGCCGGTGCGCGACTCGATGCGGCCGAGCATCGCGTTCACGAGCGTGCCGGTCTTGTGTCCGTACGCCGGATGCACGACGAGCCCGGCGGGCTTGTTCACGACGACGACGTCCTCGTCCTCGTACAGCACCTCGATGTCGATGTCCTCTGCGCGCAGCAGCACGTCCGGCTCCGCGGGCGGGACGTCGACGACGAGCTCCTGTCCGGCGCGCACCTTGTACGACGGATCCACCAGGGCTCCGTCGACGCGCACGTGCCCGTCGCGGGCGAGGCGCTGGATAGCGCTCCGCGAGAGGAGGCTGTGCTCGGCGAGGTACTTGTCGACGCGCTCGCCACCGGCTTCGACGCGCAGCGCGATGCGCTCCGCGCTCTCGGCGCTCATGCCGGCCGCGTCTGGGCCTTCTGCTCCTCGAGCCAGAGCAGCAGCGACACGACCACGATGCCGACGACGATCGAGGAGTCGGCGACGTTGAACGCCCAGAAGCGCCAGCCGCCGGGGATGCCGACGTCGATCCAGTCCACGACGTACCCCTGGCCGACGCGGTCGACGAGGTTGCCGAACGCGCCCCCGAGCTGCATCCCGAGCGTCGCGGCGACGAGCGGCGAGCTGCTCGCGATCTGCCGGTAGTAGTAGAGGATCGCGAAGACCGCGAACACGGAGAGGACCGAGAGGAGCGTCGTCCGCTCCGGGAGCAGCCCCATCGCCGCGCCGGTGTTCTCGGTGTGGACGATGCGCACGTACTCGCCGACGACCGGACGGGCCTGGTAGAGCGGGATGCTCTGCTCCACCCACCGCTTCGTCAGCTGATCGAGGATGAAGACGAGGACGGCGACGCCGCCGATGAGGCCGATGCGCTTCGCGCTCACGACATCACCATCCCGCCGTCGATGTTCAGCACCTGCCCCGTGACGTACGAGGCGTCGTCCGACACGAGGAACGCGATCGCGTTCGCGACGTCATCGACGGTGCCGAAGCGACCGAGCGGGATCTGCTTGAGGATCGTCTCCTCCATCTGCGTGATGAGCGAATTTGTCAGGTCGGTCGGCACGAAGCCGGGAGCGACGGCGTTGCACGTGATGTTGCGGCTCGCCATCTCGCGCGCGACGGTCTTCGTGAAGCCGATGAGACCGGCCTTCGCCGATGCGTAGTTGGCCTGGCCGGCGTTCCCCATCACGCCGGCGACGGACGACACGTTCACGATGCGGCCGAAACGCTGTTTCATCATCGGCCGCATGAGCGCCCGCGTGACGAGGAACGCGCCGCGCAGGTTCAACCCGAGGACGGTGTCCCAATCCTCGATGGTCATGCGGAGGAGGAGCTCGTCGCGCGTCGTGCCCGCGTTGTTCACGAGGATCTCGAGCTTCCCCCCGCCGAACGCGAGGGCGTCCTTCACGACGCGCTCCGCGTCCGCCTCGTTCGAAACGTCGCCCTGCACGAGGGCCGCGCTCGAGCCCGCGGCCTCGACGAGCCGTTTGGTCTCCTCGGCCGCGTCGGCGTTCCCCTTGTAGTTGATGGCGATCTTCGCGCCGTCGCGCGCGAGCCGGACCGCGGTCGCGCGGCCGATCCCGCGCGACGCGCCGGTGACGAGCGCGGTCTTACCCGCAAGCGAGCTCATGGCTGTACAAGGCTAGCGGCAGCGACGCGGCATAGCATCGCGCGGTGCCGGAACGACCGACCGTCGCCGCGCGCGGCGGTATCGCGCGCCTCCTCGTCACAGCGACCGGCTTCCTGCGGGAGGACGGTGAGGACCGGACTCCATTCCTCCGGCGGCTCGACGAGCTGATGGCGGACGCGTACGACATCACGTGGCTGCCTGAGGCGGATCTTCCGCGCGTCGCCGAATGGATCGCGCGCGCGCATCCCGACGTGATCGTCTCCATCGGATCGACGCAGACCGTCTCCATCCTCGCCGCCGACGCCGGCCTCCCGGTCGTCGCGTGGGGTTACGCGGGCGCGCTCGTCGATCGTCCAACGCCGGACCTGTGCGGTTTCTGCCTGCCGGCCGATACGCAGCGCGAGTCGCTGCGCGTGCTGCAGACGCTCCTCCCCGACCTTCGCGAGGTCGCCGCACTCTACGACGAGCGCTACCCGCCGGGGCGGATCGCGCTCACCGAGGCGCGCGCCGCCGCGGAGGAGCTCGGGCTCGCGCTCGTCGTGTGCGCCGCGCAGGACGAGACCGGCCTCGACGCGGCGTTCACGGAGATCGCGCACCGCGGGATCCGTGGGATCCGCGTGATGCTCAGTCCGTTCCTCGCGCGGGAGGCCGGGACGCTCGCGCGCCGCGCGCTCGCGGTCCGCGCCGCGCTCATGTCGTACGACCGCACGACGCGCGAGGGCGGCCTCGTGTCGTACGTGCCGGACATGACGCGGACCGCCGCGCTTCTGGCCGATCTCGCGCGCGAGGTCGCACGTGGACGCGAGCCGCGGGACTTCGGCGTCCGACCGTGCCCGATGAAGCTCGAGCTGAACGCTGCGACGGCGCGTGCGCTCGGCGTCGCGATCCCGCCTGAGCTCGCGCGGCGCGCTACGCGGATCTACGACTGAGCCGCGCTACGCCTTGTTGAAGATGAGGGACGCGTTGTGGCCGCCGAAGCCCATGGAGTTCGAGAGCGCCGTCCGGATCGCCTTCGCGCGCGCCTTGTTCGGCACGTAGTCGAGGTCGAGGGCGGGATCCGGCGTCGTGTAGTTGATCGTCGGCGGGATGCAGCCTTCGCGGAGCGCGAGAAGGCACGCGATCGCCTCGAACGCGCCGGCCGCGCCGAGAAGGTGGCCGCTCATGGACTTCGTCGACGACACCATGAGCTTGTGCGCGTGGTCGCCGAACACCTTCTTGATAGCGGCGGTCTCCTCGCGGTCATTGGGCTGCGTCGACGTCCCGTGCGCGTTGATGTAGTCGATCTGGTCCGGGCGGAGCGCGGCCTGGTCGAGCGCCATCTTCATCGCGCGCGCGTTGCCTTCACCCTCTGGTGACGGCGAGGTGATGTGGTACGCGTCGGCCGTCGCGCCGTAGCCGACGAGCTCGCCGTAGATGCGCGCGCCGCGCGCGAGCGCGTGCTCGCGCTCCTCGAGCACCACGACGGCACCGCCCTCCGAGAGCACGAACCCGTCCCGATCCTTGTCGAACGGACGCGACGCGCCCTGCGGATCGTCGTTGCGCCGGCTCATCGCGTGCATCGTCGAGAACGCGCCGATCGCGAGCGGCAGGACCGCGGCTT
>DATDNP010000096.1:0-19075 GCA_036518215.1 Candidatus Limnocylindria bacterium
GCCTGAAGATGGAGCCATCGCGCTTGCGGGGGGAGTCTTGTCCCCCGCGCGGGTGACGGTCTGCCATCGCGGTTAATCTCCGAGCGTGCCCTCTGACCCAGACGGCGTCGTCATCGCGGCGGGCGACGCGATCCTTGACGACCCGCCTCGCACGATCCACGTGAATGTCTTCGCGATCGCGCGCGAACCGGTCACGAACGCGGAGCTCGCCGCGTTCGTCGCCGCCAGCGGATACCGCGCCGTGAAATGGCAGGACGGAGAGCCCGAGCATCCGGCGGAGGGCATCTCGTGGCCCGATGCCGTCGCGTACTGCCGCTGGCTCTCGATGTCGACCGGCCACGTCTACCGCCTGCCCGACGAGCGCGAGTGGGAGAAGGCCGCGCGCGGCACCGCCGGCCGGACGTGGCCGTGGGGCGAGGGCGATGACCCGACGCGCGCGAACGTCCGCGAGACGCACCTCGGCATGACCTCACGCGTCGGCGCCTTCCCGCAGGGCGCCACGCCCGAAGGCGTCATGGATCTCGTCGGCAACGTTCGCGAATGGACGAACACGTGGGCCGAGGGCGCGCGCGTGCTCCGCGGGGGCTCGTACCTTGACGCCCTCGACGCCTGCGCGCCTTCGCGCCGGTTGCGCGCGACGGACGATCTGCGCGGTGTCGGCTTCCGCGTCGTCCGCAGCATGACGGGGCGATGAATCCAAGGCGAACCGCGGTCCGACGCCCCAGTCGTCACGGGCGGAGCTCGGAAGGGCACTCCGCGACGAGCATCTGCGCCCAGCGCGCCCGTGACATGCGCGTGCCGAGGACAGCGGGCGCGCGTAGCCAGCCGCGAGGAGCGGAGTGCCGGACGTGGCTCCGCCCGCGCGCAGCACAGGAGGACCGTTCGTGAAGCCGACACCGGTGATCGTGGCGAGCGGCAACGGCGCGAAGGCGCTGCCCGAGGGCGTGCGGATCCTGAAGCGCGGCGGAAGCGCGCTCGATGCGGTCGAGGCATGCGCGCGGTACGTCGAGGCCGACGTGACCGACACGAGCGTCGGACGCGGCGGTCTGCCGAACATCCTCGGACAGGTCGAGCTCGACGCGTCGCTCGTGGACGGCACGACGCATCGCGTCGGGTCCGTCGCGGCGCTCCGCGGCTACCTCCACCCGATCTCCGTGGCGCGGGCGGTCATGGAGCGTCTCCCGCACGTGATGCTCGTCGGCGACGGCGCCGCGCGCTTCGCGGACGAGATCGGCGCCGAAGCGGTGAACAACCTCACGGCGTCGACGCGCCGTCTGTGGGTCGAGCGTCTCGCGAAGGTGCGCGAGACACCGGCGAGCGTCCGCGGACGCCGCGCGCTCATCCCCGTGGTGAATCGCACGGTCGGCGAGAACCGCGGCACGGTGAACTTCATCGCGCTGGATCGCAGGGGGAACGTCGCGTCCGCGGTGACCACGAGCGGCTGGGCGTACAAGTACCCGGGGCGCGTCGGCGATTCGCCGATCGTCGGCGCGGGCAACTTCTGCGATTCGGCCGCCGGCGGCGCGTGCTGCACCGGCTTCGGTGAGCTCGCGATCCGCAACGTCACGGCGAAGACGGCCGTCGACCGGCTCGGGCTCGGCATGCGGCCGCTGAACGTCGCGCGTCGCGCGATCCAGGACGCGAACCGGCTCGACGACGCGGCGTTCAACATCGTCGTCCTCGCCGCCGACGGCACGCACGCGTCGGCGACGAATCGCGCGGGGCGGCTCTACTCGTTCATGAGCGTCGAGATGGACGAGGCGAGGACGAAGCCGCGGGCGGTCGTGAAGCCGCGGTGAACGAGAAGCTCCGGCCGCCGGAGTGGTGGCCGCGGCGCGACCGCTGCGCGCAGCTCCTCCCGCGCGCGATCGAGCGGACCTTCCCGGATCCGACAGCGCGCGGCCGCGTCGCCGCGCGGCTCGCGCGGACGTATCCGCTCACACGCGAGGAGGCGCGCATTGGTCTGGCGCTCGTGTTCCTCTCGGGCGGCGACGAGGCACGGCTCGAGCGTGACCTTGCGATCGCCGATCGCGACTGGCGCGACATCATCGTCGCGGCCGAGAACAACAGGGCGTACGCGGCGCTCTTCTTCGCGTGGATCGCGGAGCTCGACGCGAGCGCGCGCTAGAGCGCGGCGACGGCCGCCTGTAGCTGAGCGGTCGCGACGGCCGGCGCGGTCCCGGCGGGGAAGTACAGCGGGTCGCCGAAGACCACCTCGACATCGCCGCGCCATCCCTTCGCGCGGTACCGCTCCCACGTGCGATCGAGGTGGTCGAGGATCGAGACGTTCGTGATCTTCAGCTTCATGGGTACGACCGGTGTGCCGCCCTCGACGGCGATGAGACCGGTGCCCGTCTTGAACGGCTGCATCGGACCACCGATGGTGAGCCGGCCCTCGGGGTAGATGAGGACGGAGAACTTCCGGTCGAGGCGCGCGCCGAGGAGCTCGAGGCTGTGCCGGATCGCTCCCTCGCGCGCGAGCGGGAAGGCGTTCGCGAGGATCGCGGAGAAGAGCCCGTTCAGCCTGTTGCCGAACACATCGTCGGCCGCGGCCGCGACGGCGAGCCGCCACCGCCATGAGAGCGGGATCGAGGTGAGGATGATCCCGTTGTCCCAGTGCAGGCAGTGGTTCGGCGCGAACATGACCGGACCCTTGAGCCCCTCGAGCTTCTCCCGCCCGGTGACCTTCACGCTGTAGAAGACGTGCACGAGCGGCGTGAGCAGGACCTCTTGGACGATGAGCCCGAGCGATCGCACGAACGGTGAGAGCGGCCACCCGAAGATGCCGGTATCGGGCTTCGCGTCGCGCGCGCTCGCCACCATCGCCTCGAGCTGGCCGACGGTCGCGTCCGGAGGAAGCGCGGCGTCGTCGATGTACACGCCGAGCTCCTCCTCGATGACGCTCAGGAGGTCGATGCGTCCGAGCGAATCGAGCGCGAGATCGCCGGAGAGCTGCGCGCCGGGCCAGATGTGCTCGGGCTGCTTGTTCGCGACCTGGGCGACGAGCTTCTCGACGGGCGTGAGCTCGCGCACCTCGGCCGTCGGCGGACGGGCCGGTGACGCGCCCTTCCCGATCGCCACGATGCGGTCGATGACCTCGCGCTTCTTCACCTTCTGCGTCGGTGTCGTCGGGAACTCCGGGTCAGGCCAGATCGTCCAGCCGCGGATCTGCTGGCTGCCCGAGAGCTTCGCGTTCGTCTCGCGCACGATCTGCGCGACCAACGCCTCATCCTTCGGCTCGAGGAACACCGCGTGGACGTGCACGGGCTCGCCGTCGCGCTCGAGGCCGATGACGATGGCGACGTTCGGACGCTGCGCCGTCGCGATCTCCTGGATCTTCGGATGCGCCGCGAGGACGTTCTCGATGTCCTCGGGGTACACCTTGAGCCCGTCGGGGAGCGCGATCATGTCCTTCTTGCGGCCGTGCAGCCACAGGAAGCCGTCCTCGTCGATCTTCCCGAGGTCGCCCGTCTTGAACCACTCGCCGTCGAAGGCGGCGCACGTCGCCTCCTCGTTCTCCCAGTACCCCTTGAACACGTTCGGTCCGCGCGCGAGCACCTCGCCGTCCTCGGCGATGCGGATCTCGACGCCCGGCACGGGCACCCCGACCGAGCCAAAGCGGTTGTGGCCGATGCGATTGAAGGTGAGCGCGGGCGAGGTCTCGGACAGTCCGTATCCCTGGAGGATCTCGATCCCGAGGTCGAGGAACGCCTCGCCCAGCGCGGGGTCGAGCGCCGCGCCACCCGACGCGACGTAGCGGAACTTCCCGCCGAACTGCGAGTGCACGTTCGTGAAGAGCAGCCGCCGCAGCGGGATCGGCAGGCGCCGGCCGATCCTCCGGAGCCGGGCGAACAGCTCGCCCTGACCGCGCTGCTGTGCGGCGCGCTCGATCCCGATGAAGAGCGACCGGATGAGCGCCGGCGTGACGAGGACCATCGTCACCTGGCGCTCCTTGAACGTGCGCCGTACGACCGCCGTCTGACGGCTCGTCGGGTAGACGACGGATGCGCCGGCGATGAGGACGCACCAGAAGCCCGGACCCTGCTCGAAGATGTGCGAGAGCGGGATGAAGGAGAGCAGACGCTGGCTCGGGCCGATGGGGAAGACCTGCGTGCACGCGACCGCGCTCGAGAGCAGGTTGCGATGCGTGAGCATCGTTCCCTTCGGCTCGCCGGTCGTCCCCGAGGTGAACATCACCTCCGCGAGGTCGTCCGGCTTCGTGTCCGGCTTCGGCAGCGGCGGCTTGCCGCGCGCGAGGTCGGGGAGCAGCTCCATCTCGAGCACCGGGATCCCGAGCGGCAGCGCGCGCGCCTTCGTCTGCGCCGTGACGAGCACGGCGGTCGCGCGCGTCGCGCGGGCGATCTTCGTGAGGAACTCGGTCGTCGAGTTCACGTCGAGCGGCACGAGCACCGCACCCGCACGAAGCGCCGCGAGCATCGCGATCCCGTACTCGGGCCGGTTCACCCCGAACGTGAGCACGCGATCGCCCTTCCGGATGCCGACGTCGGCGAGCACGCGCGCGACGCAGGGGACGACGGCCGCGAGGTCGCGATACGTCCATCCACGCGTGCGGAAGCCCGGCTTGATGATGAGCGCGTCCTTGTCGGGATAGGTGCGGGCCGACTCCTCGAGGATGTCGTTCAGCGTCTCGATCACGAGGCCAACCTCCGCAGCGCATCCTGCGCGCCCTCGTGCAGCGCAGGGAAATGAGAGAACAAGATCGTGTCTACGTCGAGTTCGGCGATGCGAGCGATCGACTGGCGCGCGAGCCCCATGTCGTCGCTCCACACGTGGTTCGGGAACGCGAGCTCCCCGCGCCGGCGCTGGAGGATGTCGCCGACGATCACGACACGGCGCTCTGGCGAGTAGAGGCAGATGCTGCCCGGCGTGTGTCCCGGCGTGTGGATGACGCGGAGACCGCCGATCACCGGGATCACCGTCCCCTCGTCGACCGGCACGACGTGCTTCGGCAGCGGCGTGAGGTACGCGACGATCGCGCCGGGAGCGGGTCGTCCGGAGAACACGTCGCGGAAGCGGATCCGGAGACGCTCCTCGTCCGCGGGATGCATGTGGACCGGCGCGCCCGTCGCATGCGCGATCTCATGCGCACCGCCGATGTGGTCGGGGTGGCCGTGCGTGCACACGATGCGGGTGATCTCGTGGATGTCGCGACCGATGCGGGCGAGCTGCCCGCGCAGGAGACGGATGGAGCCGACATGCCCGCAGTCGACGAGCGTGAGCTCGTCCTCGGCGATGAGGAACGAGTTCGATCCGATCATGCGGATCGTGTGAACGCCAGGTACGACTTCCAACGCTTCCCCTGAGGTCGAGTCTACGCGGCGAACGTCCTCCAGAGGAGGTTCACGACGGAGATCACGAGGAGCGCGATGATGAGGCGCCGGAACCACACGGCGTCGAGGCGTCCGCGCAGATAGATGCCGACGGCGAGCGCGACGAGCGTCGGCACCACCGCGACGAGTCCGATCGCTATCACCTCCGGCGTATACAGCCCTTGGAGCGAATAGCCCACGAACTGCACGACGCTGTTCAGCTCGAAGATCGCCGCGAGGATGAAGACGAAGTCGGCCGGCGGCAGTCGCTGCGCGTGGAAGTACGAGCCGACGAGCGGGCTCGCGATGGAGGTCGTGCCCTGGAGGATCCCGCCGACGAAGCACACGAACGGACCGAGGATGCGCGCGCGGAGGGCCTGCGGGTCGTCGCCCAGGAGCCGGTCGCCGCGCGCGAGGAACACGACGACCATCGCCGTGATGAGGATCGCGAACGCGCGCTCGTCGAGGCGCGCGAGGAGGAGCGTGCCGATCGCCGTGCCGATCATCGATGCGACGATGAACTGGACGACGCCGGTGAGGAGCCCCCGCTTTCGGAACCCCTGCGTGAGCAGCAGCGAGTTCGAAACGAAGATCGGGATCGTGACGACCGTGACCGCGATCTTCGGTCCGAACACGCCCGCGAGGATCGGTGTCGCGATGAGTGGCAGGCCCATCCCCGACATCCCCTTCGCGAGTCCCGCGACGCCGAGGCCGAGGACGAGCGTGATGAGCTCGAGCGGTCCCACTACCCGGCGCGGCTCGGCGCGAGCGGTCCGGTGAGCGCGTTCCAGTCGACGACGTGGAGTCGGTCGCTCGGCACGTAGCGGCGGCCGGTCTTCGCGAGGTCCTTGCCGTTCACGCGGACGATGTCCGCGGTGTGGTCGAATCCGGATCCGTGCACGAGCGCGGATCCGACGCCGTACACGTCCACCGGAACGCCGAGCTCCTCGAAGCGCCGGATCTTCGCCGCGTCGAATCCGCCGGACGCGACGATGCGGACGTGCCCGTACCCGGCGTCGTCGAGCGCCCTGCGGAGCAGCTCCACGAGGCGCGGCGTGACGCCGCGCAGGTCGTCGGAGGCGGCGACGCCGTCGCGCTTCCGGAGCTCGTCGAGGACCGCCTTGTCGACGAGCGACTCGCTCGTGTCGACGCGCACGCCCCAGAGCCGCTGCCCGAGCGCATGCGCGACGCCGAGCGACGTGTTCACGACGTCGTTGTGGAAGTCGACGAGCGAGGTCACGTTCACGTGGCCCTCGGGGGTGCCCTTCGCCGTGAGATGGCCGACGCCGTCGGGTGCGCGGTTCATGTACTCGTCGAACTTCAGCGTCGCGACGGTCGTGTCGCCGCCGTACACCGCGATGAGCGCGTGCGGGACGGTGCCGAGGCCGCGCGAGCCCCACCATTCGCCCTGCTCGTCGGTCGAGACACCGATGGCGCCGCCGACGTAGGCGGCGTAACCGGAGCTCGCCTGCGCCTCGTGCGCCTCGTGCCGCGCGCCGAACATGATCACCGGCTTGCCGTGCGCCGCGGCCACGACGTCGCGGGTGTTCGTCGCGACCCGGGAGCCCTCCGCGAGCGCGCCGAGATAGAGGGTCTCGAGGTGCGCGAACGCGGCGTACTCGCCCTCGATGCGCATGACGGGCTCGTTCGTGCCGGCGACCTCGCCGTCGTAGAGGGATTCGACGCGGAGGTCGCGCCACGCGGGCTCCCACAGCGACGCGAGCTCGTGCGAGAGGTCGAACACCTCGCGTGCGATCGGGGCGTACTCGTCCCACGAGAGCGCGGGCAGCTCGAGCCACCGCGCGTACAGACGGCGCTCCGCGGCGAGGTACCGAAGGAACAGGCTCTCGGAGCGCGCGCGATCGCGGTACGTGCCGGAGCCGACGTGGAGCAGCGCGAGCGTTTGATCCGTCCCGACGATGACCGCGCTCGGATGCTTCTGGAAGATCTGCATCGTGACGCGGTCCTTCCGTTCGTCGCGCTCGAGGATGAGCTTCGTCCGGGCGAAGTAGATGTCGGATTTGTAGCCCGCACGGATCTTCTCGACGGGGAGCCGGAAGACCTCGGGACGCAGCCGCTCGGTGACGATCACGGGATCAGAAGACGTTCGGGAGCATGCCGCCGTCGACCTGGAGCGAGACTCCGGTGATGTACGACGCGCGCGGCGATGCGATGAACACGACCGCGGCGGCGAACTCCTCGGGGCGGCCGTATCGGCCGAGCGGGATGACCGTCTCCTCGTAGCGCTTGCGCACGGCCTCCGCGGTCGTGCCCTGGCGCTTCGCGAGGTCCGCGTCGATCTGCGCGACGCGCTCGGTCGCGATGCGGCCGGGCTGCACAGCGTTCACGCGGATACCGTCCTTCGCGAGCTCGGCCGAGATCGTCTTCGCCATCCCGTGCACCGATGCGCGGAGCGCGTTCGACAGGATGAGCGTGAGGTACTGCGTCGGCTGCTTCAGCGTCGTCGAGGTCGAGTACACGATCGAGCCGCCCTTCTGTGTACGCATCTGCGGCAGCGCGAGGCGTGTGAGGCGGACCGCCGACATGAGCGTGAGCTCGAAGGCCTTCTCCCACGCGGCGTCGTCGAGATCGTCGAACCGTCCGGTGGGCGGCCCGCCGGCGTTCACGTACAGCGCGTCGATGCTCCCGAATCTCGCGACGGCGCTCTGGATGAACGTCTCGCAGCCCTCGCGCGTCGACAGATCGGCGGCGATCGGGAGCACCTGCGCTTTCGTGCCGCGCGCGATCTCCTCGGCGGCCCGCTCGATGCTCTCCTCGTCGCGGCTGCACATCGCGACGTTCGCGCCCTCACGCGCGAACGCCTCGGCGACCGCGCGTCCGAGGCCCTTCGACGCCGCCGCGACGAGCGCGGTCTTGCCGGCGAGACCGAGGTCCATCGCGTCGAATGCTAGACGGGATAGCCGAGCAACAGCGTGACCAGCACCGCGGCTGCGAGCAGCAGTCGATAGGCGACGAACCAGTTCAGCGAATGGCTGCGCAGGAAGCGCAGGAGGAACGCGACCGCGGCGATGCCGGAGAGGAACGCGACGACGAATCCGACGGCGAGCACGGTGGGCTGATCGAACAGCGCCTGCGCCTTCCGCGCGTCGAGCAGCGTCTTCAGGCCGGCGCCGAGGATGACCGGCGTCGCGAGGAGGAACGAGAACCGCGTGGCCTCCTCGCGCGTGAGGTCGCGGAAGAGACCGGTGGAGATCGTGATGCCGGAGCGGCTGATCCCGGGCAGGAGCGCGATCGCCTGCGCCGCGCCGATGAGGATCGCGTCGCCGATGCCCAGCGAGCCGACCTGACGCCGCTGTGTCGCGACGCGTTCGGCGAGGACGATGATGAGCGACCCGACGACGAGCCCGAGGACGATCCACCACGCCGAGCGCAGCGTCGTCGAGACCGTGCTCTCGAAGAGCACGCCCGCGATCGCGGCAGGGAGCGTGCCGATGATGATGAGGAGCGGCACGTGCCAGCGCCCGCGGATCACGTCGACGATGAGGCCTATCCACGTCCGCGCGAAGTACAGGAGCACCGCGAGCGCGGTCCCGAGATGCAGCGCGACGTCGAACGAGAGCCCGAAGCGGTCCGGATCGAGACCGAGCGCCTGCGAGACGAGGATGAGATGAGCCGTCGAGCTCACCGGCAGGAACTCCGAGAGCCCCTGCACGAGACCGAGGATCGCCGCGGCAACCAGATCGTTCAGCGCATCGCTCCTTCCGCCGTCGCGAGCGCCTCCTGCGCCTCGCGCTCGTGCCCGATGATGGCCTCCAGCTGCTTGGCCCACGCGCGCCGGTGGCCCGCGTCGAGGAATCGCATCGCGACCGACGCGTCGAAGGGGCCCGCGCCGATCTTCGCCGCTGCGTCGGCGCTGTACCCGTACGACTCGGCGGCACGCAGCAGGTCGGCCCCGGGCGCGTTCGGGAAGAGCGCGCGCGCCCCGCGCAGGAATCGTGCGGCCGCGCGCCGCTTGTCGACGTGGATCGTGCGCATCGCGTGATCCGCGAACGCCGCCGCGCCGGCGTGCTTCGTATCCGACCAGCGCGCGTCGTCGCGCAGGCCCGCGAGCCACGACGCGAGCGCGTCGCGCGTCGCGCCGGCGGATGCGACCGCCCCTCGCACGCCGTCGCGCGCGAGCTGCGCGCGGTCGAGGCCGCCGATCCTGTCGAGGAATGCGACGAGACCGTGCTCGGCGTCCTCGAACGCGGACCAGTCGACCTTCGTCGGCTTGTCCGTCCTGTCGAAGAACGTCCGCGCGAGGAACGACGGCCCCGTGTCGTCGTAGCCGACGATGAGCCCGTACTCGGGCGGGCCGGCGATGCCCTTCACGAGCGGAGGCTGCTTCGCGTCGATCGCTTCGGCGACGCGGTCGAGCACGAGCTCCTTCATCTCGTCATCGAACGGAGGACCGACGACGTCCGGCTTCGCGCCACCGGCGCGCGCGCCGCGCGCGAGCGTCTCGTCGTCGAGCGGCGCGGCGGCGAGCGGGTCCCACGTCTCGGGGTCGATCGTCGTCGCGAACGCCGCGGACGACACGCCCATGACCCAGTCGTATTCCGCGCCCGTCGCGATCGCGAGACACGCCGGCAGCGTGCAGTCGCGGCCTTCACCGAAACGGAGCGGAGGGATGTCCTTCAGGACGCGGCTTCGAGCCACGCTCGAAGCGTATGCGAGACGGCCGCTAATCGCCGCCGCTCTCGCTCGGCGGGAACGCGTGCTTGAGGATCGTGAGCACCTGCAGCGTCACCCACTTCGACGCGTCGATGCGCGATGGCATGCGGTCCGCGTACGGCGCGCGACCGGCCCACCTGCCGCGGGTGTCCTGACGCGCGAGGAGCCACGCGATCGCCGGCCCGGTCCGCGGGTCCTCGATCGCGCCGGCCGCGTCGATGGCGCGAAGCACGAAGAGGACGTCGGCCTGATAGAAGAGCGGGAACGACAGCTGGCGCCACAGGTAGCTCGGCTCGGTCGCCGTCGGGTAGCGGCCACGCTCGAGCTTGTACGACAGCAGGAACTCCACGCCGCGCCGTAGCGTGCGCTCCACCTCGCGCGTGCGCGCGGACTCCGGGAGCGCGGCGAGACCCCAGATGAGGCGCGCGTATCCCCACGCGCACGGGTCGTCGCCGTTGATCGTGCAGGCGGCGTCGTACTTCTTCGACTCGCGCACGAGGCGCTCGACGAGCGGCTCGACGCGGGCGTCCGCGCCGTACCCCGCGAGCGAGACATAGCGGACGACGTTCCCCACGAAACACGATCCGCCGTGGTCGCGCGCGAAGACCCAGCTCATCCCGTTCTTGTCGGGATCGTTGATGTCATCGAGGACGTGTCGCGCCGCGCGCCGGATCTTCGCGTCGTTCGGATCGGCGCCGTACTCGATGAGCAGCAGGTTCGACCAGTGCGTGCCCTGGTACTTCGGCTGGTAGATGTTCGGCCCCGGCCACGATCCGTCGGCGCGCTGGCGCTTGAGGATCGTGGAGATGGGCGGCGAGCTCATCGCGCGCTGCTGTGCCTCGCGCAGCTCCGCGTCGCGTGGCCCGCGATCGAGGATCTGCCGCAGCGTGAGCGCGCGCACGGCGGCCTCCGAGCGCTCGAGGAGCCATGGGACGGGATCGCCGTGCAGGAGCTGACGCCAGGGCATCAGGTGCCCCCGATCGAGAGCTCGGCGATGACGAGCGTCGGGCTTCCGATGCCGCTCGCGCCGAAGACGAGATCGCTCCCGACGCCCGTCACGGACGCGAGCAGGTGGGTGAGATTCCCCGCGATCGTGATGCCCTGGACCGGGTACTGCGCTGCGCCGCGCTCCAGGTAAGTCGCGGTCGCGCCGAGCGAGAACTCGCCGGAGATCGGATCGATCGTGTGGAGGTTCAGGAGCGACGTGATCGAGAGCGCGCGGTCCAGCGATGCGACGAGCTTCGCGGGGTCGTCGGTGCCGGCCTGGACGAGGAGATTCGACGGACCGATCCGGCTGGGCGAGGCATATGAGCCGCGCCGCGCGTTCCCGGTGGACGCGCCGCCGAGCTTCCGCGCCGTCTTGAGATTCGTGAGGTAGCCCCGCAGCACGCCGCGCTCGACCAGCGTGCGCGTCGTGGTCGCGATGCCCTCGCCGTCGAACGGCGCGCTCCGCAGCCCCGCCGGACGCCGCGCGTCGTCGACGATCGTGATGCGATCGCTCGCGACACGTTCGCCGATCTTGCCGGCGAAGAGACTGCGCTTCTTCAACACGTTGTCGGCGGAGAAGAGCGGGGAGATCGCCGCGAGCAGGTCCATCGCCATCCACGGGTCGAGGACCACCGGCAGCTTCTGCGTTGCGAATGCGCGCGCGCCCAGCTTCGCGGTCGCTCGCTGCGCGGCGCGCGCTCCGATGCGCGTCGCGTCGAGGTCCGCGCGGCGGCGAGCAGCCTCGCCGTGGTAGCCGATCTGTCGCTCTGATCCGCTCGTCGCGACGGGGCTCGTCATCGCGCCGCAGTAGCTCTCGCGATACGTGGCGCGAAGCCCCGTCGTCGTCGCGATCGTCGTCGTCACCTCGGCGTCGGTGTACGAGGTCTTTCGGAAATGCGTGACGCGCGGATCCGCCTCGCGCGCCGCGCGCTCGACGTCGAGCGCGATCGCGCCGCGCTGCGCGAGCGGGCGCTCCTCAAGACCGGCCTGATAGATCGAGAGATCCGTCGCCGCTACGGGCGTGCTCGCGATCGCGAGATCGGCATCGGGCTCGGTGATCGTCGCCATGCGCCGCGCCTGCTCGACACAGGTCTCGATGCCGCTGGCCGTGAGGTCCGACGAGTGCGCGAAACCCATCCGCTGAGCGTCGAGCACCCGCACGCCGACGCCACGCTCCCCGCGCGCGATGACGTTCTCGATCGCGCCGTCCTTCGTCTCGACCGAGCCGGACTGCGCGTCGCGCAGGAAGACCTCGGCCGCGCGCACGCCACCGGCGCGCAACGCCTCGAGGGCGCGGTCGATGACCTCGTCGTTCGTGAGGCGCGCGCTCACGCTGCGCGCCTCACTTGCTCGCTCAAACGCTCGTTGTCACTCGCGAGTAGGACTCGCTCGTCGCGGCAAAGCCGCTCCTCGCTCGGCTCCAGACGGAATCGCCTCATGTCAACTTGCCCCCGACGACCACGGACGGGATGCGGAGGGTGGGCTGCGCGTCGGCGACCGGCGCGCCCTGGCCGTCCTTCCCGCACGTGCCGGTCGAATACCCGAGGTCCCATCCGACCATGTCGATCTCGCTCATGAGCTTCGGGCCCTGCCCGACGAGCGTCGCGCCGCGGAGCGGCTCCGCGAGCTTGCCGTCGCGGATGCGGTAGCACTCGCTGATCTCGAACGCGAAGTTGCCCGACACGACGTCCACCTGGCCGCCGCCCATCTTCTTCACGAAGACGCCGTCCTTCACCGAGCGCAGGATCTCGTCGGGGTCGGACGCACCGCGCTCGATCATCGTGTTCGTCATGCGGCAGATCGGCAGGTGCCGGAACGATTCGCGGCGCGCGTTGCCGCTCCGCGCGATGCCGAGCGTCGCCGCGTGCTTGCGGTCGGAGAGATACGTCTTGAGCACGCCGTTCTCGATGAGGACCGTCCGATGCGTCTCGGTGCCCTCGTCGTCCATCGCCGCCGTGCCGCGCTGACCCGGATCGCGCCCGTCGTCGACGACCGTGATGAGCTCGCTCGCGACCTTCTCGCCGATCCGGCCCGAGTACACCGACAGCCCCTTCAGATTCAGGTCGGCCTCCAGGCCGTGCCCCACCGATTCGTGGATGAGCGTGCCGCCCGCCTCGCTCGAGAGCACGACCGTGTAGGTCCCCGCGGGCGCGGGCTGCGCGCCGACGTTCAGGACCGCCCGGCGTGCCGCGATCGTCGCCGTCTCGCGTACGGTGTCCTCGTCGAGCATCTCGAACCCGCGCGTGCCCCGCAGCGCCTCGAAGCCCGATTCGAGCACGTCACCCTGCTTCGCGACGACATTGAGGGCGAGGTTCAAGCGCACGCGTGTGTCCGTGCGATGGAGCCCATCGCTGTTCGACACGACGACGTCCTGCACGCTCTCCGAGTAGGAGACCGTCACCTGGGTCACTCGTGGATCGACCGAGCGTGCGACCTCGTTCGCGAGGCGCAGGAGGCCGACCTTCCGCTCCACCGGCACGCTGCGCGGGTCGATCGCGACCTCGTGCGTACGCGCCAGCGCATCCGGCGAGAGCCGCGGGACGTCGTGCATCTCCGCGTCGACGACGCTCGACGCGGCACGGCCCGCGAGCGCGATGACGTCGTCGACGTCGCTCACGTTCCCGTTCGCGTACGTCGTGCGATCGCCGTTCGTCACACGGATGCCCGCGCCCTGGTCGACGCCGGTGATCGCATCTTCGACGCGCCCGTCGTCGAGGACGAGCTGAAGCGTCTCGTGTCGCTCCCAGAAGAGCTCCGCCCAATCACCACCCCGCGAGAGCGCGGTGCGGAGTGCGCGCTCCGCATCGGGCGCGGTCACGCGAGGCAGCCGCGTCATGGTCAGCGTGGTGCTGATGCCCTCTCCCCTTGCCATCCCCTGCGGGCGGCTGGGCAATGGTACGACGCGCTAATCGCCGATGACAGTAACGGTGACGTGACGTTCGCGCGGTCCATCGAACTCCGCGAGATAGATGCCCTGCCATTCGCCGAGGACGAGCTCGCCGTCGCGCACGGACAACGTCACATCGTGGCCAGTGAACACACTCTTGATATGCGCGTCGGCATTTCCCTCGGCGTGACGGAACTCGTCGTCGCGCGGGACAAGCTTTGCGAGATGTGACACGAGGTCGCGCCGCACATCGGGGTCGGCGTTCTCGTTCACGAACAACGCGGCGGTCGTGTGCAGTGACGACAGCGCGCAGATGCCCTCGCGGATCTTCGAGCGCGTGACCGCCGCGCGTACACGCGCGGTGATGTCGCTCGTCGTCTCGCGTGTCGCCGTCCGGACCGAGAGCTCTTCGTGGTGGACCGGCATCCGGCGACGATACTTCGGTCGTGACGACGTGGGGTGAGGCGCGCCGGTCCGCCGCCGACCGCCTGCGCACCGGCGCCGATCCCGCGACCGCCGCGCTCGATGCCGACGTGCTCCTCGCGTTCGCGCTCGGCGTCGGGAAGGAACAGCTGTTCGCGCATCCCGAGCGCCCACTTTCGCCCGAGACCGAGGGGCACTTCGCCGCTCTCGTCGAGCGGCGGCACGCTGGCGAGCCCGTCGCGTACCTGCGCGGCTTCAAGGAGTTCTACGGGCAGCGTTTTCGGGTCGATCGCCGCGTGCTCATCCCGCGTCCCGAGACCGAGACGCTCGTGGAGGAGGCGCGGCGCTTCATCGCGGGGCGGCCGCTCACAGTCGTCGACGTGGGGACGGGGTCGGGGGCGATCGCCTGTTCGATCGCCCTGCACGAGCGCCGCGCGCGCGTCATCGCGACGGATGTCTCGGCGGACGCCCTCGCGGTCGCGGCCGCGAACGCGCTCGCGCTCGGCGTGGGGGAGCGCGTCGAGCTGCGCCAGGGCGACCTCCTCGCGCCGGTCGACGAGCAGGTCGACGTGGTGTGCGCGAATCTCCCGTATCTCCGTGCGGACGCGCTCGGAGACCTGCGCGGCGAGCGCACGTCCCTGGCGTTCGAGCCGAACGTCGCGGTCGTCGCGGGCTCCGATGGGCTCGACCTCGTGCGGCGGTGCATCGGCGATCTCCGTCGCGTGCTCGCGCCCGAAGGTGCGGCGTTCTTCGAATGCGATCCGCCTCAGGCCGCGCTCATCGCGGCCCTGCTCGAGCAGCAGGGGCTGCGAGCACGGGTCGCGCGGGACCTCGCGGGGAACGATCGCGTCGTCGAAGGCGCGAAGCGCCCTATTTGATGAAGGCGAGGACGCCGGCGGCCTCGGTGTGCGCGGTCCACGCGAGCACGAGGAGCGCCGCGGCGAAGCACGCGAGCTCGCTCCAATGCAGCCGGATATCGGCGATGCGCCGCACCTGCGCGAGCTTCCAGTCGCGCAGGCGGCGCTGCCGCCAGATGTGGATGTTCGCGAGCGCCGCGGCGACGAGGAGGTAGCCGAGGATCTCGGGGGCGCCGATGTGCTCCCAGAGCATGTCGATCCGCGGCGCGATCTTGCCGGGG
The DNA here is from genome assembly GCA_036518215.1 of Candidatus Limnocylindria bacterium. Classification (GTDB taxonomy): domain Bacteria; phylum Chloroflexota; class Limnocylindria; order P2-11E; family P2-11E; genus CF-39. The sequence goes on from DATDNP010000096.1 coordinate 15,440, forward strand.
ACCGTGATGACGAACGAGTTCGTCCCGAGGGCGACACCGTAGCCGAGGGCCCACCACCATGGCGCGAAGTAGCCGAGCGACAGCGGCCCGATGGCGAAGAAGCTGCCCAGCACGATCGACCCGACGCCGAAGACGAGGTTCCAGGTGAAGATGGTCTGCGCGAGGCTGTCGGGCGACTGGAGGATCCCGTCCGGTACGCGCGAGGACATCGCGTCGCGGAGGACGCCTTCGGCGAGGACGAGGTAGCTGATCGTCCACGCGCCGAACCAGAGGACCAGCGCGATCGCGCTGGCGGTGATGGCGCGGCGGACGGGGTCTCTGTGCGTGAGTGCGCCGACGATGCTCCCCATGGGCCCTTCCCTTTCCGTGGGGATGAACGCGCGCACAGGCTCGCCGCTACGGCGTCGCGCCTATCATCGACCCCGTGAAGACACGCCTCCTCCAGGCGGACGCGCCTGGGGCGGTGGAGGAGGCGGCGGCCGCGCTGGCGCGCGGCGAGCTCGTCGCCTTTCCGACGGACACGGTGTACGGCCTCGCGGCCGGGCACGACCACGTCCGCAAGCTCTACGTCGCGAAGGACCGCCCGAAGGAGAAGCGCATCCCCGTGCTGCTCTCCGACGCGACGAATCTCGAGGCCTCCGCGCTCGTCACGCCCGCGGCCCGAGCGCTCGCGGCGCGGTTCTGGCCGGGCCCGCTCACGCTCGTTCTCGTCGCGCCGCGACGCGGCACGATCGCCTTCCGCGTTCCCGACAACGCCGTCGCGCGGCGGCTCATCGCCGCGAGCGGCGGCGGCCTGCCGGTGACGAGCGCGAACCGCTCCGGTCAGCCCGACGCGAAGACGGCGCAGGAGGTCGTCGACCAGCTCGACGGTCGTATCGCGCTCGTGCTCGACGGCGGCCCGGTCGGTGGCGGCGTGCCGTCCACCGTCGTCGACTGCACGACGGAACAAGTGAAGATCCTTCGTGAGGGCGCCGTCAGCACGCGCGACATCGAAGAAACCGTGCGAAAGGCGCAGGCGGCATGATGGGGGTGGCAGGGGCGCAGCCCCTGCGACAAGAGGAAGTGTCTCTCATGGCGGCGAAGCCGACATGAGGGTCGGGCTCGCCGCGGACCACGCGGGTCAGGTGCTCAAGGCGTCCCTAGAGAAGCACCTGCGCGAGCGCGGCCATGACGTCCGGCTGTACGGCCCGCCGCCTGATCCAGACGACGATTACCCGCTCATCACGCGCGTGCTCGCCGAGGCGCTGGTGCGCGGCGAGTTCGAGCGCGCGATCTTCTGCTGCGGCTCGGGCATCGGCCCGGCGATCGCGGCGAACAAGATCGCCGGCGTTCGCGCGACGGTCGCCGAGAACGAGTGGTCGGCGCGCGACGGTGTCTCGCACGTCGACGTGAACTTCCTCACGCTGGGCGAGCGCGTCATTGGCGACGAGCTCGCGAAGGCGATCGCTGACGCGTTCCTCGACGCGACCGTGCTCGGAGGCCGCCACGAACGGCGGCGCAAGCAGATCGAGGCCATGGAGCCGCGGCCGATGACGACGGCGGACTCGACGCAGGGCGTCCGAAGGGGTGTTACATGAGCAGCCTGTCTCAGTACCTCGGGGGCCTCGGCGGTCGCGCGCCCGACCCGGCGCCCACCGCGATGTACGCGATGCTCGATCACGTCGCGACCGTGGCGCCGAGCGTCGCCGCGGCCGTCGTGCACGAGTTCCGCGACCAGCGCACGAACCTGAAGCTCATCGCGAGCGAGAACTACTGCTCGCTCGCCACGCAGTTCGCGCAAGGCACGCTCTTCACCGATAAGTACGCGGAGGGCTTCCCCGCGCACCGCTTCTACGCCGGGTGCGAGAACGTGGACGATGTCGAGAGCGAAGGCGCGCGCCTCGCGTGCGAGCTCTTCGGCGCGGAGCACGCGTACGTGCAGCCGCACTCGGGGGCCGACGCGAACCTCCTCGCGTACCTCGCGATCCTCACGACGCGCGTCGAGACGAAGATGCTCGAAAAGCTCGGCATTGAAGACCCCTCGAAGGTCGCGCGCACCGACTGGAACACGATCCGCGAGGCGACGCACAGCCAGCGCCTCCTCGGGCTCGACTACTACTCCGGCGGCCACCTCACGCACGGGTACCGTCACAACTACTCGAGCCAGCTGTTCGACGCGTACACGTACACGGTCGACCGCGAGACGATGCTGCTCGACCTCGATGAGATCCGCCGTCAGGCACGTGAGATCAAGCCGCTCGTCCTCCTCGCGGGCTACAGCGCCTACTCGCGCAAGATCGACTTCGCGAAGCTCCGCGAGATCGCCGACGAGGTCGGCGCGGTGCTCATGGTCGACATGGCGCACTTCGCCGGGCTCGTCGCGGGCGATGTGTTCGAGGGCGACTACGACCCGGTGCCGTTCGCGCACGTCGTCACGACGACGACGCACAAGACGCTCCGCGGGCCGCGCGGCGGGATGATCCTCTGCACGTCCGAATTCACCGAGGCCGTCGACAAGGGCTGCCCGATCATCCTCGGCGGCCCGTTGCCGCACGTCCTCGCGGCGAAGGCGGTCGCGCTGCGCGAGGCGAGCCAGCCGAGCTTCAAGGACTACGCGCATCGCATCGTGCAGAACTCGCAGGCGCTCGCCGACGCGTTCCTATCGGAGGGCATCGACGTGCTCACCGGCGGCACGGACAACCACCTCATGCTCCTCGACGTGCACAGGAGCTTCGGCCTCACGGGTCGTCAGGCCGAGTCGGCCATCCGCGCATGCCACATGACGCTGAACCGCAACGCCGTGCCGTTCGACGCGAACGGACCGTGGTACACGAGCGGCCTCCGGGTCGGCACGCCGGCGGTGACGACGCTCGGGATGACGCCGTCGGACATGAAGGAGATCGCGGCCGTCTTCAAGCTCGTGCTCTCGAACACGAAGGCGACCGTGATGCAGAAGGGTCCCGAGGCCGGGCAGCCGAGCCGCGCGCGGTTCGAGACCGGCAAGGCCGCGGCGGAAGCGGCGCGCGAGCGCATCGGCGCGCTGCTCGGGCGATACCCGGTGTATCCCGAGATCGATCTCGATCTCCTGCTCGCCTCGGCGCGGGAGTGGGAGGGTGCGGCGCGCCCGGCAATGAGCGCGGGAGCGGCCGCCCACTGAGCACGCCCCAGCTCCACGTCTCGCAGCATCCGCTCGTGCGGGAGAAGGTGACGCGTCTCCGCGACGAGCGCACGAACCCGCGTGACTTCCGCGCGCTCGTCGGCGAGATCGCGACGCTCCTCCTGTATGAAGCGACCGCGGATCTGCCGATGCAGGAGACGCAGGTGCGAACGCCGCTCGCGCCGGCGAAGGGCGTGAAGCTCGCCGAGCCCATCGGACTCATCCCCGTGCTTCGCGCGGGTATCGGCATGGTCGAGGCCGCCCTGGAGCTCATGCCCGACGCGCAGGTGTGGCACATCGGCCTCTTCCGCGACGAGCGCACGCTGCGGCCGATCGAGTACTACAACAAGCTCCCGTCCGAGGCGACGGTGACGGTGTGCCTCGTCCTCGACCCGATGCTCGCGACCGGCGGCTCCGCCGTCGCGACGATCGACATCCTGAAGCGCTGGGGCGCGAAGCGGACGAAGTACGTCGGGATCATCGCGGCGCCCGAGGGCGTG
>DATDNP010000097.1:0-34555 GCA_036518215.1 Candidatus Limnocylindria bacterium
CTGCACAAGAGCGAGATCGACTTCCTCGCGCGCGCGTCGGCCCAGCGCGGCTACACCGTGGTGCCGCTGCGGATGTACACGAAGCAGGGTCGCGCGAAGGTCGAGCTGGCGCTCGGCCGCGGCAAGCGCCGTTACGAGAAACGCGAATCGATCAAGGAGCGCGAAGCGACGCGCGAGATGGACGCGGCGGTCAGACGCCGCGTCCCTCGCACGTCCTGATCACTTCCCGAAGGCGGGCACTTCCTCGCGGGCTTCGGCGTCGCGGATCTCCTGCACCTCACGTGGCGAGTGACCGCGCAGCGGCACGTCCTTGAGGAACACCGAGGCGACCACGCCGAGCGCGACCACGGCGGCCGCGTATATGAACACGTCGTGCGTGGCCGCGGCGAGCGCCGAGCGCACGGCCGTCAGGACCTGGTCGATGAGGGGCAGGAGCTGCGGCGGTACGGATGCACGCAGCGCGTCGATGCGCGCCGGATCGAAGATCGACTCGGGACTGCCGCCCGACTTCGGGAGCGCGGCGAGCGCCTGCGGCGGCAGGTTGAGCGCTGCGATGTTCGTCTGGATCTTGTCCGGCAGCTCGTGCGAGAGCACCGCGCCGAGGATCGCGACGCCGACCGTGCTGCCGATGTTGCGCCAGAACTGGATCTGGCTGGTCGATACGCCGACGTACTGCTGCGGGAGCGCGCTCTGCGTGGCGTTCACGTAGAGCGGCATCGCGACGCCCATGCCGATCCCGACGAGGATGAGGTCGCGGACGACCTCGCTTTCGGGCGATCCGACGCCGACCTGCGCGAGCAGGTAGAGGCCGCCGACCATCACAGTGAGACCGACCGTTCCGATGTAGCGGTAGCGGGCGATGCGCACCATGAGCTGACCGGTGACGATGCTCGACACGACCATGCCGAGCATGAGCGGCGTGATGAGCAGCCCGGAGTTCGTCGCGGGGATGCCGAGCACGCCCTGGTAGATGAGCGACACGTAGAGGATCGCGCCGAACATGCCGAACGACACGAGGAACCCGACGATCACCGAGACCGCGAAGGTGCGGTTCGTGAACAGCTGGAAGGGGACCATCGGGTGCGCCTCACGTCGCTCGACGAAGAAGAACACGACCCACGCGACCGCCGAGAACGCGAGCAGCCCAAGGACCTCGGGCGAAAGGATGTCGTGATCGCGCGTGATCGAGAACGCGATGAGCATCGGGACGATGGCGACCGCGAGCAGGCCCGCGCCCGCGAAGTCGATGTCACGCCACGATGACGAGTGCTTCGTCCGCGGGAGGGTCAGGAGAACGACCGCGACGGCGAGCGCGCCCACCGGCACGTTCACGTAGAAGACCCATCGCCAGCCGACATTGTCGGTGAGGTAGCCGCCGATCACGGGACCGACGATGGAGGCGAGACCGAAGATGCCGCCAAAGAGACCCTGCATCTTCGCGCGCACCGCCGGCGGGAACAGGTCCGCCAGCGTCGCGAACACGCTCGCGAACAGCACGCCGCCGAAGACCCCCTGGAGGCCGCGGAAGGCGACGAGCTCGGTCATGTCCTGGGCCTGACCGCAGAGGGCCGACGCCGCGACGAAGCCGATCATGCCCGCGAGGAGGAACGGCTTGCGACCGAAGAGGTCGCCGAGCTTGCCGGCGATCGGCGTGAGCGTCGTCGACGTCACCATGTAGGCCGTCACGACCCACGCGTAGTACTCGATGCCGTTGAGCTCCGCGACGATGCGCGGAAGAGCGGTGCCGACGATCGTCTGATCGAGGGCCGCCAGGAACAGCGCAAGGCCGACCCCGACCGTCGCGAAGATCTTGGCGTTGCGTGTCATGTCAGCGTGCACTCTGGGCCTCCTTGTGACCTCTGGCGGTCGCGCGGAGCGTGATGTCCGCGTGTGAAGATGTCGTGAAGTCCGTCGTCCCGATGACCTCACGCAGATCGCTGAATGCCTGGTTGATGCGCTGCCGTTGCGACGGGGTGAGCGGCGCGAGCCGTTCCGCCAGCGCCACCGCGGCCGCGTGCTCGAAACGCTGGAGGTGACGTCGGCCATCCGCCGTCAGTGCCACGCGCACGGCGCGGCGGTCGAGCGGATCCTGCTCGCGGCGCACGAAGCCATCGCGCTCGAGCGCCTCGACGGTCTCCGTGATCGCGGACGGTGAGAGCTTCGCGTGCTGCGCGAGCCAGCCCGCGCGGCATGGCCCCGCCTTCAGCCGGAAGAGCAAGCCCGTCCGCTCGAGCGACCCGAGCTCGCACGCCTGCGCGGCGCGCATCGCGACGCTCTTGAAGAGCTGGATCGCTCCGAAGAGCCCCTCGGCGAGGGCGATGTCGTCATCTGTCGGTGTACGCGGGGATGACATGTGTCGGAATTCCTTTCGGGGACCGAATAGTTCGGGAACCGAAAGAGTAGTCGGAACGACGTAGCGGGTTCAAGGGGTGCGTCCGTAAAGTGCGCGACGTATGCAGTACATCGCGTTCGTCGCTTGCTGCCTCATCTGGGGCAGCACGTTCCTCGCCATCCGCATCGGCAACCAGTCGCTGCCCCCCGAGTGGGCGGCGACCATGCGGCTCACGCTCGCCGCGCCGCTCCTCGCGCTCATCGTGGTGGTGCGCCGCGACCCGTGGCCTCGCGGCAAGACGCTCCTCGGCGCGGTCCTCTTCGGCGCGCTCAACTTCGGCGCGAACCTCGCGCTCCTCTACTGGGGCGAGCGCGTCGTCCCGAGCGGCATCGCCGCCGTCCTCTATGCGACCGTGCCTCTCTCGACCGCGTTCCTCGCCGCGGCGTTCGGCGTCGAGCACCTGAACGCGCGAAAGGTCATCGCGGCCATCGTCGCGATCGCGGGCGTGGCGACGATCTTCGCCGGCGAGACGCAGCTCGACGTGCCGTTCAACGGGCTGCTCGCGGTCTTCTTCGCCGCGACGTTCGCGTCCCTCTCGAGCATCGTTCTCAAGCGCTACCCGCAGCCCTCGGCGTTCGCGACGAACTCGGTCGGGGCGGCCGCCGGCGCCGTCATCTGCCTCAGCGCGAGCGTGCTGCTGGGCGAGGACCGCGCGATCCCGACGACGCTCCCGGCGATCTGGCCGGTCATCTATCTGACGCTCGCGGGGTCGCTCGGCGCGTACGTGATCTTCACCTGGCTGGTGACGCATTGGTCGGTCACGAACGCGAGCTACGTCGGCGTCGTCGTGCCGGTCATCGCGGTCATCCTCGGCGCGCTCGTCCTCCAAGAGACGCGCGCTGCCGAGACGTACCTCGGCGCCGCGATCGTGGTCGCCGCCGTGGTCGTCGCGCTGCGCGGCGGGGCCTCCGCGCACTGATGGCACCAAGCATGCGGTAAGGCCTCCGTTCGGGAGGTGGCGAACGATGCGTATCGACCTCGACGCGAAGATCAAGACGAAGGACGGTCACCGCGCGGGCAGCGTCCAGCGGGTGATCCTCGACCCAGCCTCGAACGAGATCAACGAATATGTGGTGAGCACGGGTGGGCTCCTCGGGCACGATGTCGTCGTGTCGCGCGAGATGCTCGAGGCCGCGTCGCGCGAGGGCGACGAGATCGTCCTCGACCTCACGAAGGACGAGCTCGACAGGCTCGAGCCGTACGCAGTCGACGCGTACGCACCGCCGCCGTACGGCTTCCTCGCGCCGTCCGCGTACGACTATCCGACGGCCGCGTACCTCTTCCCGCTCGCGTCGACGACGCGGCCGGCGAACGAGAGCAACGAGCCCGAGCGCCCCGCGATCACGAACGGGATGCACGTCCGCGACGAGCGCGGCGACGTCATCGGCTCCGTCCGCGAGGTCATCGTCGACGAGCAGACCGGCACGCTGCGCGAGATCGTCGTCGAAGAGGGCGGGCCGATCGGCGGCAAGGCGACGTGGAGCGTCGCCGCGGACCAGATCGACGTCGGGAACGGCGAGGTCCACCTCGTGCCCGACGCGCGACGGAGCCCGACGCGCGAGGAGAGGCGCCGCTAGCTAGCGCGCTTCGCGCGCTTCCGGCGGTCCGTTGCGCTCGCGCGCGACGCCTTCGCCGCCTTGCGAGCGTTCACGTTCCCTCGGGCGCTTCGTGGGACAGCGTCGCCGCGCGGCGCCGTCCCCGTGCGGCGGCTACCGACCTGCGGTTTCCGCGCGACGGCCGCGCGTCTGCCGCTCCGCGACGCGGACCGCGGGGCCTGGCGAACGTTCGCCTTCGCGCGCCCGCTGCGCGGATCGGTGCGAGTCGTGATCTTGCGCTTCGCCGCGGACGAGCGACGCGCCTTCGGACGCGTTCCCGACGCCGGCCGACGAGGACGTGCGCGACGAGTCGCCGCCGCGCTCGCGCGCTCGAAGCCGCTCTCGGGCTGCCGCAGCTCGGGGTCGTAGTCATCGCGCGCCTCGAGCGACGGGTTGCGCTCGGCCTGCCCTCGCGTCGCGTTCCCCTTCGGCGCGCTCCGATCGTCGCGCTCCTTCGGAAGGTCGTGTGGCGTCCGGTCCCGCGGCCTCTCGTCCGCGAGCGACGGATGCGGCTCCGCCGCCGGAAGGTTTCCGTCGCCCTTGCTGTGCTCCCGGCGCGAGTAGAGCGTCTGCTGCGCCACATCGGCACTCGGCAACGGCTCGGCCGGCGCGGTCGCCGGCGGCCGGCTCTCCCGCCGCGCGCCACCCGCGTCCGCAGCTTCGCGGCTCCGTTCCCGGCGATGCTCGCGCAGCGTTCCGGTCCGGCCGACCTCGCGGATCTGCTCTTCGCCCATCTCGCGTGCGAGCCGTTCGACAGGCGTATCCGATTCGAGGTTCACGCGCTCGCCGGCCATGCCGACCGTCGTGCGCCGCGGAGGTCGCCGCTCGGAGCCCGGCGGCTCCGCCTCCTGCGCGCGGGCGGACTCGCGCCTCGTGTCGCGCGGCGTGTCCGCCTCGCTCGCCCGATCGCTGCTGAGCGCCCGCCGCTGTTTCGGATCCATGCCCATGGCGTACCTCCTCGCGCGGGAGCGGCACAGGCGGTGCGGCGAACGTGACCTGTGAGGCTTTTCCCGACCCGTATGCTCGCCCGGTGAGCAGCGACCGCCTCCCGGCACCCGTCGCGGCGCGCGTCATCGAGGTCGTGAAGCCCGTGCGATCGGTCGCCGAGCTGAACCGGGCCGTCGACAGCGTTCGCGCTCTTGCGCCGGCATCACCGACGCGGTTCGTGCGGCGCGTGCTGTTCGTATGGTTCCGGGTGTTCGTCCGCGAGACCAAGCATCAGAAGGTGGAGCGGGTGAACGTGCGCATCCCGATCCCGATCCCCCTCATCGGCGCGCTCCTTCCGCTCGGCCTCTCGCGCGCGAAGGCGCTCAAGGCCGTCGCGCTCGCCGAATCCTCGGACGATCCCGCGAATGACGTGAGCGATTACCTCGACTCGGTCATGGGATTCGAGCTCGTGCGCGTCGACGAGCGCAAGGGCAACGATCACCGCTCGCTCGTCGTCGTCGGGTTCGACTAGCGGCGCCGCGGCCGACGCGCGCGGGCCGATGATCGAGCTCCCCGAATACATACGCGAGCCGCAGCGCGCGACGATCGAATGGCTGCGGCGTCGGTGCGCCGACGACCCTCGCATCGAGGCGCTCGTCGTCATCGGGTCGACGGCCCGAGGCGAGGCGCTCGCCGGATCGGACGTCGACTGTGCCTTCGTCCTGTCACGAGAAGAGCGCGAGGAGCGCGCGGCGCGCGGCGAGCTCGGGATGCACGGCGCCGCAGCGGAGGGACGCGTGCCGTTCGGCGGCGAGTTCACCGACATCGACGTGCTCCGTCTCACCGCGGAGCGAGGGCCCGAGCCCGCGCGCTTCGCCTTCACCGGCGCGATCGTCGCGCTCTCGCGGACCCCTGGCCTCGCATCCGTGCTCGCGCGCATCCCCGTGTACCCCGAGGCGGAGCGTGACGAGAAGATGAAGAGCTTCGTCAGCCAGCTGCCGGTCCACCTCGCGTATCTCAAGCACGCGGTCTACGCGAAGAAGGAGTGGCTGCTCGCGGAGACCGCGGTGGAGCTCGTGCTGTTCGCGGGCCGGCTCATCCTCGCCGAGAACCGGATGCTGTTCCCGAATCGCAAGCAGTTCATGGCCGCGCTCGAGCGGGCGCCGCGGAAGCCGGATGGCTTCGTGGAGCTCGCGCGCGAGCTATCGGCGCGTCCGAGCATCGAGCTCGCGCAGCGCTTCTACGACGGCGTGATGTCGTTCGCCGACTGGCCTACACCGGCGGAGGGTCATTGGGCGCGCTTCAGCAGGGATCGGGAGACGAACTGGCGAAGCGGTCGCGCCGCGCTCGCGGATAGCTGAGCCGGATGGCGCGTGCGCACCCTGTGGAGATGGGGGAGGGTCGAACTCCCCGTCCAAGGCCCTTGACCTGGCCGCGTCTACGAGCGTAGTCGGTGATTTGGTTCTCGAGGCTCCGAGCGCCCACCGACGCGCTCTCGGCTCCTCCAGACCGGTTGTCTTGATCCCGCCTACCGGCCGATCCGCGGGACGCACCTCCGCTGTTGACGTCCTTCCCGGCCCGCGGAGGTGAGACCGGGAGAACGCTCACTGCTTAGGCAGCGAGAGCGTAAGACTGGTTGCCAGTTATCTGGCTGCCGCTCGGATTAACGAGGTGTGAAGCGACATCCTCGGCTCGCGACGACCACGTCGCCTGCCCTGTCGAAACCACGCATCCCCGTGGCCTTCTTCAGGCACCATCAATTCTAACGATGCGGACCGCTCTTCTGTTCCTTTTCGCGGTCGTGCCCGCGGCATGCGCGACGCCCTCGACGCGCGACGTGCGCGCGACGCCGACGCCGACCGCGCCCACCTCTACTGTTCGGGCCACGAGCACGCCATCACCCTCGGCCACACCCGCGGTCCGCTACGTCGCGATCGGTGCGTCCGACACGGTCGGTGTCGGTGCGACCGATCCCGCCACGGGTTCGTGGCCGGCGCGCATCGCACGGCTCCTCCCGCCCGGGAGCGCGTACGTGAATCTCGGCGTCTCCGGATCGATCGCGCTCCAGGCCAAGGACCAGCAGCTCCCGGGCGCGGTCGCGCAGCGCCCGACGGTCGTGAGCGTGTGGTTGGCCGTGAACGACATGAACGCCACGATCCAGCCGGCGTCGTACCGGGACTCGCTCGCCGCGATCGTCGATGGGCTCGTCGGGGGTACCGACGCGAAGATCTTCGTCGGCAACGTGCCCGACGTGCGCGGCGTTCCGGCGTACAAGGACGCCGACAAGGCCGCGCTCGCGCAGGCGATCGCGGGATACAACGACGCGATCGCAGCGGTCGTCGCCGCGCATCCGGGACGGGCATTCCTCGTCGATCTGTACACCGGCAGCGCCGCGCTCGTCTCCACGATCACCGTGTCGTCCGACGGGTTCCATCCGTCGGACGACGGCTATCAGCTGATCGCGCAACGCTTCGCCGACGCGATGCGAGCGAACGGCGTCCCCCTCGCGAAGCCCTAGGAGGCCGGCGCGACCTCCGGCGCGACCTCGAGCGCCACACGATCGGCTCCGCGGACGACGCCTGCCATGATCGCGGCGCCGGCGACCATGAACGTCATGCCGACGACGAGCACGCCGCGCGGCTCCATCACGCCGAGGAGCGCGGATGCGGCGAACGGCGCCAGCATGCCGCGGATCCCCAGCAGGAACGACTGCGCGGCCGCGTACTCCGCGATCTTCTCTCGCGGCGCCATGTGCACGACGTTCGTGTAGAACGTGAGATCGCCCGACGCCTGCGTGATCCCCGCGACGATCGCCACGGGGATGAGGAGCGCGGTGAACGGCGCCACGAGATACCCGAGCGGCACGAGCAGGATGAGCAGGGTCGCGATGAAGGTCTGACGCAGCGACGAGCCGCGATCGATGAGCCGTCCGATGATGACGTAGAAGACCATCGTCGTCGCCGACTGGACCGCCGCCATGATCCCGATGAACGTGTTCGACGCGTCGAAGCGGTCGACGAGCATGATCGGGAACACGGCGAAGTTCATGAGGTTGCCCCATCCGAACACGAGGAACGAGAACATGAGCATCCGGTAGCGGCGGTCGCGCCAGACGTCGCGCGCGATGTCCGCGGCGGGGCGCCGCGTGCCGTAGCCGCCGCTCCCTTCGTGCTGGATGCGGAAGAACGCGATCGAGCCCGGAAGCGAGAGGATCGCCGCGGCGGCGAACACGAGCTGCGCCGGCACGGCGTCGATGAGCGTGCCGGCGATCGCAGCGGATGCGATCCCGGCGACGGCCGCGCCGACGCGGACCTTGCCCATGACATGCGCGCGCTCCTGATCCGGATAGATGCCGCGCATGAGCGCCGTGTAGGCGGCGATGTTCGAGATCGTGAGGACCCAGAACGAGACCGTGGAGAGCGCGAGCATGAGCGGGGTCGTCGCGAGCAGCACGCTCACGATGAAGACGATGCGCGCGAGCGTCGACGTCGCCGCGACGACACGTACCGGCCGCAGGTGCGCCAGCAGGTACGCGAAGAACGGCGAGAGGAAATGGCCGGCGAAGGGAGCGCCGACGACGATGGCGACGTCCGTCGGCGTCCCGCCCATGCGGCGGACGACCACCGGCATGAACGCGACGAGCACCGAACCGAATATGCCGGCACAGATCGCCGAAAAGAAGTCGATACGGAAATTGCGCCGGACGCGCGCCGGCATCCAGTTGGGGTCCGTCACCGCGTGTAGTTAACGGCCTACCAAGTGCCCTGTCACTCGCAGAGCGGTAGCCGCGGGCAGTGACCTAGGTCCCATTTCGGCGCGTTCGACACGCGCGGACAGGACGCCGCCGTGGACGTGATCCGGGTCGCGCTAGTCCGCGAGCGTCAGCGGTCGGGTCGCGGTCGATAGCCGCCGGGGCGCGGGCCGCCGAACGTGCGCCGCGGGCCGCCGCCGTAGCCGCCGCCACCACCGTAGCCACCGCCGCGCGGGCGATATCCGCCGCCCGCCGGACGCTGGCGGAACGGGCCGCGCGCACCAGGTTGCGTCGACGAGATGACGACGCGGCGGTTCGGCTCGATGCCGACCGATTCGGTCTTGAGGCCCTGCTGCGATTGGACGACCAGATGCACGATCCGGCGCTCGTACGCGAGCATCGGCTCGAGCGTGACGGCGTTCCCCGTCGCACGGACGCGCGACGCGACGCGTTGCGCCATCTCCTTCAGCTGCTCCTCACGACGCCGGCGGTAGCCCTCGATGTCGATCGCGACGTGGACGCTGTGGCCGACCTTCTTCGATGTGATCGCGCTCACGAGCTGTTGGAGCGCGATGAGGTTCTCGCCGCCGCGCCCGATGAGCGCGCCGAGGTCCGTGCCCCGCACGTCCAGCCCCTCCTGGTCCGCGCCGTCGGCGAGGTCGACCTCCGCCTCGACGCCCATGCCCGCGAGGATCTCGCGCAGGATCGTCGCACCGAGAGCGAGCTCCTCCGCGTACGCCGGCGGCGCCTCTTCCTCGTCGCGCTCGCGCGGTGCGCGCGGCGCGACCTCGGTCCTGCGGGGCACCTCGTCGATCGCGGGCTCGTCCTCGAGATCAGGCTGCGCTTCCTCCTGGAACGAGAGCAGCACGCGCGCGTCCTCGCCGCCCATGCCGAGGACGTTCGCGGGCTTGCCCTTCTCGAGCACCTCGATGTCGACCTCGGTGCGCTTGCGACCGAGTGCGCGAAGACCGCGCTCGATCGCCTCCTCGACGGTCCGTCCGGTGAACTCCTCGCCACGCAGTGGGCTCATCGCTTCCCCCTCCGCCTCCCTCGGCGTCGTCGCTGCGGTGTCTCGCCGGGGGCGAAGTCGGTGACCTCCTCGGGTCCCTCCGGTGCCTCCGGTCCCTCCGCTTGCATCTTCTGCATGTCCTCGCGCGCCTCCGCGAGCGCTGCCTGCGTGCCGCGCTTGAGCTCACGGTCCGCGGGCGTCGGCACGCGCTTCAGGAACGGCAGGTACTTCGGCAGCTGACCCCAGCCGCTGACGAAGTACTGCTGCACGATCTGGAACACCGTCGTCGAGATCCAGTAGAGCGTGAGGCCCGCCGGGAACGTCGCGCCGAGCACGACGGTCATGATCGGGAACGTGTAGGCCATCGACTGCATCATCTTCGCGTTGGGGTCGTCGGTCTGGACTCGCTTCGCCGGCATCGCCATGACCGACGCGACGAGCTGGGCCGCGCCCGCGAAGATCGGGAGGATGAAGAGTGGGTCCGGGTGCTGGAGACCGCGCGTGAGCCACGGCAGCCAGTTCGCGGTCGTGTCGAGGGTGCCGTCGACGGGGATCGGGTTCGGGATGAACGAGAGGAAGCCAAGGATGCTCTGGGCCTCGTCGTGCGTGAGCCCCGGGCAGTTCTGTCCGCCCTTCCCAAGACCGCATCCGAGCTGCGAAAGCGCCGAGTAGAGCGCGAAGAGGATCGGCATCTGCAGGCCGAGCGGGAGGCATCCCGCCGCCGGGTTCACGCCGTACTCCTTGTAGAGCTTCATCTGCTCTTCGGCGAAGCGTTGGCGATCCTTGCCGTACTTCTTCTTCAGCTCGTTCATCGCCGGCGCGAGCTCCTGCATCGCGCGCTGCGAGCGGATCTGCGTCCGGTAGAGCGGATAGACGAGGAGCCGGATGACGACCGTGATGAAGACGATCGCGAGCCCGAAGTCGTGAAGGAACGAGTAGGCGAACAGCGCGATCGCCATGAGGGGATGGACGAGGACGCCGTTCCAGATGTCGGTCATCTGGTCCGACCCGCCGGGACGGGGTCATACCCGCCCTTGCTCAGAGGGTTGCAGGAGAGCACGCGCTTCGTCGCGAGCAGGCCGCCGACGAGGAGGCCGCGACGCTCGATCGCCTCCATCGCGTATTCGGAGCAGGTCGGCGTGTAACGGCAGGCCGGCGGCAGCTGCGGGCTGATGGTCGACTTGTAGAAGCGCAGCGCGCGGAGCACCAGGCCCTTCATGCGCCGCGCTCTCCGAGCGATGCCTCGGCGTCGCGGACGAGCGTTCCGAAATCGGTGTCGAGCGCCTCGCGCCGGACCGTCACGAGGACGTCCGCCGGCACCGTGCGCGCGGTGAGCGCACGGCGGAACGCTTCGCGCACGCGGCGACGCGCGCGATTCCGCTGCACGGAACCGCCGACCGTCCGCGGTGCGGTCACCGCAAGCCGCGTCTCGGACAGATCGCTACGACGGATGCGCGCGACGAACGCGTCGCGCCTGATCGCGCGCCCACCGGCGCGGACCGCTGCGATGTCATCTGAACGCCGCAGGCGTGCGGCGCGTGTCATCTGTGTGTGGATCAGACGACGGTGATGCGCTTACGACCACGCGCGCGACGCGCGGCGAGCACCTTGCGTCCGCCGGTCGTCTTCATGCGCGCGCGGAAACCGTGCACGCGTGCGCGGCGACGCGTCTTCGGCTGATACGTGCGCTTCACGATCGAGTCCCTTCTCCCCGGAGAGCAGCGCGCCTCGCGCTGAATGACGAACAGGGTGTGTGTGTTGCGGTCAGTTTAACAGCGGGACGCGTCCGCGCGCTCGTCAGTGTGTTGCCGCCCGTTCCGACGCGGTGGTACTGTTCGGCGGCTTCCAGCGGGCGGGTCATCGGTGTGTGGTTTCGCGGCGTGGTGTTCGGCGACACTCGCGTATTGGGGAGCGTCATCGTCTTGTTCGAGCGCAGAGAAGGGGAGCCGTTGAACCTCAAGCAATTGTGGTCGGCCGCCCTCGGTGAGATCCAGCTCTCGCTCTCCAAAGGCAATTACGAGACGTGGTTCAAGGACACCGCGATCGTCTCTGAGGAAGACGATGTCTTCATGATCGGCGTCCCGAACGCGTTCGCGCGCGAGTGGCTCGAGAGCAAGTACCGGACGCAGGTGCGCGAGACGCTGCAGCGCCTGCTCGGCCGTACCGTGGACCTCCGTTTCGTGAACATGACCGCCGCCTCCGCGCGCAGCGATCGCCCGGTCGCGAGCGTCCCGAGCGGCACGTCCGGCGCGGCCGTGGCGACGGCCCCGGAGCGCGTCCGGGAGGCCCCCGTCGCGGCCCTGCTGAACGCGCGCTACACGTTCTCGACGTTCGTCGTCGGATCGAACAACCGGCTCGCGCACGCCGCCGCGCTGTCCGTCGCCGAGCGGCCCGGCCATTCGTACAACCCGCTCTTCATCTATGGCGGGTCGGGCCTCGGGAAGACGCATCTCATGCACGCGATCGGGCACGCCGTCATCACACGTCACCCGAAGAAGCGCGTCGCATACGCGACGAGCGAGAAATTCACGAATGAGTTCATCAACGCGATCCGCGGACAGAAGAGCGAGGAGTTCCGCGAGCGCTACCGGCGGATCGACGTCCTCCTCATCGACGACATCCAGTTCCTCACCGGCAAGGAAGGTACCCAGGAGGAGTTCTTCCACACCTTCAACGCGATCCACGAAGAGGGGAAGCAGATCGTGCTGTCGAGCGATCGGCCGCCGAAGGCGATCGAGCGCCTCGAGGATCGCCTTCGCTCGCGTTTCGAGTGGGGGCTCATCGCGGACATCTCCACGCCCGACCTGGAGACGCGCATCGCGATCCTCCGCGCAAAGGCCGAGGCGCAGTCCGTTCCGGTGCCGCCGCCGGTCATCGACTTCCTCGCGCAGCGCATCGTCTCGAACATCCGCGAGCTCGAGGGCGCGCTCACGCGCATCGTCGCGTACGCGACGCTCAACGCGGTGCCGGTCACGACGCAGCTCGCGCAGGAGATCCTGCAGAACATCCTGTACAACCCGCGGCAGAAGACGCTCTCGCCCGAGAAGATCGTCGAGATCGTCGGCCGCTATTACGGCGTGCCGGTCGAACAGCTCCGCGGCAAGGCGCGCGACAAGCAGGTCGTGCTGCCGCGCCAGATCGCGATGTATCTCATGCGCGAGGAGACCGAGGCGCCGCTCCTCCGCATCGGCGAGGCGCTCGGCGGTCGCGACCATTCGACGGTGCTGCACGGCTGCGAAAAGATCGAGCGTGAGATGGCGGAGAACGACGACTTCCGCCGAGACGTCGGTGCCGTCCGCGAGATGCTCTACAGCGACTAGGGCACGCGCGGCGTCGAACAGGCCATCTTTCCCGCGCGTTCGCATCTGTCGCCCACGCATCAGTCGGTGTGGATAAGGGCCCCGAATGTGTGGATAAGCGCACCCATTTGTGGACAGGCGTGCCGCAAGTGCGTGCCGTGTGCCGCCATATGTCATGCTCCGCGACATCTCGTGCTCGCCGTCCCGCGCCATCCCCAGAGCGTCCCTGCGCTATCCACGACGCGCGCGAGCACCCAGGCATGCGGCGCACCGCGTCCGGCAACGGTGGACGCGACACCAGCATCTGGAAAGCCGCATAGTCCACACCACTACTGCTAGTGACTACTGCGTAAAGAGATCTTCTCTTACGGAAGGACGGAGGGGCGCGTGAAGGTCAGCTGTCTCCAGGAGAATCTCGCACGGGGCCTTCAGATCGCGGGAAGGGCGGTCTCGACCCGAGGGAGCCTGCCGATCCTCGGCAACGTGCTCCTCCGGACGGAGAACGGACGCCTGAAGCTCACCGCGACGAACCTCGAGGTCGGCATCAACGTGTGGGTCCCGGCCAAGGTGGATGACGAGGGATCCATCACCGTGCCGGCGAAGCTCTTCACCGACTTCGTCAACTCGCTGCCCCCCGGACCGGCCGAGCTGTCCCTCAACGTGCGCACGAAGACCGTGCACCTGAAGAGCGGTCCGTACGAGGCGAACTTCAAGGGCATGGACGCGGAGGAGTTCCCGATCATCCCCGCGGCGCCGGAGAAGCCGACGACGCGCCTCACGAAGTCGACGCTTCGCCGGATGATCGGCGAGGTGGCGTTCGTGGCCACGACCGACGACAGCCGCCCCGTCCTCACCGGCGTCCTCACGACGTTCGACGGTGACAAGGTCACGATGGCTGCCGCGGATCCGTACCGTCTTTCGGTGCGCACCGCGCCCCTCCTGCAGCGCGTCGAAGCGAAGGTCGAAGTGATCATCCCCGCCCGCAGCTTGCAGGAGGTCCAGCGGATCATCGACGACACCGAAGACCCCGTGGACATCTTCGTCACGCCGAACGGCAGCCAGATCATCTTCCACACGGACGAGGCGGACCTCGTCTCGCGGGTCATCGAGGGCCAGTTCCCGAACTACCGGCAGGTGATCCCGAGCGGCAAGGCCGCGACGAAGATCGTCGTCCAGCGAGACGAGCTCCTCCAGGCCACACGGCTCGCATCGCTGTTCGCGCGCGACTCGGCGAACATGCTCCGCTTCCAGGTCGACCCGACCGCGCAGCCACCACTCATCATCAGCGCGAACGCGGCGGAGGTCGGGGACAACACCGCGAAGGTCGACGCGACGGTCGATGGGCAGAACACGACGATCGCGTTCAACTCGAAGTTCATCGCGGACGCGCTCGGCAGCCTCACCGCGTCCGAGGTCGCGCTCGAGCTCGGCGGCCCGCTCGCGCCGGGCGTCGTGAAGATCGTCGGCGACGACAGCTACCTGCACGTGGTGATGCCGCTTCGCATCCCGGCCTAGCGTGCGCGTCAGCGATCTCGCGCTCGAGGACTTCCGCTCGTATGCGGAGGTGCGCCTCGCCTTCTCGCGTGGCGCGACGGCGTTCGTCGGTGCGAACGGCGCGGGGAAGACGAATCTGCTCGAGGCGATCCACCTGGCTGCCCGCGGCGACTCTCCGCGCGCGCACGACGACACGGAGCTCGTGCGGTGGGGCGCGCACACCGCACGCGTGCGGGTCGAGGTGGATCGCGCGGAAGGGCACCGGCGTATCGAGCTGCTGCTCTTCGCGCCGCCCGAGGGCGAGCGCAGGCGTCCGCGTCGATATCTCCTCGATGGCGCCGGGAAGCGCGCGGACGACGTCGCGGGTGAGCTCGTCGTGGTCGCCTTCTTCCCCGAGGACGTGGATCTGCTCGGAGCGGCGCCGAGCGCCCGCCGTCGCTACCTCGACGCGATGCTGTCGCAGATCGAGCACGCGCACCGGCGCGAGACGAGGGAGCTGCAGCGCGTGCTCGAGCAGCGCAACGCGCTCCTGCGCGCGGCGCGGGAGGAGATGACCCTTCCCGAGGACGAGCTCGCGTTCTGGGACCGCGAGCTGGTCCGGCTGTCGTCGGCGATCTCGCTGCGGCGAGCGCGGCTCGTCTCGGAGCTCGCGGCTCCGTTCTCGGACGCGACCGCGCGCTTCAGCGGCACTGGCGCGCTCGAGATCGCGTACGCGTCGCAGGCGCCGGGCGACACCCTCGAGGAGCGCGCCGCCGCATACGAACGGCTGCTCCGCGAAAAGCGCGAGCGCGAGCGGTGGCAGGGAACGACGCTCGTCGGGCCGCATCGCGAAGACCTCGTCGTGACGGGGGCCGGCCGGACGCTGCCGTCCTTCGCGTCGCGCGGCGAGCATCGCAGCGCGGTGCTGTCGCTGAAGCTCGCGGAGGCCGCGTGGCTTTCGTCGCGCGTCGGCGAGCCACCTGTGTTCCTCCTCGACGACGTCCTGTCCGAGCTCGACGTGGCACGCCGCGAGACGCTCGCTCGGGCGATCCCCGAGGACGCGCAGGCGTTCATCACCGCCGCGACGACGACCGCGCTCCCGGACGTGCTGCGCGACCGTGCGGCACTGCTCCCGGTCCGCCGCGGCGAGGTCGGCGCGTGAGGCCGATCGGCCGCGCGATCGACAGCGCGCTCCGCCTCCTCGGCGTCGACCGGGAGGTGGCCCGCGCGGATGCGGTGCGCGCGTGGGCGGACGCCGCGGCGAGCGTCCTCGGCGCGGACGCGCGCGGCACGAAGGCGGTGCGCGCGGATGGTGCGACGCTCGTCGTCGTCGTGCCAACGGCGCAGTGGGCCGGCGAGATCCGCCTGCGAGAACGCGAGCTCATCGTCGCGCTCGAGGAGCGGGCGCCGTCGAGCGGCATCACGCGACTGCGTCCAGTCCCGGCGTCCGCGCACGACCGTTGATATCTGGGACACTCGCGGCGATGGCCCAGGCGAGCTTCGTCACAAAGGTCGGCAGCACGTCCGATATCCGGGCGAGCAAGAGCGACGCCGTCGTCGTCGAGGAACCCGGCATCGGCGCGACGCTTCGCACGAAGGGTCGGCTCTATCTCCTGTGCGAGGCGTCGGCGCCCGGGAGCGGCGCGCAGATCGCGCGCGAGGTCGCGGAGCTCGTGCGGCACGAGTACTACTACGACCTCTCCGCCGGCATCGAGGTCTCTCTCCGGCGCGCGTTGCGGCAGGCGAATCGCCGCGCGACGCAGCGGCTGCGCGAGCAGCGCGCGACGTACACGCTCCACATCGCATGCGCGGTGGTCGTGAACAACGAGATCTACGGATCGCGCGTCGGCGGGGCGCACGTGTTCCTCGTGCGCCGCGCTCGGCTCTTCCTCCCCGGCGACGAGCCGGGCGAGCTCGCCGACTTCGTCCATCGGACGACGACACGCGATGCCGCGTCGCTCGGGACGGAGAGCGACGTGCTCTCGAAGGTGTGGCGTCAGCCGGTGGAGCCCGGCGACACGCTCGTGATCGCGAGCGGCGCGGTCGTCGACGGGCTCGGCGCGGAGACCCTGAAGAACGCGGCCGTGACGCTGCATCCGCGAGCCGCCGCCGAGCACATCCACAACCGCGCGGTCGCCGATGGCGTCGCGGGCAGTGACGGCGTCATCTTCGTCGAGATCGCGCAGGCGTCCGGCGCGGCCGCGCGGGTCGCGCCCGAGCCGGAGCCGGCGCGCGAGCCGGAGGAGGTCGTCATCGCGGAGAGCATCCGCTCACGGATCGACAGCGTGTGGCGGCGCCGTCCGCGGATCGGCGGGCTCGTGGAGCGCGCCGCAGCTCCGGTGACGAGCGCGGCGGCGAAAGGCGTCGCCGTCGGCCTCGAGCTCATGCCGCGGCGGAGCGCGGCTCTGCCGAAGCACCCGGACACGGCGCGTGAACGCTCGCGGCGGAACCGGCGCGCGATCACGACGCTCGCGGTGCTGTTGCTCATCGCGGCGACCGGCGTCGGCGCGCTCGCGTACCGCGACTACGAATCGACTCGCGCCGGTCGCGAGTACCAGCTCGCGGTCGTGAGCGCAGAGAACGACCTCACCTCGGCCCACACTCTCGCCGAGCGCAAACCGCCGGACCCCGACGGTGCGCGCCAGAGGATCGCGAGCGCGATCGGGAGCATCAACGCCGCGTCGAAGTCGCCCTTCGCGGACAAGGGCCGCCTTGCGGCGCTGCGCGCCGACGCCGAGTCGCTGAACGACAAGCTCGACGGAGTCATCGTCGATCTCGCGAAGATCGCGGCCGCCGCGAAGCCGTCGCAGATCGTCGGCAACGTGAACGGGCTGTACATCGCCGACCCGGGCACGACGTACCTGTGGCGGATCTTCGGCGATCCGATGCAGACCACCGCGATCCTCCAACGAGGGACGAACGGCATCGGCGCGCCGACACTGCTCACGTGGCAGGGCGACGTGCTGTACGTCCTCGACGACGCGCGCCACGTGTGGCGCATCCAGGGCACGCAGGTGGCTGACGTGACACCGCCGGACGCCGCCTCATGGAAGTCCGCGACGGCGGTCGCCGTCTTCCTCTCGAACCTGTACGTCTTGGACGGCACCTCTGGCCAGCTGTTCAAGCACGAATCGGCCGACGGCGTCGCCTTCGATCGCGCGATCCCTTACCTCGCGCAGGCGCTGCCGCCGAACGCCGCGCGGTCGCTCGCGATCGACGGCGATGTGTGGATCGTGACGACGTCGGGAGAGATCCAGCGGTACCGGCGTAACCCGCTCGAGACGACGGCCGCGCGTGTCGATTTCACGCCCAAGTGGAACGGGACGACGGTGAACGCGACCGCCATCCAGGCCGTCGACGCGCAGCGCAACATCTACGTCCTGGACGCGCAGGCACGGGTCGTCGTGCAGCTCGGGCGTGACGGGAAGGAGCTCGGCCGCATCCGCCTGTCACCGACGCTCCCACCACCGACGGCCTTCTACGTGTCGGAATCGTCGCGCGTGGCGTACACCGTGCACGGCTCGAAGATCGTGGCGACGAGTCTCGATCAATGAGCGACAAGACATGATCCCGCTCCACGACACGAACCCCACGCGGCGTACCCCGGTCGTCACCCGCCTCCTCATCGGCGTGAACATCGTCGTGTGGCTCTACATCTTCAGCATCTCCCGCGACAACGCCGCGCTGAACGCGTTCTACGACCGGTACGCGTTCGACTGGGGCGCGTTCACGCGAGCCGTGACGAGCGGGCAGCTCGGCCTCGACACGTTCGTCCCGCTCTTCACGCACATGTTCCTGCACGCCGGGTGGCTCCACATCGGGTCGAACATGCTGTTCCTCTGGATCTTCGGCGACAACGTCGAGGACGCGATCGGGAGCCTCGGGTTCCTCGTGTTCTACCTCGTGTGCGGCGTGATCGCGGCTATCGGCCAGGGTGTCCTCGCGCCGAGCCCGATGGTCGGCGCATCGGGCGCGATCGCCGGCGTGCTCGGCGCGTACATCGTGATGTTCCCGACCGCACGCGTGTCGACGCTGATCTTCCTCGGATTCTTCATCACGGTCGCGAATCTGCCGGCGCTCCTCATCATCGGGTGGTTCATCGTGCTGCAGATCATCGAAGGTGTCGCGCAGCTTCGCATCGCGGGACATCCGTCGACCGAGCAGATCGCGTACTTCGCTCACGTGTTCGGCTTCCTGGCAGGCATCCTCCTCCTTCCGCTGTTCCGACAGCGTTCGTCGGCGCGCCGACCGCGCGTTGGATGGGGGTAGCCTTAGACGATGCTCGTGCCCTGCACGGTCGAGTCGGTCCGCGTGCACGTGCTCACCGGTCAGCACGTCGTGCTGTTGCAGGCGAAGGACGGGAATCGTCTCCTTCCGATCTGGATCGGACCCGATCAGGCGCACAGCATCGCCACACGCATCGCGGGGATCGCGAGCGAGCGTCCGCTCACACACGACCTCTTCATGGACGTGCTGCACAAGGTCGGCGCCGAGATCACGCGCATCGTGGTGAAGGACCTCGTCTCCGACGAGAGCGGCGGAGGCGTGTTCCACGGGAGCCTCTTCCTGCAGTCGGGCGAGAAGGAGCTCGAGATCGATTGCCGGCCGTCAGATGCGATCGCGCTCGCCGTCCGCTGCGACGCGCGCATCCTCGTGTCGGACACGGTCCTCGACCGGTCGGCGATCGTCGCGGAGAGCGAAGAGGATCAGAACCTCGCGGTCTTCAAGGAGTTCATCGAGTCGCTCCCGGACGAGCCGCAGCCCCCGTCGTCGAGCTAGGTCGGAAGCCCCCAGAGCCGCAGGCGCAGCCTGAGCAGATCGCGGATCGCCTTGAGCGTGATCTTCACCGACGCGCCCGTGTTCTCTCCGACGGTGCGCGGGTAATGCGGGATCGGCACCTCGCGCCTGCTGATGTCCTTCGAGACGAGCGTGAGGAGCATCTCCGCCGAGAAGAACGCGCCGTTCGAGCGGACCTGATCGAGCGGCACGCGCTCGAAGACGTCGTGACGGAACAGCTTGAACGCGCAGTCGACGTCACGGATCGTGCTGCCGAAGAGGATGCGGATGAGCCGGTTGTAGACCCATGCCGTGAAGCGCCGGCGCCATGGATCTCTGCGCTTCATCCGATAGCCGATGACCATGTCGACGCCGTCGGACGCCGAGACGAGACGTTCGAGGTCGTCCAGACGGAACTGGCGATCGCCGTCCGTATAGAAGATGAACGCTTTGCGTGACGCGAGGAGGCCCGAGCGCACCGCGCCACCGTATCCGCGGTTCTTCGGATGGTGGACGACACGCACGCGCGGATCGGAAGCCGCGAGCGAGTCCGCGATCTGCGGCGTGCGGTCGCGGCTCCCGTCATCGACGACGATCACCTCGATGTCGTCGGCGAAGCGAGGGAGGGTCGCGAGCGCGTCGCGGACGACGGCCTCGACATTCCCTTCCTCGTTGTACGCGGGGAAGAAGAACGACAGGCTCGGGAGTCGTGCGGTCAAGACGAGGCAAGGGTAGCGTTTCCCCTCGTGCGGATGAGCGATAGGTCCATCGCACTCTCGGTCGCGTTCGTCGCCGCGGTCGCGTATCTCGCGACGGGCTTCGGGCTCGTCACGGACTACGACTACTACGGCCGGCTCGCGGACGCGTTCCTGCACGGCCGCTGGTGGCTGCTCGAGGCGCCGTCATGGCTGAACGAGCTGTTGCCGTGCGGCGACGGACGCTTCTGCGTCGTCTACCCGCCGCTGCCCGCTGTCATCGCGATGCCGCTTGCGCTCTTCCTTCCGACCACGGTCTCCCAGGTGCTCGTGTCCCGTGTCGCGGGTGGCGTGTCGGCCGGGATCCTCTACCTCGCGCTCCGCGCGCTCGGTGTCTCGCGCCTCGTGGCGCTCGCCGGGTGCGTGCTCTCCGCATTCGGCACGACGCTCTTCTTCTCGTCGGTCGACGGACGCGCGTGGTACGACGCGCACGCCGTCGCGATGCCGTTCCTTTCAGCCGCGTTCCTCTTCGCGTTGCGCGGCGACGCACCGTGGCTGGTGGGCGCCGCGCTGGGCCTCGCGACGCTCGCGCGCCTCCCCGAGGCGGCCGCGGCGCCCGCGCTCGCGCTGTTGCTCGCGAAGCGCACCGGGCGGTCCGTCGCGAGGACGTTCGGCGGGGTCGTGCTCGGCGGTCTACCGTTCGCGGCGATCTATGTGGGCTACGACCTGCTGCGCTGGGGCACGCCGATCGACGCGGGCTACGCCCGGCTCGCCGAGGGCGACGTGTTCTTCTCACACGGCCTCTTCTCGCTCTTCTACGTCCCGCGTCACCTGTACGCGATCTTCCTCGAGCCGCCGCAGTACGTGGACGGGACGCCGTTCTTCCTCACGTTCGGGATCCAGGGCATGTCGCTCTTCGTCACGACGCCCGCGTTCCTCTGGCTGTTCGCGGGCCTCCGACACGTCCGCCGGAGCGTCCCGATCGGCCTGGCGGCGCTCGCGGCACTCCTCGCGCTCGTTCCAGACATCACGCATGGGACGCTCGGCTTCGCGCAGTTCGGGTATCGCTTCAGCATCGACGCGCAGCCGTTCCTCATCGCGCTCGCGCTCGCGGGTGACGCGTTCGGCACGAACGGGTGGCGCTCGCGTCCGTCGTGGCTCTTCATCACGGCGATCGTCGCGAGCATCGCGATGAACCTGTACGCCACGATCGCGATCACACGCTTCGGCTACTGGCGGTGACCGTGGCGACCGAGGACATCGGGCGCGCCGACCGCCGCGCGCGCCTCGCGATCGCAGGCATCGTCGTCCTCGGCGTCGCGCTGCGCCTCGTCGTCATACGCGCGCAAGGGTTCCCGAGCGACGTCTCGACGTTCGAGGCGTGGGCGGAGCGCCTTGCGCAGATCGGCCCCGGCGGGTTCTACGAACCCGGGTACTTCAGCGACTACCCGCCCGGATACCTCTACGTCCTGTGGCTCCTCGGCGCGCTGTTCGATGGCGAGTTCCTCCGGCTTGCGGTGAAGGGGATGTCGATCCCCGGCGACATGGCGATCGCGCTCATGAGCGCCGCGCTCGTGTGGCGGAGCGCCGGGAGGGGCGCCGCCGTCCTCGCCGCCGCGATCTGGATGCTCTCGCCCGGCCCGATCTTCGCCGGGCCGTACTGGGGTCAGGTCGACTCGGTCGGCACGGTGCCGCTCATGGCGGCGCTCGTCCTCGCCGGTAGGGGTCGGTGGACGAGCGCGGGTGTCCTTGCCGGTGTCGCGGCGATGGTGAAGCCGCAGTTCGGGACCGGGCTCATCCTCATCGTCGCGGCGGTCGCGTTCGCGTGGATCCGGCAGGGCGACTGGCGGGCGCCGCTGCGCGCGATCGGGGGCGCCGCCGTCGCCATCGCCGTGCTCGGCCTCCCGTTCCATCAGGGCCCGACCGACCTCCTCGGCCTCGTGAAGACGGCGTCGGAGACGTACAAGTACACGAGCCTCTTCGCGTTCAACATCTGGTCGATCGTCGGCGACTTCTGGCAGCCGGACGACGCGTACTTCGTCCCCGGCGTGATCCTCGTCGCGATCGGGCTCCTCGCGTCGGCCGCGATGTGCTGGCGACGGCGTGACGTCGCGACGTTCCTCGCGGCGGGCACGCTCGCGACCTTCGCCTTCTACTTCCTCCCGACCCGCGCCCACGAGCGGTACCTCTTCCCGGCGTTCGCGCTGCTGCTCCCGCTCGCCGTCGTTCGCGCGCGCCTGCTGCTCCCGTACGTCGCGCTCGCGATCTCGTTCGCCGTGTCGCTCTACTACGCCTTCACGCGGTATCCGCAGAACGACCTGCGGTCGCCGCAGCTCCTCGAGGACACGCTGTTCACCCGGAACGGTCAGATCTTCATCGCGCTCGTGATGATGGGCTTGGCCCTCTACATCATCTGGCGGCTCGTGCGGCGCGACGCGACGCTCGAGCCGGACCTGCAGCTCGAGCGCCGCGTCGCCGTCGCGGGCGAAGCCGCGCCGCCGCGCGAATGGCGGCTGCCGAAGATCCTCGAGCTCGGCGCTCCGCTGACGAAGCGCGACATCCTCGTCGCGTTCCTCGTCGCGCTCGTCGTCCTGCTGACGCGCGGGTATCGCCTCGACGAGCCGCGCGACATGTACTTCGACGAGGTCTACCACGCGCGCACGGCGATGGAGCTGCTCGCGCAGCGCGACCCGTACGAATGGACGCATCCGATGCTCGCGAAGGAGATCATGGCGCTCGGCATCGTGGCGTTCGGCGACGACCGCGTCGTCGCCACCGAGAAGCCACCCTTCACGCCCGTCGCGTTCACGGTGACGAACGACGGTCGTCGCGTGTACGCCGATCGCGATGGCCGCATCGCGGTGTACGACCGCGATGGCCACGGCGGCCTCCTCACGCAGGCGCTCGCCGAGCCGCGCGCGCTCGCCTTCGACGGCGGGCGTCTCTACGTGCTCACCGACGTCGAGCTGTGCGCGATCGCTATCCCGAGCCCGGCCGACCTGAGCGGGACGCCGCGGCCGTTCGAACGTTGCGCGCCGCTGCCAGCTCCGGCGCGCACCGTCGTCGGGAACACGAGCATCGCGCTGTCGGTCGCCGCCGGCCGCGCCGCGGCGCTCACGTCGCAGGGCATCTTCATCTACCCGGCGCTGGGTGGGCCACCCGTCACCGTGGCGCAGGGTGCGGTCGCGATCACCGCGAAGCCCGACGGCAGCGTCCTGTACGCGCTCGACGCGACCGGGACGGTGCACCTCATCGATCCGACGAGCGGCGCCGAGACGCAGAAGCTGAACGGGCGCGGACCAGGCCGAGCCATGGCGTACGCGCTCGGACCCGACCGCCTCTTCGTTGCGCGCTCCGATACGCCCGCGCTCGACGTTTTCGATCTCGAGGGAAATTCGACGGAGACGGTGCCGCTCGCGAACGCCCGGACGGGCACGTTCGCGTCGCCCGCGACCGCGCTCGCTCTCGTGACGCGCACGCAGTTCCTCTACGCGCTCGCCGACTCACGCGTCGTGGTCGTCGAGACCCATGGCGCGTCGCCGTTCGTCTCGATCCCGGTGTCGTCACGCGACGCCTTCCTCGGGGTCGATGGCGAGAACGACAAGCTCGTCGTCACCGGAAGCGACGTGACGAGCGACATCGAAACGGGCCGCAACGCGTTCGCGTGGCGGCTCCCGGGCATCGTCTTCGGGGCCGTCCTCGCGTTCTTCCTCGTCCTGCTCGCGCGGCGCCTCTTCGCGTCGCCGATCGTCGCGTACCTCGTCGGCGCGATCGCGATCATCGACGGATCGATGTTCGCGCAGGCCCGCATCGGCATGAACGACATCTACGTCACCGCCTTCATCGTCGCAAGCTGGTACTTCATCGTCGCGGCCCACCGGCCGAGACGCCGGGCCTGGCTCGACATCCTGATCGCGGGCGTGCTCATCGGCCTCGGGACCGCGGCGAAGTGGGCCGCCGTGTACACCCTCGCCGGCATCTTCGTCGCGTGCGTCGTCGTGACGGCGTACGCGTACGAGCGCGGGCGCGCGGGAACGGGGGGACCCCTCGATCTCCTCGGCGGGCGTGGGAAGAACGCAGTCTTCCTGTTCCTCTCGTTCGCCGTGATCCCCCTCGCGATCTACCTCGGCGCGTACCTCCCGTGGTTCGGCGGGCCGTCCATCCCGTACGGCTGGAGCCTCTGGGAGGTCACGCAGCAGATGTACTGGTACCACTCATCGCTCACCTCGCCGCACTGCGCCGGCGCGCCGTGGTGGGCGTGGCCGCTCGACCTGAAGCCGACGTACTGGTACTTCGGGGCGAGCGTCGCCGGCACGAACGGATACATCTACGACGCCGGGAATCCGGTGCTCTTCTGGGCCGCGCTTCCGGCGACCGCGATCGTCGCCGGCCTCGCGATCCGCACGCGCTCGGGGTCGCTCGCGATCCTCACTCTCGCGCTGCTGACGCAGCTCGTCGCATGGATACCGATCTCACGCGTCCTGTTCTTCTATCACTTCTTCACCGTGCTGCCTTTCTATCTGCTGTGCCTCGCCGTCGTGCTCGCGGTGATGTGGGAGCGGCAGCGCATCCTCGTGCTCGGCTTCATCGCTGCCGCGGCGGTCGTGTTCCTCGCGTTCTACCCGTACGTCTCGGGTGTGCCCGTGCCCGGCACGCTCGGCGCGGCGTACCAGATCCTGCCGACGTGGCAATACGACCCGGCGTTCTCGAATACGGAGTCGTGCCCGACACAGATCTCGAAGAGCATCCCGGCGAGCCTTACCGTCGGGATCGCGTGGCTCTACGAGGTCGCTGCGCTCGGGCTCGCCGCGGCGATCGCGCTCGACGTTCCGTTCGTGCGCCGCGCGCTCGCGCGCGCCGGCATCTGGCGCTAGGGCGACACCGTCGGCGTCGGCGATGCCGATGGTGTCGGGGAGACGCTCGGCGCCGGCGTCGGCGCGAACGGAGCGTTCGCGAACAGGAGGATCGCAGCGGTCGCGACGATGAGCACGGCGACCGCCACGACCATGCCGAGCGCGAGCGCGCGGCGCGAGGGCATCGCGAAGCGCGGCTCCGGCGCGACCGTGTGGACGACGACGGTGACGTTGTCCTCTCCGCCACGCGAGAGCGCGAGCTCGACGAGCGCGTCGGTCGCCTGCCCCGGCTCCGCGTCCGCCGCGAGCGTCGCGATCTCGCTCGCGTCGACGTGACGCGTGAGCCCGTCGGAACACAGCACCAGGCGGTCGCCGGGGCGCAGGTCCTCGACGAACACGTCCGGCTGAACACCCCGCGGGTCTCCGGCGAAACGCGTGATGGCGGCGCTGCGCTCGGCGTGGTGGTCCTCGGTGAGCTGGCGTGGCTGGCCGTCGCGGACGAGATACGCGCGGCTGTCGCCGAGGTTCGCGATGATCGCGCGGTCGCCGGTGATCGCGGCCGCGACGATCGTCGTCGCGGCGTCGCCGTTGCCGGACGCCTCCGCCGCATGCAGCACCGCGGTGTTCGCGTCGCGGATCGCGTCGGTGAGGCGCTCCTCGATGGCGCGGTCCGCCGTCGCGGCGAAGAAGCGGTCCGCGAGCTCGACGACCGCGGCGTTCGCCGCCACCTCACCGCCGGCGCTGCCGCCCACGCCGTCCGCGACCGCGAGGAGCAGCGTGCCGCGCGACTCGTGCACGACGTAGCGGTCCTCGTTGTCCTCGCGGACCCTGCCCGTCTCGCTGCGCGCCGCGGTCCTCGTCACTACTGTTTGCTGCAGTCGGCGCCGCCGACGAGGTAGAGCGTCGCGTCCTGGCCTCTCTGGTAGGAGGCGCCGGCCGCGGGCTGCTGGCGCGCGACGGCACAGGGTGTTCCCTTCGCCGATGGGTCGATCTGCCACGCGACCGGGCTCTTGAATCCCGCGGCGATGAACGTGTTCGCGGCGTCCCGGACGTTCTTCCCGACCACGTTCGGCGTCCCGGACAGCAGCGCGCCCGAGCTCGTCGGGCTCGCGGTCGGTGTGACGACGCTCCGTCCCTGGAACTCCGCGAAGACGACGAGCGTCGCGACGAGCACGGCGATGACCGCGAGGAGCGCGAGCGTCGAATCGACGTGCCACGACCGCCCGCGCCGGAGCTTGCGTGGTGGCGGCGGCGCGATCACACCTGTCGCGTCGCCACGCTCGGCCGCCGCGAGCAGGTCACGTGCGAACGCACCCGCGCTGGGATAGCGCTCGTCGGGATCGCGCGCGAGCGCGCGACGCACGACGCGGTCGACGGCGTCGCTCACGCCGACGCGCGCGTTCCGCAGGCTCGGCGGCGGCCCGTCGAGACGCTGGCGCAGGAGGTCCTCGGTCTCCATCTCGGCATAGGCGGGGCGTCCAGCGAGGAGCTCATACGCGACGAGCCCGAGGCTGTAGATGTCGCTCCGTTCCGTCGGCGGCTCTCCTGCGACGCGCTCCGGCGCGATGTAGCGCGCCGTGCCGATGAGCTCGTGCTCGCGCGGACCGCGCGCGGCGCGGGCGATCCCGAAGTCGGTGAGCTTCGCGGTGCCGCTCTGGTCGACGATGATGTTGGCCGGCTTCACGTCGCAGTGGATGACACCCGCCTCGTGCGCCGCGTCGAGCGCGGCCGCGACCTGCGCGATGAGGCGAGCGGCCTCGTGCGCGCTCAGCGGACCGCGGTCGGCGACGATGTCCCGCAGCGTCTTGCCTCGGACGTGCTCCATCACCATGAAGGAGTCCTCGCCGTCGCGCCCCTCGTCGAAGACGGTGACGACGTTCGGGTGCGCGACGGACGCGGCGCGGCGCGCCTCGTCGGCGAAGCGCTCGCGGAAAGCCTCGTCGGCGTCCGCGCCGACGATTTTCACGGCGACGTCGCGCCCGAGGCGTTCGTCGAGCGCGCGCCACACCTGGCCGGCGCCGCCCTCGTCGATCCGTTCGAGGAGGCGGTACCGGTGCGCGAGGAGGCGGCGCTCTTCGCGTGGCTGTTCGGATGCTGCACGTTCGTTCGATGGCATACCTGCTCTCCCGGCAAGCCTCAGGCCAGCGCGATGAGCGCCTGGAGCGCGTCCTCGTAGATGGGGTCGCCGCTGATGATCGCGAGCTCCTCGCGGAGCAGCTCGTCGATCGTTCGCGTGGGAAGCGGCACGACGCGCGTCGAGCGCGTTTCGCCGTTCATGATCACCGTCGCCGTGACGTGACGCGGGTCCGGCACGCGTTTGAGCACGAAGTCGACGAGCTGGTCGCCGCTTCGTGCCTGGATCCGCACACCCGAGATGTCGCCGGGCTCGATGCCACGCTCGAAGCGCGGCCGCACGCGGACGTCGATCGCGGCCCCGTCGCCGCGCGCCATGCTGAACAGGAGTCCTCCCGCCTCGGACGGCGCGAGCGCCTCGACGGCCTGCCACCCGAGCAGCGACGCGAGCCAGCCGACGAGGAGGAGGGCCTGTGAGGGATGGATGTCGCGGCCGTCCATATCGACGCCGAACCCGATCCGGACGCCGACGATCTCGTCGAGGAACGGACGCCACGTCGCGACGTCGAAGAAGCCCGCGATGAGCTCGCGCCAGGGCGTGAGTCTCGTCCAGTTGAGATCGGTGATGCCGAACGCGCGGTAGTGATGGCCCATCGCGAGTTCGGCGATGTACGGCAGCGTCTTCGCCGGCCGCGCGAAGTCGGCCGAGTCGACGATGAGCCGGTCGCCGAGCTCCAGGAGATCCTTGAAGCCGCGTGTGTCGCGCGGCGGCGTGCCCGTCCACCATACGAACACCGGCAGATCGGGCACGAGGAGCGGAATGACCACGCTCGCGATGCGGTCGTCGGCGTCGCCCTTCACGCGCGCGAGGACCTGCTCGTAGCAGATCTGCGCGGTCTGGTCCTTCTGCGGGACGTGGCAGTGCAGCTCGATGTGGACGTCCGTCCCTTCACGCCGCCGGTCGCCGAGGATGACGATGGCGCGCGACGGATGACGGTCCGCGAGGTGGGCCATGCTCTCCGCGGCGCGGCGTGCGTGGATCTCGCGATCGGCGTAGACGACGAGGTTGAGGACGGCGGCGCGCGCGACTGCGTGTCCCTGCTCCTTCGCGTGCGCGGTCGACGCGCGCCGCAGGCGGGTCAGCTCGCGCTCGAGCGCGTTGATGCTCGGGACGCGCGCGCCCCAGGCCGACTCGTCGACCGTGTTCAGGGCCGTCGCCAGAGCCTCCCGTCGCGCTCGATGAGCGTGTCGGCCTCCTGCGGTCCCCACGAGCCCGCGGCGTACGGCGAGAGCTCGGGGACGCCCTTCGCCCACGCCTCGAGGATCGGATCGACGAACGCCCACTGCTGCTCGACCTCGTCGCGGCGCGTGAAGAGCGTCGCGTCGCCGCGCAGCGCGTCGAGGATGAGCGTCTCGTACGCGTCGGGCGCGTCCACGAGGAACGACGCGCCGTACACGAAGTCCATGTTCACGGTGCGGATGCGGAGGCCCTGCACCGGTACCTTCGCGCCGAAGGTGAGGCTGATGCCCTCGTCCGGCTGGATGCGAAGCACGAGCTCGTTCGCGTCGAGCCCCTCGAGCGACTGCTGCGTGAAGATGCGGTGCGGGGCGATGCGGAAACGGATCGCGATCTCCGTCGACCGCTTCGGGAGTCGCTTCCCGGTGCGGAGATAGAAGGGGATGCCCTCCCAGCGCCAGTTGTCGACGAAGCAGCGGAGCCCGACGAACGTCTCCGTCTTCGAATCGGGAGCGACGCCCGCCTCCTCCCGGTATCCCGGGACGCGTTCGCCCGCGATGAAGCCGTCCGTGTACTGGCCGCGCACGGTCCGCGCCGCGACCTCGCCCGGCGGGATGGGACGCAGCGCGCGCAGCACCTTCACCTTCTCGTCGCGCACGGCGCGGTCGTCGAAGGCAGCCGGCGGCTCCATCGCGACGAGCGCCATGAGCTGGAGCAGGTGGTTCTGCACGATGTCGCGCATCGCGCCGGCGTGGTCGTAGTACCCGGCGCGCTCCTCGATGCCGATCGACTCGGCCACGGTGATCTGCACGTGGTCGACGTACTGGCGGTTCCAGATCGGCTCGAAGATGCCGTTCGCGAAGCGCAGGACGAGGATGTTCTGCACGGTCTCCTTGCCGAGGTAGTGGTCGATGCGGAACACCTCGTCCTCGCGGAAGACCTCGTGCACCACGTCGGTGAGCTGCGTCGCGCTCTCCAGATCGCGCCCGAACGGCTTCTCGACGACGACGCGGGACCACCCTGGGCCGCGCAGGTGGTGCGTCCCGATGGATCGGACGATGGGCGCGTACGCGGCGGGCGGCGTCGCGAGATAGAAGAGGCGATTGCCGTTCGTGCCGTACGTGCGGTCGACGTCGTCGAGCGTCTTCGCGAGCGTCTCGTATCCGGCGTCGTCCGGCGTCGCGACGAAGCGAACGTTCTGCGCGAACGACGACCACACTTCTTCGTTGATCGGCTTC
This sequence comes from Candidatus Limnocylindria bacterium, assembly GCA_036518215.1. Classification (GTDB taxonomy): domain Bacteria; phylum Chloroflexota; class Limnocylindria; order P2-11E; family P2-11E; genus CF-39. The sequence continues at coordinate 29,319 of DATDNP010000097.1, forward strand.
GTGCGGCTGAATTCCGCGACCGCATCGTGGAGCTCCTTGCGGTACCCCTCGTCGCTCGAGGCGCGGCGTGCCGCGCCCACGACCGCGAAGCTCGCCGGTAGGAGACGCTGCAGCGCGAGGTTGTAGAGCGCGGGCACGAGCTTCCGTCCGGCGAGGTCGCCGGATCCGCCGAACAGCACGAGCGTCGCCGGCTCGGGCGTGCGCGCGAGGCGTAGTCCTTCGCGGAGCGGATTCGCGAGCGGCGGGACGGCGGTCGCGCTCACTATTCGTCGCGCTCGCTTCGGCCCGCGTTCGGCTGGCCCAGGGGCAGGCGCCCCTGTTCAGCTCGCGAAGCGAGCGTGCTCGCCGCGTCGCTCCGCTCTTGCGGATTCGCTCCTCGCAGGTGAACTGCTCGTCGCTCGTTCACTTCACTGGCCCTCGGTCTTCACGGCATGTCCGCCGAACTGGTTGCGCAGCGCGGCAGCGACCTTCATCGCGTACGAATCCTCCTGACGCGAGGTGAAGCGCGCGAAGAGCGAGTGCGCGAGCACCGTCGCGGGAACGTCGTGCGAGATCGCCTCGAGGATGGTCCACCGTCCCTCTCCGGAATCCGCGACCCAGCCCTTCAGGTTCGCGAGGTCGTTGCCGTCCTGCGCGAAGGCGCGCTCGGCCAGCTCGAGGAGCCACGAGCGCACGACGCTGCCCTGCATCCACACGCTCGCGACGGTCTTCATGTCGAGATCGAACTCGCTCGCGTGGAGGAGCTCGAAGCCCTCTCCGTACGCCTGCATCATCCCGTACTCGATCCCGTTGTGGACCATCTTCACGAAGTGACCGGCGCCGCTCTTCCCGAAGTGGGCCCATCCGTTGGGCGGCGCGAGCGTGTCGAGCACCGGCTTCACGATGTCGACGGCGCGCTTGGGGCCGCCGACCATCATGCAGTAGCCGACCTCGAGACCCCAGATCCCGCCGGACACCCCGATATCGAGGAAGTCGAAGCCGAGGGCGCTGTACTTCTCGGCGCGCCGCATCGAGTCGCGGAAGTACGAGTTGCCACCGTCGACGAAGACATCGCCCTTGCTCGCGTACTTCGCGAACTCGTCGAGCGTGTGGTCGGTCACCTCGCCCGCGGGGACCATCGACCACAGGACGCGCGGAGGCTTCAGGGACTTCACCATCTCTTCGATCGTGTAGGCGCCGACAGCGCCCTCGCTCTTCTTCTCGTCGACCGGTCCGGGGCTGCGGTTGCCGGCGACCACGCGGTGGCCGCCACCAAGCAGCCGGGTGACCATGTTCCCGCCCATCCGTCCGAGACCGTAAAGGCCGATGTCCATGCAGGTCCCCCTCTCCCTGGGCCGAGGATATGCCGTCGCGGCGCGTCGCTTCCTCCGCCCCGGCGCGGCCCTTGCGGTAGTTTTGGACCGCATGGCGACGGCCACCGAGACCGGGACGCGCGTCGATCTGTACCGGCAACTCGCTCGACAGCTGCGAGCCGACAGCATCCGCTGCTCGACCGCGGCTGGGTCAGGCCACCCCACGTCGTCACTCTCGGCGGCGGACCTCATGGCCGTGCTCCTCGCGGGTCATCTCCGCTACGACTTCTCTCGCCCCGACGACCGTGCGAACGACCACCTCATCTTCTCGAAGGGTCATGCGTCACCGCTCGTGTACGCGATGTTCCGCGCCGCGGGCGCGATCGACGACACGGAGCTCATGACGTTCCGAAAGTTCGGGTCGCGGCTCGAAGGGCACCCGACGCCGATCCTCCCGTGGGTCGACGTCGCGACGGGCTCGCTCGGGCAGGGCATGCCGATCGCGGTGGGCATGGCGCTCGCCGCGCAGCGACTCTGGAGGGCGCCATTCCACATCTGGACGCTCCTCGGTGACAGCGAGACGGCCGAGGGATCGGTGTGGGAAGGATTCGATCTCGGCGGCCACGAGGGACTGCTGAACGTGACGCCGATCATCGACGTGAACCGTCTCGGTCAGCGTGGCCCGACGGAGCTGCAGTGGGATACCGACGCCTACGCGGCGCGCATCGAGGCCTTCGGCTGGGACGCGATCGAGATCGACGGCCACGATCTCGCGCAGATCGACGACGCGCTCGCGCGCGCACGAGACGCGAGCCGTCCGACCGCGATCGTCGCGCGCACCGTGAAGGGCAAGGGGGTCTCCTTCCTCGAGGACAAGGAGGGCTGGCACGGGAAGGCGCTCGACGCCGAGCAGGCGAAGAAGGCGCTCGCGGAGATCGGCGACGAGCCGTCACGGACGTTCCCCGTCCAGAAGCCGGACCCCTGGCGGCCACCCGCCATGGCCCAGGCGAAGGCGCCGCAGCTCAAGACGTACACGGAGCCCGTCGCGACGCGCAAGGCATACGGCGACGCGCTCGCCGCGCTCGCGGCGGCGCGGCCGGACGTGGTCGCGCTCGACGCGGAGGTCTCGAACTCCACGCACAGCGAAGAGGTGAAGAAGACGGCGCCGGACCGCTTCTTCGAGATGTACATCGCGGAGCAGAAGATGGTCGCGGCGGCGGTCGGCATGCAGGTCATCGGCTTCCGCCCGTTCGCGTCGACGTTCGCGGCGTTCCTCACGCGCGCCTACGACTTCGTGCGGATGGCCGCGATCTCGCGCGCGAACATCCGCCTCTCCGGGTCGCACGCCGGCGTGTCGATCGGCGAGGACGGTCCATCGCAGATGGCGCTCGAGGATCTCGCGATGATGCGCGCCGTCCATGGCAGCACCGTGCTCTATCCGTGCGACGGCAATCAGACCGCGAAGCTCGTCGCGGCGATGGCGGATCGCGACGGCATCGTCTACATGCGTACGACGCGCGCGAACACGCCCGTCATCTACGCCGCGAACGACGACTTCCCGATCGGCGGCAGCCGCGTCGTGCGCGGCGGCAGCGGCGATGACCGGGTCACCGTCGTCGCGGCGGGCATCACGCTCCACGAGGCGATGAAGGCCGCGGACGCCCTCGCAAAGGACGGCGTGAAGGTGCGCGTCATCGATGCGTATTCGGTGAAGCCGATCGACGCACGGGCGCTCGCCGACGCGGTCGCGACCACCGGCGGCCGCCTCGTCATCGCCGAGGATCACTGGCCCGAGGGTGGGCTCGGCGAGGCCGCGCTCTCCGCGCTCGCGGAGAGCGGGGTGAAGGGCATCGCCCTACGCCACCTCGCGCCGCGCGAGCTGCCCGGCTCTGGGAAGCCCGCTGAGCTGCTCGCGGCGGCCGGGATCGACGCGGACCACATCGCCGGAGCGGTGCGGGAGCTTCTGCGCTAGTCCTCCGGGCGCTCGGGGAGGCATGATTGCCATAGCGGACACCTGGAAGGAAGGGAACGAGCGTGGAGATCTGGATCGCCCTCGGCGTCATCGTCGTCATCGCCTTCTTCCTCATCGCGATGTACAACCGCCTCGTCACGCTGCGGCAGCGCGTGCGCGAAGCGTGGTCGGACATCGACGTCCAGCTGAAGCGACGTCACGACCTCATCCCGAACCTCGTCGAGACCGTGAAGGGCTACGCCGCGCACGAGCGCGGTGTCTTCGACGAGGTGACGACCGCTCGCGCGAACGCGATCGCGGCCGGGCAGACCGGCACGCCCGAGCAGCGGGCCGCCGCGGAGAACCAGCTCACCACGGCCCTGCGCTCGGTGTTCGCGGTCGCCGAGAACTACCCGCAGCTTCAGGCCGTGCAGGAGTTCAAGGACCTCTCCGAGAACCTGACCGCGACGGAAGACAAGATCTCCTTCGCGCGCCGCTTCTACAACGGCAACGTGCGTGACTACAACACCGCGCTTCAGACGTTCCCGACGAACGTGCTCGCGGGGATGTTCGGGTTCGGGCCCGAGCAGTACTTCGAGCTCGCGGACGCGACGGAGCGCGAGGTACCGAAGGTGTCGTTCAGCTAGCCGGTCGTGGCGACCCAAGGACCGCGGCTCAACATCTACGGCGCCATCGCCGCGAACCGGTGGCGCACGGTGCTGCTGATCGCGGTCTTCACCGCGATCCTCGCGGCGCTCGCGTACGCGGCCGGCGAGTACTTCTATCCGGGCGGCGGCGTCGCGATGCTGCCGTTCGCCCTCGCCCTCTCGGGCGCGTCCGCGGCGGGGTCGTACTTCGCGGGCGACAAGCTCGTGCTCGCCCAGTCGCAGGCGCGGCCGCTCGGTCCGAGTGAGGAGCCGCAGCTCCGCAACGTCGTCGAGACGCTCGCCGTGGGGCTCGGGATCGAGGCGCCGACGATCTACGTCATCGAAGATTCGGCGCCGAACGCGTTCGCGACGGGCCGCGACCCGAAGCACGCGTCCATCGCGGTGACGCGCGGCCTCCTCGACAAGATGGATCGCACCGAGCTCGAGGGCGTGCTCGCGCACGAGCTGAGCCACGTGGTGAACCGCGACATCCGCGTCATGCTCCTCGTCACCGTCCTCGTCGGCAGCATCGCGCTCATCTCGGACTGGATGATGCGGTCGCTCTGGTGGGGCGGCGGTCGCCGGCGCGAGCGCGACCGCGGGAACGGCGGAGCCATCATCCTGCTCATCGCGATCGCGCTCGCGATCCTCACCCCGATCATCGCGACGCTCATCCAGCTCGCCGTGTCTCGCCAGCGCGAGTACCTCGCCGACGCGTCCGGCGCGCTCCTCACGCGCTACCCCGAGGGCCTCGCGAACGCGCTGCGCAAGATCGCGGCGGACCCGGAGCCGCTGGAGGTGGCGAACAAAGCGACCGCGAACCTGTACATCACGAACCCGCTGAAGGACGCCCCGCGCTTCATGGACAGCCTCTTCGACACGCATCCCCCGATCGCCGAGCGCATCCGCCGTCTCGAAGCGATGGGATGAGCGAGGAGCCGAAGGGCCCACCGCGAGGCAGCGGTCCGCTCGCGGGAAGCACCGCCGCGATCCTCGCCGTGCTGGCGATCCTCGCCTCGATCGGGATCGGGCTCGCCGCTGGCCGCGTCGCGCGCCCCGCTCCGTCCACCGCGCCGGCGGTGACGTTCACGCCGCAGCCCACGCCGTCCCCGACGCCGGTGGACGAGGACGCGCTCATGCGGCAGCCGCTGTCGTCGGGATGCGCGACCGATGCCTCGATCTGGGTCGTGACGAATGGCGGCGGTCTGCTGCGGTACGACGGCCAGCACTGGGCCTCGGTCGATCCGACGCTCCGCTCGCTCACGCGCGTCGCGTGCCGCGCCGACGCGGCCTACGCCGTCGGCCTCGTCGGCTCCTTCGTCGTGATGGACGAGCGCGCGCACGAGA
>DATDNP010000098.1:0-3831 GCA_036518215.1 Candidatus Limnocylindria bacterium
CGCGCGATGTAGTCCTCGACGTCCTTCTTCGAGACGCGCCCGCCGAGGCCCGTGCCCTCGATCTGCGAGAGGTCGATGCCGTTCTCCGACGCGAGCTTCCGCACCGCGGGCGTCGCGCGGATGTCGGAGAGATCGGGGCGCGCGGTCGCGGCGGTCGCCGCGGGCTGCTGCGGCGGAGCGGACACGCCGCTCTCCGCGCGCGCCTCGCGACGCGGGGCGGACGCCGCGGGCGCCTGCGTCGACGTGCCGCCGGCCGCCGACACGCTCGGCGCGGCGGCGGACGCGGCGACCTCGCCGTCCGCGGTGTCGAAGACCGCGAGGAGCGTGCCGATCGGGACGGTCTGGCCCTCCTCGACCTTCACCTCTTTCAGCGTCCCCGAGACCGGCGACGGGATCTCGGTGTTCACTTTGTCGGTCTGGACCTCCACGAGGAGGTCGTACTTGTTCACCTTGTCGCCGGGCTTCTTCAGCCATTTGCCGATCGTCCCTTCGGTGACGGACTCACCGAGCTTCGGCATCTTCAGCTCGAACATCGCCTCTCCCTAATACGCCGCGAGGTCGCGCATCTTCTGCGCGATCTTGCCGGGATCGGGCATGTACCAATCCTCTTGCGGCTTGTTGTACGGCATCGCGGGGACCTCTGGGCCTCCGAGCCTCATGACCGGTGCGTCGAGCGCGTCGAACGCCTCCTCCGCGATGAGCGCTGCGATCTCGGCGCCCGCACCGAACATCCGGTTGTCCTCGTACACGATCAAACACTTTCCGGTCTTCCGCGCTTCCCGGAGGATCGTCTCGGCGTCGAGCGGGCGCAGGCTGCGGACGTCGACGACCTCGGCCGAGACGCCCTCGGTGGCGAGCGTCTCCGCCGCCCGGAGGGCGTGATGGAGCATGAGGCCGTACGCGAACACGGTGATATCCGTGCCTTCGCGCTTCACGTCCGCCGGGCCGAGCGGGATCGTGAACTCCGGGTCATCCGGAGCGTCGCCACGCACCGCCCGATACGTCGCCTTGTGCTCGAGGAAGATCACCGGATCCGGGTCGCGGAGCGCCGCTCGCAGCATCCCGGTGATGTCGCGCGGCGTGCTCGGGACCACGACCTTCAATCCCGGGACGTGCGCGTAGAACGCCTCGACCGATTGCGAGTGGTAGAGCGCCCCGTGCACCGCGCCGCCCCACGGCATCCGGATGACGAGCGGCACGCCGTACCCGCCGTTCGAGCGGTAGCGGATGCGCGCGGCCTCGTCGACGATCTGCTCGAACGCAGGCGCGCTGAAGTCGGCGAACTGCATCTCCGCCACGGGCAGGAGGCCGCCGAGCGCCGCGCCGATGGCGACGCCGACGATCGACGATTCCGCGACGGGCGTGTCGATGACGCGGTCCTTGCCGAACTCCTCGATGAATCCATCGCTCACGCGGAACACACCGCCGCGGCGCCCGATGTCCTCGCCGAGCATGATGTAGCGCTCGTCGCGGCGGAACTCCGCGAGGAGCGTGTCGTGGACCGCCTGGACGTTCGACTTCTCAGTCATGCGTCCTCGCCGAAGAGCGCGGGGAACGACTCCGGATCGCGCTCGCGCGCCATCGCGTACACCGCGGCGACGATGTCCTCGCGGCTCGGCTTCGTGAAGTAATCGCCATCGGTCCCGACCGGCGTGCGATTCGCCGTCGCCGTCAGCGTGCGCGCCGGGAGGTCGAGGTGGTCGATGGCGCGCTGCGCGTCGAGCGCCTGCTGGAGGATGTACGCCGATCCGCCGCCGGGGAGGTCCTCGTCGACGACGATGAGCGCGCCCGTCTTCTTCACGCTCGCCGCGATGCGGTGCTCCACGTCGAACGGCAGCAGCGTGCGCACGTCCACGATCTCGACGTCGATGCCGAGGTCTGCGAGGTCTCCCGCGGCCTCCTGCGCGATGCGGCACAGCCAGCCGTACGTCACGAGCGTCACGTCGCTGCCCTCGCGGATCGTCTCGGGCACGCCGAGCGGCAGGGTGAACTCGCTTATGTTCGCGGGCACGCGCTCCTTCATGCGATAGCCCGACAGCACCTCGATGACGAGGCCGGGATCGTCGCCGCGGAACAGCGTGTTGTAGAACCCCGCTGCCTGGGTCATGTCGCGCGGCACGCACACGTGGACGCCGCGCAGCGTCCCGAGGAGCATCTGCATCGGCGATCCGGTGTGCCAGATCCCCTGAAGGCGATGGCCCTTGGTGCGGATGACGACGGGCGCCATCTGCCCGCCGCTCGTGCGGTGGCGCAGCGTCGCGAGATCGTCCGAGGCCACCTCGAGCGCGAACAGGAGGTAATCGACGTACTGGATGTCGACGACCGGCCGCAGGCCACGAAGGGCCGCGCCGACGCCCTGACCCATGATCGTCGCCTCGCGGATGCCCGTGTCGACGACGCGGAGCTTCCCGTACTTCGCCATGAGGCCCTCGTAGACAAGGTTCACGTCGCCGAGGATGCCGACGTCCTCGCCGAGGATGACGATCCGGGGATCGCGCGCGAGGTTCGCGTCGAAGCACCGCTGGAGCACGATCCGGCCGTCGACGGTCTCCGCGTCGCTCGCGTACCGCGGCGCCACCGTGGCGGTCCGAAGGGGCGACGCCGCGGAGGAGCTCAGGAGATGCGACGAGTACCGCTGGTCGTTCCGTTCGCGCGAGCGTCGGACGAACGCGACGAGCGCGTCGCGCGTTGGGCCTTCGTAGTCCCGCAGCGCGAGGACCGCGCGGAAGGCGGACGAGTGGATGAGCTTCCGGTTCGGGTCGCTCGCCTCGCGCAGCTCCGCGAGAATCGCCGCGAGGTCGACACCGCTCTCGCGCGACGCCGCGTCGATGAGCCCGACGGCCTCGTCGCGCTCGCGCCGGATCGGCGTCTGGAACGCCTCGTACGCGCGCTCGCGGATCTGCTCGACCTCGGCGCGGTCGCGGCGCTCGTACTCGTCGAGCGTCGCCGCATCCGCGATGCCGTCGCGGATCATCCACTCGCGCATGCGCTTGATGGGGTCGGCCTCGACCTCGTAGCGCAGCCGCTCGGCGCTCTTATAGCGCTCGTGGCTTCCGCTCGTCGAGTGACCCTGCGGCTGCGTCACCTCGACGACGTGCACGAGCGCCGGCACGTGCTCGCGGCGCGCGATGGCGCTGACCTCGGCGAACGTGTCGACGAGCGCCACGTAATCCCATCCGCGGACGACGCGGATCTCGTAGCCGGGTCCCCCATCGCGCTGCATGCCGGCCAGCGCCGCCGACACGGAGCTCTTCGTCATCTGGAGCTCGTTCGGCACCGAGATGCCGTACCCGTCGTCCCACACGGCGACGACGAGCGGGATCTGCATGACGCCCGCGGCGTTCACCGACTCCCAGAAGATCCCCTCGGCGGCGCCGGCGTTGCCCGTCGTCACGAAGCACACCTCGTCGCCGTTGTGCGAGAACCCGCGAGAGACGTCGCGCAGGGCCGGCGAGTCGCGATACAGCTTCGACGCCCACGCCAGCCCGACGGCGCGTGGCATCTGTCCCGCGACCGGCGAGATGTCCGACGAGGTCTGTCCGGTCTCGAGGAGATCGCGCCAGCGACCGTGCTCGTCGATCGTCCGCGTCGCGTAGTGGTTCGACATCTGCCGGCCCCCGGAGAACGGCTCGCGCGACAGGTCGGGGTCGGCGTAGAGCTGCGCGAAGTACTGCTCGATGGTGGCGAGGCCGACGGCGAAGTGGAAGGTCTGGTCCCGGTAGTAGCCGCTCCGCCAGTCTCCCGGGCGGAATGCGTGCGCGAGGCCGAGGTTCGCGACCTCTTTCCCGTCGCCGAAGATGCCGAACGGCGCCCGGCCGACGAGCACTTCGC
>DATDNP010000099.1:0-3148 GCA_036518215.1 Candidatus Limnocylindria bacterium
GTGCGGTTCGCGTGCGAGCCGACGTACTGGATCGAGACGTCCTTGTCGGGATCGAGGCCGTTCGCCTTGAGCGCGGCGCGGAGCGCGATGTCCGACGATCCGCCCTTGTTCGAGGCGCCGAGCTTCTGTCCCTTGAGGTCCTGGATCGTCTTGAACTGCTTCTGCGCGTAGAGGATGTACGGGTACACCGGCGCCATGTTGCCGATGATCACGAGCTCCGCGCCGCCGGCGCTCGCCGAGAGCGCCTCGGAGCCCCCGAACTGACCGATCTGGATCTGGTTCGCGAGGAGCGCCGCGCTCGTCTGCGCGCCTCCGTTGATGGCCTGCATGTCGACGTCGAGGCCGCGCTCCTTGAAGATGCCCTTCTCGAACGCGTACCACATCACCCAGTCGTCCGCGCTCACGTTGCTGTACGCCGCGACGACCTTCTTGCAGCACGCCATCGGAGAGTCCTTCGGAGCTCCGGACGCGGAGGCCTGCGATGCGGCCGCAGCCGACGTCGCCGGGGCGCTCGAGGTCGCGGGCGTGTTGCCGCCGCATGCCATCGCGAGGATGCCGAGGATCGCTATGACACCTATGAGTCTCGACCGCATCGATCGTCCCTCCCGCCTAAGCCTTGATCTGTGGACGCCAGCTCTGGAACCTGTTCTCGACGCGCTGGATCAGCCACGTGAGCAATACGCCCGTACCCGCGATGAAGATGACCGCCGCGAACATCTTGTCGGTCTGGAACGTGACGCCGTAGTCCGAGATGAGCTTGCCAACGCCGTGTCGCGCCGCGACGAGCTCGGCGACGACGACACCCGTGAGCGCATGTCCGACGCCCAGCCGCAGCCCCGTCAGGATGAACGGGACCGCGCCCGGAAGCACGACGCGGCGGAACGTGAGCGTCTCCGACGCGCCGAACGAGCGCGCGACCCGCAGGAGCGCGGCGTCGGTATTCCGCACGCCGGCCATCGTGTTGATGATCTGCGGGAACAGCGCGCCGAGGAAGATGACGGCGACCTTCGATTGCCAGTCGATGCCGAACCAGATGATGAAGAGCGGGATGAGGACGATGCGCGGCGTCGCGTAGAGGAAGTTCACGAAGGGATCGAGCGCGTACTGGAACCGCGTGTACCAGCCCATGAGGATCCCGAGACCGATGCCGATGATGCTCGCCGAGATGAATCCGGTGAAGAACTCGAACGAGCTCGTCCCAAGATCGGCCCAGATGTTCTGCCGCGGATCGCTGAACAGCTTGAAGAACGCGCTCGCCGTGTCGCTCGGGCTGGGCAGGAAGAGCGGCGGCATCCACTTGTAGGTGAGGTTGGCGGTCGCGAACCCCTGCCAGAGGCCCATGAAGATGAGGACGGCGAGCCCGCCGATGATGAGCGACTCGTACCGCTTCCACGGCTTGGGTCGCACCACCGAGCGGCGCGTCCGGATGCGCGCTGCGTCGCCGGGCATCGCCGGCAGCGGGCGGTCGATGTCCTTGATCGTCATGCCGGCATGCCCTCGAGGAGACGCTCGGGTCGGCCGAGCTCTTCCTGGATGAGCTCCCACACGCGGTCCTCGTACTCGACGAAGCGCGGATCGCGCTTCACCCGCAGATCGCGCGGCCGCGGCAGGTCGATCGGGATGGAGGCCTTCACGCGGCCGGGCCGCTTCGTGAACACGATCACGCGGTCGGCGAGGTAGATCGCTTCCTTGATGTCGTGCGTGATGAAGAGCGCCGTCTTGCGGCTCTTGTTCCAGATCTTGAGAAGCTCGAGCTGCATCATCTCGCGCGTCTGCGCGTCGAGCGCCGCGAACGGCTCGTCGAGGAGGAGCATCTCGGGGTCCGTGAGGAGCGCGCGCGCGAGGTTCACGCGCTGCTGCATGCCGCCCGAGAGCTCGAGTGGGTATGCGTCCTCGAATCCGGTCAGACCGACGAGCTCGATCTGCTGCCTCGCGCGATCGAGCGCCTCCTGCCGCGTCATCGAGCCCTGCGCCTCGACCCCGAAGATGACGTTGCCGAGCACCGTGCGCCACGGCAGGAGGCCGGGCTGCTGGAAGACCATCGCGCGGTCGCGGCCGGGCGCGGTGATCTCGCGGCCGTCGAGGGTGAGGGAGCCGTCCGCGATGGGGATCAGACCGTCGACCGCGTTGAGGAACGTGGTCTTGCCGCAGCCCGACGGGCCGACGATCGCCACGAACTCGCCGTCGTCGACCTCGAGATCGACGCCTTCGACGGCGGTGAAGATCTTTTCGGAGCGGGCGAGCCAGTACTCGATGCAGACATCGGTCGCGACGAGCTTGGCGGCGGCAGCGCCCATCTGACCGCGGGAATGGTAGTACCATTCGACGGTCCCGCAAGGGCGCCAAAGGTAAGACCATTGCGCAGCTCCACAGCCGAGACCGAGGAGGACGACATGGCTGCGACGGCCCCCGCTGATCTGAAGCGCGCTCGTACCCAGCTCAAGGACCCGAAGGGTCCGCCGGCGCCGAAGGAGGCGCTCCGTTCACTGCCCGCGACGGTCGAGTGGCTGCGCAAGGAAGGCCTCCTCATGGAGACGGACACCGAGGTGTCCGGCGATCTGCAGCTCACGGGCATCCAGAAGCAGTTCGACGGGAGCTACCCGATCCTCTTCAACAAGGTCAAGGGCTACCCGCACGTCCGCGCGATCACGAACTTCTTCGCGAACATGGACATCGTCGACCGGATGTTCGGGTGGGAGGACCGCACCGCCCGCACGCAGAAGCTTGCGCACGCGCTCACGCATCCGATCCCGAACGAGATCGTGAAGGCGCAGGACGCGCCGGTCATGCAGGAGGTCATCACCGACGACCTCGACGTGAACAAGTACATCTTCCCGATCCGTCACACGCACCTCGAGAGCGAGATCACGATCGGCTCGGGCAACAGCGTCGTCGTCGGCGACAAGTTCTGGGGCGGAAGCCACATCGGCTACAACCGCATGAACTTCCGGTGGGGCAACGTCGGCACGTTCCAGATCTCGCCCGGCTCGCACATGTGGCAGGTCATGACGAAGTACTACAAGGACGAGCCTGTGCCGATCACGGTGAACTTCGGCCTACCGGCGGCGGCCACCCTCCTTGCTGGTGGTGGGTTCGACTACGTCGTGCTCCCGCGTGGTGGCGATGAGCTCGGCGCCGCGGGGGCGGT
>DATDNP010000100.1:0-44002 GCA_036518215.1 Candidatus Limnocylindria bacterium
TGAGCGCGAGGCCGATACGTGCCTCCTCGCGCGTGAGCGGGTACGTGCGCGCCACCAGCGCCGATACGCGCTCGCGTGCGCGGGGATCGGGGAAGCTCCGCTCGATCGCGAGCGGGAGGAGCTCGGCACAGCGGTCGCGCCGCGGCCACCACTCCGGCGGCCGCACCTTCTCGGTCACCGCACGACGAGGCGCTTGCGGACGACCGCCTCGCTCATCGTCGTGTCCATGAAGGCGTACTGACGCCCCGCACGATTCGTCGCCGACGCATGCGTTCCGTCGGCCGCGAGGACGACGATGTTCATCGGCTCGCGCGAGAGCGCATTCGTGTCGCGGATCGCGCGTCGCGCCACCGTCGTCGCGGAGAGCCCGGCGGCCAGACGATCGACGGCGGTCTTCGCGGTGAGGCTGCGCATCGCGAGCTCGCCGTATCCCGTGCAGCAGGCGCCGCCGATGCGCGTCGCGCAGTAGTTGCCCGCGCCGACGATCGGAGAATCGCCGAGGCGGCCCGGGTACTTGTACCCCCACCCGCTCGTCGTCACCGCGGATGCGATGTTGCCCTTGCGGTCGAGCGCGACGAAGTTCACCGTCCCGAGGCGCTTCGCGATGACGCGCTTGGTGATCGCGAGGAGCCGCTTCGAGCGACGCACGCTCGCCGGCGTCTCGTCGACCTCCCTCAGCGCCTCGACCCACAGACGTCGCGTGGACGCCGTCAGGTTCTCGATGCGCTCGGCGCCGATCTCAGTGGCGAAGCGCGCGGCGCCCTGGCCCACGAGCATGACGTGCGGCGTGCGCTGCATGACGGCGCGCGCGACAGAGATCGGGTGATGGAATCCGACGAGCGCACCGACGGCGCCGGCACGATGCGTCGTGCCGTCGACGATCGAGGCATCGAGCTCGACGACGCCGAGGATGTTCGGCAGGCCGCCGCGGCCGACGCTCGTGTCGCTCACGTCCGCTTCGACGTAGCGCGCGCACGTCTCGACGGCGTCGAGCGCCGAGCCACCGCGCTTCAGGACGCGGATCCCCTCCGGCAGCGCCTTCGCGCCGTTCCCGCTCGCGATGATGATCGGCGCCGTTCTCATCGTCCGGTCATGCTCCGCACGACGCGGAAGCCGCAGCCGGCGAGGTCGTCCGTGGCGATGAGCCGGCGCACGAGCGCGTCGTCGCCCCTGTCGGCGGCGGTCCCGCCGCGCAGGACGCGGCCGGACGCCCCGAGCGTGTTCGTCCACTCACGCACCTCGCCGAGCCGCTCGAGGATCCCGGCGCGCGCCGCCTTCTCCCACTCGCGCTCGTCGGGTAGCCGATACACGCGCCCGGTGCCGGCGGAGAGCCAGCGGCAGTAGGCGACGGCATCCGCCCACGAGAGACCGCTGGCCGCGTCTGCCGCGCCGCCGCGGGTCCGTTTCGCGGCGCGATAGCCGGTCTCGGCGGCGAAGGCGTCGACGTCCGCGTTCGTGACCGGCGCGGGCGCGATCGCGAAGACGTTCACGTGCACCGTCCGCGGCGGGTCATCGAGGAGCGCGTCGCCCGCGGGCACCACGACGACGACCGGCTCGGAGGGCACGTTCGGAGATTAACCGCGGTGGCAGACCGTCGCCCGAACGGGTGACGACACTCCCCCCTCATGCGCGATGCCTCCGGTCGACCGGCACCCCACGATCACCTCGTGGACCTCCGCCCGGTGGTGTGGGACGCGACGGTGGTGACGCCGCGGGATGACCGCGGCGTCACGATCGTCCTGCGGGTGACGTATCGCACGCTCGAGCAGCTGTGCGGCGACGTCTGCGGCGACACGACATCCGAGGCCGTGGTCCCGCTCTATGCGGACGCCGGCACGGCCTCGCGCTTTTTGCGGTCCTCTTCGGCGAGCTGACGCCGCAGCGTCTTCCCGATCAGCGTCTTCGGCAGCGACTCGCGGAATTCGATCTCGTGGGGCACCTTGAATGGTGCGAGCTGCGTGCGCGCATGCGCGATGAGCTCCTCGGACGTGACCTGTGAGCCCGGCTTGAGGACGACGAAGGCCTTCACCTCTTCGCCCTTGATGGGGTGCGGTTTGCCGATCGCGGCACTGTCCATCACCGCGGGATGCGTCGCGAGCGCCTCCTCGACCTCGCGTGGATACACGTTGTAGCCGGAGACGATGATCATCTCCTTCTTGCGGTCGACGATCGAGTAGTAGCCGTCCTCGTCCACCGTCGCGATGTCCCCGGTGTGGAGCCAGCCGTTCCGCAGCGTCTCGGCGGTCTCGTCCGGCCGGTCGTAGTAGCCGTCCATCAGCTGCGGCCCGCGCAGGACGAGCTCGCCCGGCTCCCCCACCGCGAGCTCGCGCTCGCCGCTCTCGACGTCGACGATCTTGCATTCGACGTCCGGGTACGCGACGCCGATCGTGCCGATCTTCTGCTTCCCCTTCCCGTACAGCGGGTTGCAGTGCGTGACCGGCGCGGCCTCGGTGAGGCCATACCCCTCGACGAGGTTCGCGCCGGTGAGCTCGACGAACCGCTTGTGCGTTTCCTGCATGAGCGGCGCCGACCCCGAGATGCACGCGTTGATCGAGCGAAGGTCGTACTTCTTCGCGAGCGGTGAGTTGATGATCGCGTTGTAGATCCGTGGCGCGCCCGGGAACGTGTTCGGACGATGCTTCTCGACATCCTTCAAGACGCGCTCGAGCTCGAACTGCGGCTCGAGCACCATCGTCGCGGCCGCCTGGAGCGACTGGAGCATGACGACCGTGAGCCCGTATACGTGGAAGAACGGCATGACCGCCATCGCCACACCCTCGCCGTCCTTCTCCTTCGCGAACCACGCGCGGCACTGGAGCGTGTTCGCGACGAGCGCGCGGTGCGAGAGCATCGCGCCCTTGCTGACGCCGGTCGTGCCACCCGTGTACTGGAACAGCGCGATGTCGTCCTTCGTGGTGCCGGCGTCGAACGGCGTCGCGGGAGAGCGCGAGATGACGTCGCGATATGCCTGCACGCCCGGATCGCCCGCGAACGGCTGCCGGTGGCCGTCCTTCTTCTCCTTCGCGACGGTGAAGAGGAGGCGCAGCACGGGCGGCATCTCCTCCTTGATGTTCGTGACGAGGAGGTTCCGCAGCTTCGTGCCCTCGCGCGCCGCCTTCGCGACGGGATAGAGGCGCGAGAGGACGACGAGCGTCTCGGCGCCGGAGTCCTGCAGCTGATGACGCAGCTCGGGCACCGTGTAGAGCGGGTTGCACGGCACGACGGTCGCGCCTGCCCGCAGCGCGCCGAAGAACGCGACGATGAACTGCGGCGTGTTCGGGAGCATGATCGCGACGCGGTCACCCTTCTTGACTCCCATGCCGCGCAGTCCGTTCGCGAAGCACCACGCCTCTTCCGAGATCGACCGGTAGCTGCGCTTCGCGTCGAAGAAGACGGTCGCCGTCGCGTTCGGGTAGCTCTCGGCGGCGTCGTCGAGGAGCTCGTCGAGGGTCGCATCGGGGTAGACGAGGGTCGCCGGGACACCTTCGTCATAGAAGCGCGTCCAGGGACGACCCGGCATGGGCGCTGTGTCCTTCGCGACGACCTTGATGCGCTTCGCCATCACAGACCTCCCCTAAGGCCCGGACCCCTCTCGGAAATATATGCCGGAGCCGGCGCGCGCCACGTGGAGCGCGGCGATCCCGAAGGCGAGGAGCTCGTACCGCACCTCAGCGAAGCCCGCCTCGCTGAGAAGGCGCGCGAACGCGTCGGCACGAGGGAACCGCGCGACCGAGCGCGGAAGGTACCGGTATGCCTCGGGGTCGCCGCCGAACAGCGCGGCGAGACGCGGCGACACGCGATGGAAGTACGTGCCGAAGACCGCGCGAACGACGGGGTTCGGCGGCGTCGAGAGCTCGAGGATGACCGCGGCGCCACCGGGCCGCAGCACGCGACGCATCTCGCGCAGCCCGAGCATGAGATCGCCGAAGTTACGCACCGCGAAGCCGGCGACGACGCGATCGAACGAGGCGTCGGCGAACGGGAGCGCCTGCGCATCCGCGCGGCGCGCCTCGAAGCGCGCGCCGAACGAACGCGCCGCCGCGCGCCGCCGCGCGACGTCGAGCATCCCGTCGGAGAGGTCGATACCGATCACGCGCGCGGTCCGATCCGACGCGGCGAGGAGATCGAAGGCGAGATCGCCGGTGCCGACGCCCTCGTCGAGGGCGATCTCACCCGGGCCGAGGCGCGCGAGCGCGACGGCGCGGCGGCGCCAGCCGACGTCGCGGCGGGCGGAGAGCAGCCGGTTGAGGAAGTCGTAGCGCGGTGCGACCTTGTCGAACATCGCGGCGATGTCGCGGTCGTGTGCGGCGCGGTCGCCGTCGGAGCGTGCCATCGCGCTTCACGCTACCGTGAAGCCATCGGCACCGTCCTGTTCATCTACGCGCATCCCGACGACGAATCCTTCGGCATCGCGGGCACCGCGATGAAGCTCGCCGACGCGGGCCACCGCACCGCGCTGCTCACCTTGACGCGCGGCGACGTCGGTCGGTGGTTCGGGAAGGAGCCGGGCTCGTGGACGCCGCAGGACCTCGCCGCGGAACGCACGCGCGAGTGGCACGGCGCGGTGAGGATCATCGGCTTCCACGCCTCGCGGCTGCTCGAGTGGCCCGACGGTGGCCTCGCGAGATCGCCGGTCGATCGCGTCACGGCCGACGTGGTCGCGATGATCCGCGAGGTGACGCCGGACGTGATCTGCACGTTCGGCCCCGAGGGCGCCGGCAGCGAGCACGACGACCACCGCGCGGCGTCGTTCTTCGCCGTGCGCGGCTTCCACCGCGCCGGCATCGCGGCCGAGTTCCCCGACCGAGGCGCGCCGCACCAGCCCGCGCGGCTCTTCTTCAACGCGGCGCCATTCGTCCCCGACCGTCCGATGCTCGCGATGACCCCGACGCACGCGGTCGACATGTCCGCCTACCAAGACCGCAAGGCGCAGGCGTTCGAATGCCACAAGACCCAGTTCAAGGACCGCGACCGCTTCTATGAGATGCTGAAGCTGCGCGGCGGCCGCGAATTCTTCCACCTCGCGATCGACCGCGGCGCGCACATCCCCGAACCGGGCTCCCTGCTGTGAACGCCATCGTCACGCTCCCGCTCGTGCTCGCCGTCGTGCTCGTCGAGCTCGCGGCGGGAGGCGCGTTCCTCATCTGGTTCCTCGACCGGCGCGGCGTCGCGCCGACCGGATTCCTCAAGCTCATGGCCGGCATCGATGCCGTCGCGGCAGCCGCGGCAGCGGGACTCATCCCGACGATCATCCCGCGCGACCTCGGCACGATCGGGCTCGATCCCGGTCCGATCGGGTCGTTCACGCAGGCGCTCGTCGTGTTCCTCGTCATGGCCGTCGTGCAGTTCGTCGTCACGTTCTTCCCGTGGCGCGACGTCCGCTTCATCGCGGGCCTCGTGACGGTGCTCGTCGGCCTCGTCACGCTCGAGGTGGCCGCGATCGCTCGTCCGGCAGCCTCGCCGTACGACGTCTTCGCCCTCGCCGCGCTTCCCCTCGGAGCGCTCGCGCTCGGCGGGTCCGACGCGGCGATGACGCTCGGGCACTGGTACCTCGTGACGCCGAACCTCAGCACGGCGCCGCTACGGAACGCGGCCATCGTCGTCGTCATCGCCGTCGGTCTTCAGATCGTCGTGAACGCGGTGTCGTTCGCGCGCGGAGACCTCGTCGGCGCGAGCGATCAGGCCGGGCTCATGGTCGCGATCGGCATCCGTCTCGGCGTCGGGTTGCTCATGACGCTCGGCGTCGCGCTCGCGGGGTGGTGGACGGCGCGCATGAACACGCAGTCGTCGACCGGGCTCCTCTATGTCGGGCTCGGGACGGCGCTCGCCGGCGAGATCAGCGCGCGCGTGCTCTTCTTCCTGCTCGGCGCCGCGGTCTAAGAGCGGTCGCCGCGCCCGCTGCGGCAGAATCCCGGGACTCAGGAGGAGGACCGCGATGCGCAAGGTGTACGTGCTCACGTTCGTGTCCCTCGACGGGGTGATGCAGGGACCGGGTGGTCCCGAGGAAGACACGCGGGGCGGCTTCACGCGTGGCGGGTGGACCTTCGGGTATTTCGATGAGGCCCTCGGGGAAGAGATGACGCGCGAGATGGGACACGACTTCGATCTCCTGCTCGGGCGGCGTACGTACGACATCTTCGCGTCGTACTGGCCGTACCAACAGGGACCCGAGGCCGCGCCTATCAACAACGCGACGAAGTACGTCGCGACGCACCGGCCGCTGCCGAGAGAGTGGCAGCGGTCGGTCCGTCTGGAGGGCGACGTGGTGCGGGCCGTACGGGACCTGAAGCACGGGACCGGCACCGAGCTGCAGGTGCACGGGAGTGGAGCGCTCATCCAGACGTTGCTCGCGAACGACCTCGTCGACGAGCTCTGGCTCAAGATCTTCCCCGTCACGATCGGCAGCGGCCAGCGCCTCTTCGAGGACGGCACGATGTACGCGGGCTTCCGCCTCATCGAGAGCAGGACGACGCCGAGCGGCGTCATCATCGCGAAGTACGCGCGCGCCGGCGACGTGAAGAGCGGCTCGTTCGCGTGAGACGGAGCTAGAAGAGCAGCGGACCGGACGGGATGTAGCGCTCCATGTGACCGACCGGCTCGGTCCAGAGGAGATGCGACTGCCGGACGAGCTTCAGGCCGGAGGTGAGCGCGAGCCGCAGCGCGGCATGGTTCGTCCCGGGGGCCGTGAGCTGGACGTCGGCGCCGCCGCGCGCCGCGTCCATCACCGCCGTTGCGAGCACGGTCTCGCCAACGTCGTCGCTCGACCAACCGACGGGCCCGATCGTTCCGCCGTGGACGTAGTAGTAGCCGGCGACCTTCCCGCCATCGAGGACGACGCGGGCACGGACGTCATCGCGGTCGAGCCAGTAGCCGTGATCGCCGTCGCGCCGCACGCCAACGAGGTCGCGGTCGAGATCCGCGACGCGCGCGGCGGTGAGCGGCTCGGTGTCGAGGACGCGCACCGCCGGCATTCGCGCCGGCGTGCCCGCGAACGCGAAGAGCTGTGTCCCCGGGAGCATGCCGAGCTTCATGTAGCTCGCGATCGCCGGCGGGTCGGGGGACGACCAGACGTAGAAGACGCGCGCGCCGGCCTTCATGCCGTCGTCCCGGACGCTACGCAGGAGCGGTCCGCCGATGCCCTGGAGGCGCATGCTCGGGTCAGCCCAGAACCCCGAGAGGAACCAGTACGGCCCGCGCAGGATCGCGCACGCGATGCCGACGACGCGGCCGTCCTTCTCCGCGACGCGAAAGATCCCCGTGCGCGCGACGTAGGCGTACCCGCGCGCGACGAGGTCGATGTCGCGGCGGGGCGCGGGCATGTTGTGCCGCGACGTGAGGTCAGCGAGGGCGTCGAAGAAGAGCGCAGCAGCGGTACCGAATTCGTCGTCCCGGATGGGCCGCACGAGGACGCGCGGGTCGCCTACTTCTTCTTGGCCTTCGCCTTCGTCGTCTTCGAGGCCTGCGTCGCCCCCGGTCCCGGCTTCTCGCCCGCGGCCGCCTTCTGCTTCTCGGCCTTCTCGCGGTCCCGGAGCGCCCGCTCGACGGTGTGGAAGCGTCGGAGCGTCGTGCGACGGTCCTGCTGGAGCTCCTTGTCGAAGCGCGGATCGCTGTGCGCGCGACGCGCCTTGTGCTCGTCACGGAACGCGTCGCTCAGCGCCCTCGCGATCTTTCGATATGGCATGCGTCAATTGTAGGTGGCGATCCACCGCTATCGCGGTGTCTCGCCGTCCTGCTGCTTCGCCTGCGGCTCCGCAGTAGAAGTCGCGGCTAGCGATTCCGTTCAGCGCGCACGAAACCAGCGGTGCCGATGATCATGAAGATCGCGAACTCGATGCCGATGACCGTCAGGTTGGTCGGTAGGCTGGCAGCGGCGACGTGCGGCGTGCCTGCGTAGTAGAGATCACGGACCAGATCGACGGCGTATCGCATCGGCGCGATCTTCGAGAGGATGTCGAGCGGCAGCGGAAGGTTCGTGATCGGATTGAAGACGCCCGCGAGGAAGAACTGCGGGAGCATCACGAACGGGAAGATCTGGTTCGCCTGACGCTGGCTCTCGAGCCGCGACAGGACGAAGACCCCGAACGCGCCGCCGAACAGCGCGATGACGACGACCGTGACCGCGACACCACCCAGCTGGGCGGCCGTGAACGGAACGCCGAGGAGCATCCCGAAGAGGACGATCGCGATGGCTTGCGGCATCGCGACGAGCGATTCGCCGAGGATCTTCCCGAACACGATGGTGTAGCGAGAGATCGGCGACACGAAGATCTCTTGGCTGAAGTCCTGCTCGCGGTCGGCGAGAAGCGAGATGACTCCGAGCGCGCTCGACTGCCAGACGGTCTGCGCGACGACGCCGGTGAAGAGGAACGGCATGAGGTTCACGCCGTTCACCGTGCCGAAGCCCGCCTGGAGGGTCGGCCCGAGGATGCCGAGGAAGACGAGCGGGAACGAGAAGTCCGCCACGATGCGCGTGCGGTCGCGGATGAGCTTCACGAGATCGCGGTGCGCGAGCGTGAGGACGGCGGACAGCTCGCTCATACGTCCGCCTTCGGCGTGACGATCTCGATGTAGGCGTCCTCGAGCGTCGGCGTGTGCGTGCGCACGAGCGAGAGCGGCGTCTCGATCGACCGGAGGACCGGATGCACGCCGCGCCCGGCGAGGAGGATCTTGAACGGGCCCTGCCCCTCGATCGGAAGCTCGAGCCGCGCGAGCTCGTCACGGAGGCGAGGACGGTCGTCGGCATCGACGAGCACGTACTCCTGCACGAGATCGCGCTTGATGTCGTCGGGCGTCCCGAACGAGACGATCTTGCCGTTGTCGATGATGCAGATGTGATCCGCTTCCTCGGCCTCCTCGAGGTAATGCGTCGTGAGGAACACCGTCGTCCCGCTCTCGCGCCGGATCGTCCGGAGGTAGTCCCAGAGCGCGCGCCGGCTCGGCACGTCGAGACCCGCCGTGGGCTCGTCGAGGAACAGCACCTTCGGCCGGTGGATGAGGCTGCGCACGATCTCGAGCTTTCGGCGCATCCCACCGGAGAACGTGCGCATCGGACGGTGGATGTCCTCGCTGATCCCGAGGAGCTGCGCGAGCTCGCGGACCTGGTCGCGGTACGCGGCCGGCATGAGCGCGTACGTCGGCGCGTAGGGGTAGAGCCCGTACAGGATCGCGTGGAAGCGGACGTTCTCCTCCGCGGTGAGGTTCATGTCGAGGCTCGGGCGCTGGAAGATGATCCCGACGATGCGGCGCACCGCGCTCGCCTCGCGCACGATGTCGCGCCCGTCGATGCTCGCGCGGCCGCCCGTGGGCGCGAGCGTCGTCGTGAGGATCGAGATCGTCGTCGTCTTGCCCGCGCCATTCGGACCGAGCAGCGCGAAGAACTCGCCGGCGCGCACGTCGAACGAGATCCCGTCGACCGCGTTGCGATCCGACTTCTTGTATCGCTTCGTGAGCTCTGCGACCGCGATCATCCGGCGGAGTTTAGGGTCAGGCACGGCGCATGCGGACGGACTGTCGCGATGGATACGGACGGCGTCTGGGAGATCCGGCGCGGCGAGCCGAGGGCGAAGGAGCGGCCGCGCGATCCGCTCAAGGACGTCGAACAGCTCGACTACAACAACCCGTACGGCTACGACATCGAGCGCGTCTGGTTCGACGGTCGCGTCGTCTTCGCCAGCGAGCAGGGCGAGCTCGACGTCGACGAGAAGAAGGTGAAGGTCGCGCAGGAGTACCAGATCGTGCGCTCCGTCGAGCTCGACGCCGACGGGAAGCTCAAGGGGGGCAAGGAGCCCGAACGTGTCGAAGGTCAGCTCAACATCTACGACAGCGTCCCGGGTATGAAGAAGTACAGCCCCATCTGGCAGTTCAACTACGTCATCGTCCCGGCCGACTACAAGGCGAACACGCTCCGCTCGGAGCGCGATTGCCTCGAGAGCGGGTACGAGATCAGGAAGAGCCGCGTCTTCGAGAACTGACCGGTCCTCTAGCGCCCGCGGTCGCGGGCGGAGCGAGCGCCACCGGGATCACAGAGCAGCGCGCACGAAGGTCACATCCCGCACGTCGTGAAGAGGGCGGTCGCATGCACCCCGGCAGCCGATGCTTCACCGCATCTTCGCCGGAGGGAACGACAGTGATGAAGATGTGGACGCTGATCCAGCGGTGCCTGAGCGACGCCTCGAAGGCCGAGGACCTCGACCTTCGCGGAAGCTTCCGGCGGGCGTTCCGGATCGACCCCGACGCGGCCCTCGCGGCGTTCGAGCTCGCGCGGGGCTAGCGCCCCGCGGCGCGACGGCGGCGGTGCTCGCGCACCGGCTCCTCCTCGGGCTCTTCCCACTCGCGCGAGCTGTACATGTTCGCGGCGAGCCCGGCATCGACCAGCAGGACGATGAGACCGGCGATGGTGAGGAGGAACGGCGCCGGTGACGGCGCGGGGTTCCCGAGCTCGAGGCTCCGGAGGACACCGGACGCTCCGTACAGGATCACCGTCGCGAGCCCGGCGAGCGCGTCGAGACGCGCGAGCCCGCGCTCCTCCATCGGGACGTCGAAGCGCTCGACGACCGCGGCGATCGCAGCGACGCCGCAGACGAGCAGGTTCGTCACGACGAGCCACTGCGCGACGACGACGTAGCCGTTCGTCTCGCGCGCGCCGACGCCGAGCCACGCCATCACATCGATGAGCGTGATCGCGATGCCGAGGCCCGACGCGAGGAACGCGAGGTGGGAGCGGGGCGCGAAGCCCAGACGGCGTCCCTGCAGAAGCTCCTTCACGGGAGTCTCATGCTAGCCGTTCTGCCGGGACGGAGGACCCTCCGTCGGCTCGGGCAGTCAGCAGCCGGGCTCGCCGTCGTGACCACAGCAGTTCTGCCGGAGCGCGACGCGAAGCCAGACGTTCCGCCCCGTGACGGCAAGCCGGCGCGGCAACGGGATATCGGAGTCGAGGAAGTTCCGGAGCGCCCGGCGCGCCGAGGGACGCGGGCGATGGGCGTTCACGTGCCTACTATCGGCTCGATGCCGGACGACGCAACCCGTATCAGCACACCGCACGGCGAGCTCACGCTCGAGGAGATCGCCGAGCTTCTCCCGAACACCGGGGAGCTCATGCAGTCCGTAGGGATGACCTGGTGGAAGTCCGCGCACGCGGCCCGGGGCGGCAACTGGGAGCTCGCCGCGTATTTCGCGCGGCGGGCGCGCGGGCTTCTGCGCAAGCTCGCGATCGTGCGGCCGAAGTACGCGGGTGACGTCGCCGCGTACGAAGACGAGCGGATCGCGCCGGTGCTCGCCGCGTGCGAGCGCGAGGATGCCGACGCGTTCGAGAGCGCCTTCACGAACGCCGTGGACACCGCGAACGAGCTCCACGCGAAGTGGGGCAAGTCGTACATCCGCTGGCAGCTGCCGGAGGAGCCTCCGACGGACCTCGATCTCAGGCGCCGCGGGCCAGCACGCTGACGTCGTCCCACGCGTAGCCAGATTCGATGATCGGGACCCCGTCGAGCTCCCGCGTCTCGTCGCGACCCTCGAGGTACCGCGCGCCCATCCGCTCGTAGAAGCGGCGCGCGGGCGCGTTCTCCCGCAGCACCCACACCGTCGCACCGCGCCAGCCGCGCTCGAGGCACTGCTTCGCGGCCTCGCGTATGAGCGCCGCACCATGTCCGTGCCCTTGATGCTCGGGCAGCGCGTAGATCGCGTAGATCTCGCCGGGATGACCGGGCAGCGAGACGGTGCGCGACGGACCGCCGTAGCAGAACGCGACGACCTCGCCGTCGTGCTCCGCGACGAGCGCGAAGCGGTCCGCGCCCATGCGCGCCATCGCGTTCCGGCGGTCGCGTCCGTCGTAGCCGAGGCGATCGAGCAGCGCGTCGGGCAGAAGCCCGCGGTACGTCGCACGCCAGGTGTCCGTACGGATGCGCTCGATGGCCTGTGCGTCGTCGGGCGTCGCGAGGCGGACGGGCATTGCGCGGAATCCTAGGCGTGCCGCGTCGATGCTCCGCGCGAGGTCTAGCGGACCAGCTCCGCCTCCGCGACCTCCTCGTCGGCGGGCTCGATGACCGGCAGGTGCGACCACGCGAGGGCCTCGGCGCGGCGCCGGATCTCACGGATCATCTTCCGGTCCATGAGCAGCGAGCCGAGCTCGATCGCGAAGGCGAATGGCCGCGCGATCCCGGCGAGCGCGGCGCGCGTGCGCACGATGAGGCGCGTCGCGCCGTCGTCCGTCTCGCGAAGCACGAAGACCCACGACGTGCCGGGGCGCTGGAGGAGCAGCAGGCCCTGCGGCTCGACGCGAGCCACGCGCAGCGGCTCCCGGCCCGCGAGCTCGAACTGCTTGATCGGATCGCCCGGCAGGAGCTCTTGCAGCTCCGGCACGACGTGCTCGACGCTCCGCGCGCCGAACACGTCCTCGAGCCACGCGTAGCTGTACAGGCCGCCGCGTCCGACGCCGAGCTGCGCGATCCACGGCCACACGTCCTCCGGTGCCGCGGCGATCGTGATGGCGTGCGTGTAATGGACATCGGGATGGGTGACGACGCCGTCACCCGGCAGCGCCTCGCGCGACTCGCTCTCGGTCGCACCGAGACGACGGTACGAGCGCCGCGCGACCACCGCGCCGCTCGCGCCAAGGACGCCCACACCAGCTACGGCAGCGATCGTCGCTGCGCGACGAAGTACGGACATGGCGGCACCTCCCTGTGCGATCAGGACGAGCGTCGCCGCTCTGCGTGCCGGCGGCTATCGGGACCGCGCCGCGTGCGCTGTGAGGGGCGACCCCACCGCTAGCGGTGCGAGTCGAACCAGTCCGCGATGCGGCGGCAGTGCTCCACGCGATTGCGCGGCTTCCCGCCGCGCGTCAGGTCGTGGTTGTCCTCAGGGAACCGGACGAAGACCGTCTCGACCCCGTGGAGACGGAGCGCGATGAAGAACTGCTCCGCCTGCTCGATCGGACAGCGGAGGTCGCGCTCGGCGTGGAGGATGAGGAGCGGCGTGTTCACCTTCGGCGCGAACGTGAGCGGCGACCGCTCCACGAGCTTCGCCGGATCCTTCCACGGCGAGGCATCGCCCATCTCGTATCCCCAGAAGTGCCACCCGATGTCCGACACGCCGAACGCGGAGACGTTGTTGCTGATGCTTCGCTGCGTCGCGGCGGCGCGGAAACGATCGGTGTGGCCGATGATCCAGTTCGTCATGAACCCGCCGTAGCTTCCACCCGTGACATAGAGATGTTGCGGGTCGATCCAGCCGAGCGAGAGCGCGCGCTCGACGCCGGCCATGAGGTCCTCGTAGTCCTTGCCGCCCCAGTCCCCCACGCACGCGGTCGAGAACGTCTCGCCGTACGCGTGGCTGCCGCGCGGGTTCGTGAAGAGCACGGCGTAGCCGCGCCCGGCGAGGACCTGGAACTCGTGGAAGAAGCCGTGGCCGTACGCGCCGTGCGGACCGCCGTGCACCTCGAGCACCATCGGCCACTTCTTCGACGCATCGAAGCCGCGTGGCTTGAGCATCCAGCCCTCGATCTTCCATCCGTCGGCGCCGGTGAACTCGACGCGCTCGGGCGCCGCGATGAACCGCGAGCGGAGCAGCTCGCCGTTGATCTCGGTGATCGCACGCGGGCCCTGGCCGAGCGCGCCGACCGCGACGTCGCCCGGGAGCGTCGCGCTCGAGAGCACGCACGCATAGCGCGACGCGTCGTTCGCGAGCGAGAGGCTCACGACCTGATGCGCGCCCATCGTCTCGCTGCGCACGTCGCCGCCGGATGCCGCGACGCTGTAGACGTTCGCGGTGCCCTGATCCGAGCCGACGAAGATGATGCGGCTCCGATCGGCGCTCCACGTCGGCGGGAGCGTCTGCATGTGCGAGCGCATGTCCGACATGACGGTCGATCCGACGGTGCGGTCCCAGCCCTGGGTGAGGTCCTTCCCGGTCCCGCCGCCGCCTGCGGGCCAGAGCCAGAGGTGCACGTTCTTCGCGGACGACCCGACCGCCTTCGCGACGCCGTAGCACGCGATCTGTCGGCCGTCCTCCGAGAAGGACGGGTTGCCGTACGAGCCGACCTCGTCGGTGACTCGCCGCGTCGCGCCGGAATCGACGGTGACGACGTGGATGTCCGCGACGGTGTTCGCCTCGCGTCCCTCGGTCCGGTTGGACACGAACGCGATCTCGCGGCCGTCGCGGGACCACGCCGGCTGCGCGTCGTCCCAATCGCCGTCCGTCAGCTTCCGCGCGGATCCCGCCGCGACATCGACGATCCACACGTGCCGGCGTCGCCCGTCCGAGAAGAAGCCCTCGTCGGTCTTGTAGCGCATGCGGTCGTACACGCGGATGCCGTCCTCGTCCGGCGCGTCCTTCGGCTTGGGGTCCTTCGCCACGAAGGCGATGCGCGTCGCGTCGCGCGACCACGTGATGTCCCCGCAGTCGTCCTCTAGCGTCGTGAGCTGCCGCGCCTCGCCGCCAGTGAGCGGAAGGAGGTAGATGTTCTTCGGCTTGCGCTTCTTCGGCTCGGACGAGGCGAACGCGGCGCGATCCGACACGAACGCGAGCGTGCTCCCGTCCGGCGACCAGCGCGGCAGTGCATCCTGCCCGGGCCCGCTCGTGAGACGCTGCGGCGCGCCGCCCGCGGACGCGATGAGCCAGATGCCCGAGCGGTAGCCGTTGTTCGCACGATCGATCTCGCGCACGACGTACGCGACGCGCGCGCCGTCCGGCGAGATCTGCGCGTCCGCGAGGAAGCGGAACTCGTACAGGTCCTCCGGTGTCATCGGAGGCAGAAGCTCTGGCAAGGGCGGATATCGTGCCATACATGGACCGGATCGACGCGCGGACGCGCACGGGCGCGCTCGTCGGAGCCCTCGCGATGTTCCTCGCGCTCGATGTCGCGTTCCTTGTCTCGCTCATCGGCCTCCCGTTCGCGCCCTTCTCGCTCGGGCAGGCGCTCATCGCGATCGTCCCCGGCTCGCTTCAGGTCGCGCTCATCGAGGCGCTCCTCTACTGGGCGAAGATCCTCCTCGTCGCCGGCGTCGTCGCGCTGTTCTTCATCGGCGGCTCGCTCGCGGGCGCGTTCGTCGCCTCGCCGAGACGGACCGACCGCGCCGTCGTCATCGCGGTCGCGGCGCCGTGGGTCATCGCGGTCGTGCTCGCGGAGGTCTTCGCGCCGCTGCGGATCGACCTTGCGACGAGCGTCATCGATGCGGCAGCGGGTCTCGCGACGAACGCGATCGTGCTCGCCTACCTCGTACCGGCGTCCCTCACGCGGGACCGCGCCGCGTCGCCCGATCGCCGGCGCGTGCTCCTAAGTGGCGCGGCCGTCGCGACGGTGGCCGCGATCGCCGCGTTGCCGCTCTCGAAGGTGTTCGCGGGTGTGGGACCGAAGGTCGGCAACGCGCCGCTCGCGCCGCGGCGGCTCGCCGAGCGCGCCGCGATCCCGACGCCCGATCCGTCCCTCGACGCGATCGAAGGCCTGACGTCGCGCATCACTCCGAACGACCGGCACTACACCGTCGACACGACGCTCGTGAAGCCGCGCGTCGACCTCTCGACGTGGAAGCTCGACGTCAACGGGAACGTCGAGCGGCCGTATTCGATCACATACGACGAGCTCCTCGACATGGACGCGGTCGAGCAGGCGCGCACGCTCGAGTGCATCAGCAACCCGGTCGGCGGCGACCTCATCTCGACCGCCGTGTGGGTCGGCGTGCGGATGCGCGACCTCCTCGCGCGCGCCAGCCCGAAGGCGAACACGTACGACGTCGTCCTCACATCGGTGGACGGCTACAGCGATTCGTTCCCGATCGCGAAGGCGATGGAGGAGAACACCCTCGTCGCGTACCTCATGAACGGGAACACGCTGCCGCAGGAGCACGGATATCCCCTGCGCGCGCTCGTGCCGAACATCTACGGGATGAAGAACGTGAAGTGGCTGCGCGAGATCAGGCTCGAGACGTTCGACTTCAAGGGCTACTGGCAGCAGCAGGGCTGGAACGACACCGCGGTCATCAACACGAACGCGCGGATCGACGTGCCCGGCACGACGCTGCGGTGGAGCGGCGGCGAGGTGCCGCTCGCAGGCATCGCGTTCGCCGGCGCGCGCGGGATCAAGGCCGTCGAGCTCTCGTTCGACGAAGGCAAGACGTGGCAGGCCGCAACGCTCGAGACACCGCCGGGTCCGCTCACCTGGGTGCGCTGGGTGCTGCGCTGGACGCCGGGCGGTCCCGGCCGGATGTCGGCGTGGGCACGTGCGACGGACGGCGGCGGACAGGTGCAGACGCCTGTGCCGCGCGAGCCGTATCCCGACGGCTCGACCGGTTACCACGCGATCTCCTTCAACATCGTCCGCGTGTAGGACGGGCTCCCGTCAGCGGCCGCATCGACTGACGAGTGGCACACGCCTCGCTAGGCTGTGCGCTGAAGTGGCGAAGAGACGGTTCACCATCACGGCCACGCTCCCGGCGTACGCTCCGCCGCGGAATGAATGGCGACGCCGCGTCCATGCGGCCGTGCTCGAGGCGCAGACGTTCCGCGGCGTCGGGTATCGAGAGAGCGACCGGCTCGAACTGCGCGTCTCGCTCTTCCTCGGGCAGCGCGCGCTCGACGTGCACGAGACCGACGAGCGCGTGAAGGACATCGTCGACGCCCTCGAGGGTCGCATCGCGGGGCGGCGCAGCCGCCGCCGCATCGCGCCGATCGTCCAGAGCGGCCAGATCCTTCGCCTCATCCTCGAGAAGGACGCGCGCGTCCCGCGCGGACGCCCGCTCGGCGTCCTCACCATCTCCCGATTCCGCCGCCGCGGCTGATGCTCGGGCCCGGCGCCCTCGTCTGGGCGGGCTTCGACGGCGAACGCGCCCCGCGCGAGCTCCTCGACGGCATCCGCGACGGACGCATCGGCGGCGTGCTCCTCTTCGCGATCCGCGGGAACGTGAAGAGCAAGACGCAGGTCCGCGACGCGCTGCGCGAGATCCAGTCGGCCGCACGCGAGGGCGGGCTTCCACCGGTGCCCGTCTCTGTCGATCAGGAAGGCGGACAGGTCGTGCGCATCGGGTACCGTGCCGTGTTCCCGAGCGCGATGGCGATCGCCGCGACGGGCGATCCCTCGTACGCCGAACGTAGCGCACGCGCGGTCGCCGAGGGTCTGCGCGCCGACGGCATCACCGTCAACCACGCGCCGTCCTGCGACGTGAACGTCGAGCCACGCAATCCGGTGATCGGGACACGCTCGTTCGGCGACGAGCCCGAGCGCGTCGCTGCGTTCGCCGCCGCGTGGGTCCGCGGGTCCGAGGGCGCGGGCGTGGCGTCGACGCCGAAACACTTCCCAGGTCACGGGGAGACGCCGGCGGACTCGCACCACGGCGTGGTGGACGTCACCGCGGATCGCGCGACGATCGAGCGCCGCGACCTGCCTCCGTTTCGCGCCGCCTTCGCCGCGGGCGCGTCGATGGTGATGACCGCGCACGTGCGCTATCACGCGTTCGACCGGGATGCTCCGGCGACGCTGTCGCGGACCATCCTCACCGATCTGCTTCGCGGCGACCTCGGCTTCGACGGCCTCTGCGTGACCGATTCCCTCGACATGTCCGGCATCAACGTCGACGCGCCGGAGCGGATCGTCGGCCGCGCCATCGACGCCGGCGTCGACGCGGTGATGGTGACGAGCTATCTCGACCGCCAGCTCGCGGCCGCCGACTGGATCGCGCGCGGCGCGAGACCCGAGCGCATCGCGGAGGCGATCCGGCGCGCGACCCGGTTCCGCGAACGCTTCGGGATCGACGTGCCGGACGGCGACATCGACGACGCACCGGCGCGCGCGCTCGCCGCAGAGATCGCGGCGCGCGCGATCACGCACGTCGGGCCCCCGCTGCCACGCCTGGACGGACGCGTGCGCTTCGTCGCCTTCGAGCCGTCGCGCGCCTCGCCGGTCGAGGAGCTGGCGGACCCCGTCGGCGTCCTCGAGCGCGCGCTGCGGGCCCGCTTCGGCGAGCGCATGCGCTTCTCACGGCGCGGCGCGACGACCGAGACCGAAGGGCGCGCCGTGGTCTTCACCTTCAACGCCGCCTTCGACAGCGAGCAGGCGCGCGCGCTGCCGTCGCTCCTCGGGACCGACGGCGTCCTCTGCGCGCTGCGCAGCCCGTACGACGCCGCGCTCGCGCCCGACCATCCCGCGCTCCTTTCGTATGGCGACGTCCCGGCCTCGCTCGACGCGATCGCGGCGGTCCTCGCGGGCGAGCGTCGGGCCACGGGGCGTCTCCCGGTCCGGCTCGCATGACGCTCGCCGACCCCGCGCGGAGCGTCGTGGCCGACGCCATCGGCTCCCTCTGCACCGCGTGCGTGCTGCGCGTCGAGCGGCGCGGGGCGATCGACACCCTCGCGCTCGGATCGCTCTGCCCCGACCCGGGCGCGGGACCCGACACGGCGTGCACGGCCGACTCGCTCTTCGATCTCGCCTCCCTCACGAAGCTCGTGACCACCGCGGTCGTCCTCTCGCTCGTGCGCGAGCACGTGCTCGAGCTCGCGATGCCGTTCCGCGAGCTCGTCCCCGACTTCCGCGGAGGACGCAAGGACGACGTCACGCTCCGCCACGTGCTCACGCATACCGCCGGGCTCACGTGGTGG
Source organism: Candidatus Limnocylindria bacterium (assembly GCA_036518215.1). Taxonomy (GTDB): domain Bacteria; phylum Chloroflexota; class Limnocylindria; order P2-11E; family P2-11E; genus CF-39. The sequence goes on from DATDNP010000100.1 coordinate 18,586, forward strand.
CTGCCGCTCTGGCAGGAGGTGCGCTCGCTCGAGGAGGCGGTGTGGCGCGCCGCTCAGGAGCCGCTCACGCAGGACGTGGGAACGTTCCGGTACAGCGACCTCGGGTACCTCATGTTCACCCAGGCGCTCGCGACGGTGACGAGCACGCCGTTCGCGGATCTCGTGCGCGAGCGCGCGCTCGGTCCGATCGAGGCCGAGACGTGCTCCTATGGGCCGCGCCCCGCGACCGCCTGCGCGGCCACGGAGCGCGACGAGACGTGGCGCAAGAAACGGCTCCGCGGCGAGGTGCACGACGAGAACGCGTACGCGGTGGGCGGCATCGCCGGTCACGCGGGGCTCTTCGGCACGGCCGCCGATGTGGCGAAGATCGCGCGCGTGTTCCGCGACGGCGCCGTGATCGGCAACGAGCTCGCGCGCCTCGCGCGCACGCAGCACGTGCGCGAGGACAACGTCCGCCGCGGCCTCGGGCTCGCGCTGCGCGCCCCGCGCGACGCGATGGTCGGCCGGTACTTCAGCGAGGACGCCTACGGCCACACCGGCTTCACCGGCACGTCGCTGTGGATCGATCCCGCGCTCGACCTCACCGTCGTCCTCCTCACGAACCGCGTCTACTTCGGCCGGAAGAACGAAGAGGAGATGTGGCGCTTCCGCGTCGCCGTCCACGAGGCGGTGAGCGCGCCGTTCGCCGAACGCGCGTGATCGCCATCGGCCTCATGTCGGGCACGTCCGCCGACGGCGTCGACGCCGCCGCGATCGAGCTCGACGTCCCCGCGACGCGCGTGCAGGTCGTCGCGACGGCATCGCGCCGCTACGCCGACGAGATGCGCGAGGCGATCCTCGACGTCGCGTCGGGGCGCCCGACGGATGCCGCGACGTTCACCCGGCTCCACCAGCGACTCGGCGACGAGCACGCGGCGATCGCGCGCTCGCTGGTGGACGAGCTGCGCGGACGCGGGCGCGAGACCGATGTCATCGCGATGCACGGTCAGACGATCGGTCACTTTCCGTCGTGGCACGCCACGCTGCAGATCGGCGACGCCGCGCGCGTCGCGCTCGCCACGGGCGTGCCGACGGTGGATGACTTCCGCAGCGCCGACGTCGCCGCCGGTGGCGAGGGAGCGCCGCTCGTCCCGTTCGCGGATCACGTCCTCTTCGCATCGCTCGCGCCGGTCGCCGTCCTGAACATCGGCGGGATCGCGAACCTCACGCTCATCCCGACCACGGCCGCCGACGACGTCGTCGCGTTCGATACGGGTCCGGGGAACATGCTCATCGACGCCGTCGCCCGCGAGGGCGGGGCCACGCATGACGTCGGCGGCGCTGGGGCGGCGCGCGGTACCGTCGATGACGCGCTCGTGCGCGAGGCGCTGCGCCATCCCTTCTTCGCGCGGCGGCCGCCGAAGAGCACCGGTCGCGAGGAGTTCGGCGACGAGTTCGCGCGGACGTTCATCGAGCTGGCGAAGCGGCGCGGCGCGACGCACGACGACATGCTCGCGTCGGCGAGCGAGGTGACCGCGCGCACCATCGCGGAGGCGCTCGCGCGCGAGATGCCGCGGCGCCCCTCCCGTCTCCTCGTCGGAGGCGGCGGCGCGCGGAACGCGCATCTCGTGCGGCGACTGGCGGCCGTCGTCGCCCCGGTCACCGTGGGCCCGACGGATGCGCACGGCGTGCCCGCGTCGCACCGCGAGGCGATCGCGTTCGCGATCCTCGGCGCGTACCGGCTCCGCGGCCTGCCGAACACGCTGCCGCGCGCCACCGGCGCGTCGCGGGCGGTCGTGGCCGGCGCGCTCCATATACCGTGATGCCGATGGGCGCTGACCTCGTCGTCGGCATCGACGCCGGCGGCACGAAGACGCGGGCGTTCGTCGTCGACCGCGCGGGCGAGGTCGTCGGGCGCGGCGCCGGCGGCGGCGCGAATCTCTTCAGCTCGCCTGACCCGCAGGGCTCGATCGCGGCCGCGCTCAACGAGGCGCTCGCGGGACGCGGGGCCGAGGCGATCGTGCTCTCGTGCGCCGGCGCCGATCGCAAGGCCGATCGCGAACGCGGGCACGAGATCCTCGCGCGCGTCGCGCCGGCGGGCGCGCGCCTCCGCGTCACGCACGACGCGCTCGCGGCGCTCTACGCGGGGAATCCGGCGGGGTGCGGCGTCGTCCTCATCGCGGGGACGGGCTCGATCGCGTATGGCCGCAACGAAGAGGGTGACGAGCATCGCGCGGGCGGCTGGGGCCATCTCATCGGCGACGAGGGATCGGCGGTGTGGTGCGGCCTCGAGGCGCTGCGCGCCGTCGCGCACGCGGTCGACGGGCGCGGCGCGGCGACGCGCCTCGTGGACCTCGTCCTCGCCGAGCTCGGCGTCGGCGAGTTCGCGGACGTGCTGCCGCAGCTGTACGGCCGGCCACATCCGGCGCCCGCGATCGTCGCCGCTGTTCGCGCGCTCGCCGTCGCGTCGTCGGAGGGCGACGCGCTCGCGAACGGGATCCTGCAGCGGGGCGCGGTCGCGCTCGCGCGAGCCGCGAACATCGTCGCGATGGAGCTCGGCCTCCCAAGTGGGCCGATCTACCTCTCGGGCGGCGCGTTCGAGACGCTGCCGCTGCTGCAACGACTCCTGCGCCTCGAGCTGCTCGGCGCGCTCCCGCAGGCCACCGTCGAGCCGGTGCACGAGGAGCCCGCGATGGGCGCGGCCCGCATCGCGATGCAGCTCGCGTGGTCGATGCGGTGAGCGAGCTCCCGACCGAGTCGCGCAACCCGCGCAGCCGCGGCCTCGCGTCGTTCTCGACGGCGGAGATCCTCGAGCTCATGAACGACGAAGACGCCAGCGTGCCGGGAGCGGTGCGCGGGGCGCTTCCGTCGATCGAACGTTGCGTCGACGCGATCGTCGATGCGTTCGCGCACGGCGGTCGGCTGCGGTACGTCGGCGCCGGCACGAGCGGGCGGCTCGGCGTCCTCGACGCGAGCGAAGCGCCACCGACGTTCGGGGTCGAGCCCGATCTCGTCCGCGGCCTCATCGCCGGCGGGGACACCGCGCTGCGCTCCTCGATCGAGGGCGCCGAGGACGACCCCGACGGAGGCGCACGCGACGCGCGCGCGCACGTCCGTCGTGGCGACGTCGTCGTCGGGATCTCCGCGAGCGGGCGCGCGCGCTACGTGCTCGCGGCGCTCGCGGCCGCGCGCGAGCTCGGGGCGCGCACTGTCGCGCTCACCTGCGACGCGGCGTCGCCGCTCGCGCGGGCCGCAGACATCGCGATCGCCATGGACGTCGGGCCGGAGATCCTCGCGGGCTCGAGCCGTCTCAAGGCGGGGACGGCGACGAAGCTGGTGCTCAACATGCTCTCGACCGCGGCGATGATCCGATCCGGACGCACGCGTGGCGACCTCATGATCGATCTGCGACCGACGAACGCGAAGCTGCGCGCGCGAGCGATCCGCATCGTGCGCGACGAGACCGGGCTTGACGAGTCCGCAGCGCAGGCTCGTCTCGAGGCGAGCGGCTGGAGCGTGCGCAAAGCGCTCGAGCCATGAGGCTCATCGTCAACGCCGACGACTTCGGATACACGCGCGGGGTCACGCGGGGTGTCCTCGCGGCGCATCGCGATGGCATCGTGACCGCGACGACGCTCATGGCGAACGCGCCGGATACGGAGGACGCGGCGCGTCAGGCGCACGCGCTCGGGTCGCTCGACGTCGGCGTGCATCTCGTCTTCACGTACGGCCGGCCGCTGACGGACACCGCACGCATCGCGTCGCTCGTCACGCGCGACGGGACGTTCCCTCGCGTGACGGATCTGCTGCGGCGCGGCGACGAGATCCGCGCGGAGGATGTGCTCACGGAGGCGCGCGCGCAGTACGCGCGAGCGCGGGCGCTCCTCGGCCGCGAGCCGACGCACCTCGACACGCATCACTGGGTCCACGACGTCGCCCCGATCGAGGAAGCCGTTCGTGCGCTCGCGGTCGAGACGCGCACGGCGCTGCGGTCGCACGGCCCCGCGCAGCGCGACCGGGTGCGGGCACAAGGCATCCGCACCCCCGATCGCTTCGTCCGCGATTTCCAGGGCCCGCGGCCGATCGGCGTGGACGCGCTCGTCTCGCTCCTCGAGCGCCTCGCGCCGGACGGCGGGTCGGCCGAACTCATGTGTCATCCGGGCGATCCCGACGACACGCTGCTGCGCGGATCGAGCTATGCGGCCGAGCGTGGCGACGAGCTCGCGACGCTCACCGACCCTCGGGTGCGCACGGCGATCGAGCGGCTCGGCATCGAGCTCATCAACTTTCGGTCGCTCTGATGGCCTTCCGCAAGGCCCTCTGGGTCGTTCGCGACAAGGTCACGTCGGCGCGCGCGATCGACGCGCTCATCACCGACGCGGCGACGCGCGGCATCTTCGACCTCGTCGTCCAGGTGCGCGGGCGTGGCGACGCGTACTACCGCTCGGCGCTCGAGCCGCGCGCTGAGGCCCTCGCCGACGAGCTCGATCCGCTCGACCATCTCGTGCGCAACGGCGCCGTGGTCGGGATCCGCACGCACGCATGGGCGAACGTGTATTTCGTCTGGTCGCATCCCGATCGCCTGCCGCCGCGCGACGCGACGCACGTCGTCCGCGCGCATCCCGAGTGGCTGCTGCGTCCGGATGGAGCGAACACGCTTGACCCCGCGGGCGGCAGCGACTTCGAGGGCATCTACACCGACCCCGCGAACGCCGAGGCGCGCGCTCACACGCTCGCCGTGTTCGAGGACATCGTCCGCCGCTACGCCGTCGCCGGCCTCCACTACGACTACGTCCGGTATCCGCAGGTCACGTACGCGACGAGCGCGGACGATCACGCGTTCGTCACCGACCTCGTCCGCGAGGGCGCGGCGCGGCTGCGCGCGGCGCGTCCGGGCGTCGTGATCTCCGCGGCGGTGTTCCCGGATCCCGCCGTGGCGCGCGAGCGCGTGCTGCAGCGATGGCCGGCGTGGGCGGAGGAGGGACTCGTCGACCTTCTTTGTCCGATGGCATACCGGCGCGACAGCACGCTGGTCGCTCGCCTGCTCGCCGGTGCGCGCGGCGCGGCGCCGAAGACGGAGCTGTGGGGCGGCCTCATGGCGTATCCGGACGCGCCGGCGCTGCTCGGCGAGCAGGTGCGAGCGGCTCGCGACGTTGGCTGTGACGGAGCCATCTGTTTCGCGTACGACGGCTCGCGCCCCGACCTCCTCGACGCGTTCGCGGCGGCGTGAACGCGGACCTAGAATCACCGCCCATGCCCGACGAGACGACACCAACACCGGTCGCACCGACCGTCGCCCTGGAGGAGGCTCGTCCGGATCCGCTCGCGTCCTCGGTCGCGGCGGCGGTGACGAAGCTGCGGCGCGATGCCGGGCTCTCGGAACGCGCGGCGGCGAAGAAGCTCGGGACGTCGCAGACGCAGCTCCGGCGGATGGAGGACCCGCGCTACCTGCCGTCGCTGCGCTCGCTCCAGCGCGTCGCGAACGCGTACGGCGCGCAGCTCAAGGTGAGCTTCGAGTCGACGAGCCCGGAGCCCGAGAAGAAGGACGCCGCGCCGAAGCCCGCGGCACCGGCACGCCCCGCGAAGACGGCGGCTAGAGCGTCCGCGTCACCTTCGAAAGCCCGGCGGGCCGCTCCACGTCGCGGCCGCGCTGCCGCGCGACCGCCGCAGCGACGAGCTGCGCCGCGACGACGAGCGCGATAGGAGCGAGCGTCTCGCCCACGCGCGTACGGAGCAGCACCGCGTCGTCGACAGCCTCCGCGAGCCGCACATCGTTCGTGATCGCGTAGACGCGCGCGCCCTTCTCGGTCGCGCTCCGCGCCGCGCGGAGCGCGTCGCGTGAGGTGCGGCCGAGCGATGAGAAGAGGAGGACGGACGTGCCCGGCTCGAGGAGCGTCCGCGGCCCATGCGCAAAGTCCGCGCTCGAGTACGGCTCCGCCCACACCCGCGCGAGCTCCTTGATCTTCAGCGCGCCCTCGAGCGCGGCGGCGTAGTCGTATCCGCGGCCGAGCACGATGAGCATCCGCTCGCGTCGCAGACGCCGAGCGAGCCGCGTCGCAGATCGCGACGCGTGTGTGGCCTCCGTGACCGCTTCGACGAGGCCGTCGAAACGGATGCCGCGCCGGCGGCGCTCCTGCGCGGTGGCCGACGCGAGCATCGCGAGCGCGACACAGGACGCGGTGAACGTCTTCGTCGCAGCGACCGCCCGCTCCGCGCCGCAGCGGAGCAGGAGGGTCGCGGCGGCGCTCCGCGCGAGGCGCGAGCGCGCCGCGTTCGTGAGCGCGAGCGTGAACGCACGCTGCTCGCGCGCCGCGGCTACCACCGCCGCGACGTCCGGCGAGCTGCCCGATTGCGAGATGGCGATGACGGCGCCGCCGCCGAAGCGCGGCGGCGAGGCGTATCGCGTGACGAGCGACGGTGCCGCGGATGCGACGACCGTGCCCGCGATGCTCTCGAAGAGGTACTTCCCGTACGTCGCGGCGTTGTCGGACGAGCCGCGCGCCACGAACGTCAGGTGCTCCGACCGAGCGAGGCGCTTCGCGAACGCTCGCGTCTCGGGCGCGGCCTCCTCGAGGAGGCGCGCCACGACCGCGGGCTGCTCGGCGATCTCGTCGTCCAGGCTCACCACGCGATGATGCGCGACCCGTACGACCGGGGCATGACGACCGTCCTGCTTGTGGCACGGGCGAGCCACCCGAACCATCCGCGGCGAGGAAGGATGCTCACCGACGTGTTGCGCGGTGCCCTGAGCACGGTCGTCCGCGGCGATCCACGCGATCGCCTCGCCGAACGCGTCGCGCTGCATCTGCGCGAGCGTCTTCCGGACGATCACATCGTGCTCTCGCGATACGCGCCGCGCGATCGCGGCGAGCGCATCCCGGTCGTCGTCGTCGGGCGCGAGCGGATCTTCGTCATCGAGCTGCGCGACGACGCGGGCGCGCTCGCGTGCTATCAGGATCACTGGTATCGGCGCACCGGCACGTCGAGGACGCACCCGCTCGGCGACTCGCCCTCGCTGCGCGCGCGCCGCGATGTCGGACGCGTGCGGAGCGATCTCGGCACGGGCGGCTACATGAACGTCCCGATCGACGCGCTCGTCGTGCTCACGCGTGCGCGCGCCGAGGACGTCGGCAGCTCCTGCGTTCCCGTGATCGCAGGCCTCGACGCGCTCATCGATCGCATCACGCGTGCTGCCGACGGCACGCCTTCACCCGAGCGCACCCACGCGCTCGCCGAGGCGCTCGCGACCAACATCAAGCTCGCGACCGTCTAGCTCGCCGCGCCGCGCAGGTGTTCTCGGCGGCGCCACGGCTGGCGGGTCCTGTCCCGCTCCGGGCGACGTTCTCCTCGCTGCGAGACCGAGACCCGCTTCCGTGATGACACCGAGTCCGGCGGACGCGCGGCCGCGGGGCCCTCGGTCTCTGGCATCGGAGAACATCGCCCTGCGCGTGCCACCCGCCAGCCGCCCGGCGCGCGTTCGCTGATCAGCGCAGCGCGGCGAACAGATCGGTCTCGAGCGGCGGCCCGCCGGCCTCGGGGAACTCGCGGATGAAGCACTCCTGCGTGAGCATCGAGGGCACCTGCGCGCGGACGCGCTGCCACATCCGGAGATCCGGCGTCTGCGTCCGATGCGCTTCCATCGCCTCGACCTTCCGCTCGATGAACGGGCCGCCATCGACGACCGCGCCGAGCCGATCGCGCGTCCAGCGCTGCGGCTTCACGGCGAGCGTGCGCATGTATTCGGCGAAGGCCGGCTCGAGCTTCAGCCACGCGTCGATGAATTCGGCGGACGCGACGAAGCGATAGCAACGCTTCACATGGACGTGGTCGCCGAGCTCGGGCTCGTGCCGTGCGACGCCGGCGAGCTCGATCGCACGCAGCGCGCGCTCGCCGGCGGCGATGTGATCGGGGTGGCCGTAGCCGCCGTCCGGCCCCCACGTGATGACGACGTCGGGCCGCACCTGCCGCAGCCAGCGGACGATGTCGCGCACCACCCACTCTTCGTTGACACCGGCGAGGCCTCCGTCGGGGTATCGCAGGCAGGTGACGGATGCGAGACCCATGCGTCGGCCGGCTTCCTGGAGCTCCAGCGCTCGCGCCGCGCCCACGTGCTCGCGCGCCACGAGCGGCGCGCCGTCTCCGCCGTTCGATCCCTGCTCGCCCTGCGTGAGGCAGAGGCTGTGGACGCGTATCCCCTCGTCAACGTACCGGATGAGCGTGCCGCCGGTGCCGAACGTCTCGTCGTCGGGATGCGCGAGGATCGTCGCGAGCGTCCCTTCCATCTCGAGCACGATACCGGCGTGACGCGCCGTATGCTCCGCGAAACAGACGGGAGTCGAGCGAGGAATGGCTTCGCCATGACGAGCGAGTCCACCAGCCTGAGCGGTCTCGCGGCGCAGCCGCGCGATTGGGCATGAGCGCTCGCGTCGTCGTCGTCGAGGATGACGCCTCCGTGGCCGAGCTCGTGACGCTGTACCTGCGGAACGCGGGGTTCATCGTCGAGCATGCCGCGTCCGGCGCCCGCGCTCGCGCGCTGTTCGACGAGGTGAAGCCGGGACTCGTCGTGCTCGATCTTGGGCTGCCCGACGTCGACGGCACCGACCTCCTCCGCGAGCTGCGCGCAAAGGGCGACACGCCGGTGATCGCGCTCACCGCACGGGCGGAGGATGCGCAGCGCATCGCCGGTCTCGACGCAGGGATGGACGACTACATGACGAAGCCGTTCAACCCGCGCGAGCTCGTGTCGCGGGCGCGGGCGATCCTGCGGCGCTCGTCGGGCATGCCGGGCGGCGGGCACATCCTCGAGGTCGGCAACATGCGACTCGATCCCGCGCGTCACGAGGTGCACGTCGGCGATGCGCTCGTGCCGCTCCGCGCGAAAGAGTTCGAGCTCCTCGAAGCGTTCTGCCGCCAACCGAACATCGTCCTCACCCGCGACAAGCTGCTCGAGGATGTGTGGGGCTTCGCGTACCCGGGCGAGACACGCACGGTGGACGTCCACGTGAAGGCACTGCGCGACAAGCTCGCGGACGCCGACGCGAAGATCGAGACCGTGTGGGGCGTCGGGTACAAGCTCGTACCTCCGACGGCGTGATGCTCCGCACCGTCGCGAGCCGCCTCTTCCTGTCGTACCTCGCCGTCGTGCTCGTCGTCATCCTCGCGGCCACCGTCACGGTCTCCGGTCTCCTCGTGCGGTACGAGAACGAGCTCATCCCGCTGCGCCTGCAGGAGCTCTCGGCACCCCTCCTCACCGCGATGGTCACGGACCTTCGCAACGGCGCGCAGCCGAAGGACGTCGTCGACTCGCTCACCGAGCAGGCGCGGTCGGCCGACGCACGGCTCCTCATCGTCACGGCGAGCCGTCGCGTTCTTGTGGACAGCGACAACACGAAGGTCGGCGACACGCTCGAGCGGCCATCGCAGGGGAACTTCGGGTCGTTCACCGACGGCAAGCAGACCTGGGTGTTCCAGCAACAGGTGTTCCGACCGAACGCGACCGGCACCGCGGCGGCGACGATCGTCGTCGCGCGCCCGCGCGAGGCGTTCGCGGACGTCATCGGAACGCTCCTGCCTTCGCTCCTCATCGCGGCGCTCGTCGCCGCGGGCTTCGCGCTCATCGTCGCGGGCCTGCTCTCGCGAACGATCACACGGCCGCTGCGAGAGCTCGTCGCCGTCGCGCGCCGCTTCGCCGCGGGCCAGTACCGCGCGCGCGTTCCGGTGGGCGGACCGAGCGAGGTCGCCGAGCTCGGCGGCGCTTTCAACGACATGGCGGGTGAGATCGAGCGATCGCGCGGAGCCGAGCAGGCGTTCCTCGCGGACATCTCGCACGAGCTCCGCACGCCGCTCACGTCCATCCAGGGGTTCGCGCAGGCGATCGCCGAGGGCGAGGCGACGGGAGCCGCGATCACGCCGGCCGCCAACATCATCCAGCGGGAGTCGCGTCGCCTCATGCGGATGGTCGAAGGGCTCCTCGAGGTCGCGCGCCTCCAGTCCGGCACGCAGGAGCTGCTTCGCGAGCGCGTCGACCCGGCGCCGCTGCTCGCGACCGCGCGCGACGCGCTGGTCCCGCAGGCGCAGGAGGCATCGGTGTCGATCGCCTTCGGCTCGACCGACGGCGTGCCCGCTGTGATGGGTGATCCCGACAAGCTCGCGCAGCTCTTCCTCAATCTGCTCGACAACGCCGTGAAGCACTCGCCGCGCGGCGGCACGATCTCGGTCGACGCGGGCCGCGACGACGGTCACGCGGTCGTTCGCGTCCGCGACGAGGGCTCGGGTCTTCCGCAGGGCGCCGAGAAGCGCCTCTTCCGTCGCTTCTACCGCGGCGACAACGCGCAGCGCGACGGCGCGGGCCTGGGTCTCGCGATCGCGCAGGCGATCGCCGAGGCGCATGGCGGCACCATCACGGCGCGCAACGTCGAGGGTGGCCGCGGCGCTGAGTTCACGGTCCGTCTTCCGGCCGCGTCGTAGCGGCGGCGCTATCCTCGGCGCGCGATGGCACTTGGTGGGATCGTGCGCGGAACGCGCACCACGCTCCGAACGCCGACGGAGAGCGACCTCCCGATGATCGCGCGCTGGGTCGCCGATATGCGCGTCCGCCACGCGACGCGCGTGTGGCACGAGCCGGCGATGCCCGCGACGTGGAAGGAGCGGTTCACCGAGCAGACGAAGGACAAGGGCAGCGTCCTGTGGGGCATCGACGTCGACGGGAAGCTCGTCGGCATGGCCATCGTGAGCTGGGGCTGGGAGCCGCGACGCGACACCTCGCACATCGAGCACTTCCTCGTCGATCCGGACGAGTGGCACCAGGGGTATGGGGCCGACGCGGCGCTCGCGCTGCACCGCTACCTCTTCGATTACCTCGACCTCCGTCGCGTCGGCCTCGACATACACGCTGACAACACGTACGCACGCCGGATCGCGGATCGCCTCGGCTACGTGGAGTACGCACGCGGACATGACGCGCGCTACCGCGATGGCTCGTACACCGACAGCGTGCAGCTCCTCATGGAGCGCGCGACCTGGGATGAGCGCTGGGGCGCGGCGCATCGCGAATACGCGCCACTTGAGAGTCGAAGCTGATGTTCGGTCCACGCCTCGTCGGCGATCACGGTGTCGAGCTGCGGCCGCCGGCGCTCGAGGATTACCTGCAGAACCCGAAGTGGATGCTGCTGCCCGAGGTCACGCGCTTTTGGGGCCCGCGCACGACGAGCACCACCGCCGCGGAGGCCGAGGAGCGCATGAAGAAGGAGGGCGAGAACCAGAACTCGTTCACCTGGACGATCGCGTATGAGGGCGCGCACGTCGGCTTCACCGGCGTCTTCGACATCAACTGGGTGGACCGTGACGGCGAGACCGGGATCTTCATCGGCCGGCACGACCTGTATGGCCGCGGCATCGCGAGCGAAGCCGTGAGATTACGCATGGCCTACATCTGGAACGAGCTCGGCCTGCATCGCACGCACAACTGGATCGCGCTGCCGAATCGCGGAAGCTGGCGCGCGAATCAGAAGCACGGCTATACGCAGATCGGGACCTACACGCGGTCGTGGTTCCGCTCGGGTGAGTGGGTGGACGAGTGGGTCGGCGAGGCGTTCCCGCACACGTATCCGTCAGACAGACTGCCTGCACCGTGGCGCGACAACGATCGGAAGTGATGGTCGGCATCGACGCCAACTGCTAGACTTGACGTGTCCGAAAGGACAGCGGCGACGAGAGTCATCCCCGCGGGCGTCGAGTGAGGCACTTTCCTCCCGAAACCTGGCGAATGCTCAAGGCGTCAGCAACATCAAAAGGGAGGAAGCTTCAAAGTGAGCTTCACCGACAAAACTCTGACCTGCAAGGACTGCGGTCAGGAATTCATTTGGACCGCTGGGGAACAGGAGTTCTACCAGTCCCGCGGTCTCGTGAACGAGCCGGGCCGATGCCCGTCCTGCCGAGCGGCACGCCGCTCGTCCGGCGGCGCCGGTGGCTACGGCGGCAGCCGTGGCATGGGTGGCCCGCGCGAGTTCTACGCGGCGACCTGCAGCAACTGCGGCCAGGAGGCACGTGTGCCGTTCCAGCCGCGTGGCGACAAGCCCGTGTACTGCAGCTCGTGCTTCGAGCAGGTCCGTCCGTCCGCTTCTCGTCGCTACGCCTAAGCGCTAGCAGGTAGAAGTCGAAAGAGCCCCGACGAAAGTCGGGGCTCTTTTGTTACGCCCGGCACGACGGGATGCGGAGGTAACCTGCGCAGCCATGCGGCTTGCTTGGCCGTCGACCGTTGCGCGGCGGCACTGGGACGTCGTACGCGACGGGCGCACGTATCGGGTCGACATGGAGGACGAGTACTTCCTCGGGAAGCGCGTGGTACGCGTCGACGGCCGTGTCGCGTACGAAGGGCGGCAGGTACTTTCCGATCACAGCGGTACGTACGAGTTCGATCTCGGGGGCGCGCCAGCGTTCCTGCGCATCAGCACGCCAGACATGATCAGGTACCGCTACGAGCTGCTCGCTGGCGACGGTGTGGCGCCTTCCGACGCCAGCAGCGGTGCTCCCGACTCGCGCGACCTCGTGCAGCGCTACCCGACCCTCCTCTCGAGCCTCGGCGCGATACCGATGATCGCTATCACCATCGCGGTTCTTGCCCTCGCGGGTGAAGGCCGGCTCTGGAAGGATCCCGTTCTGCTCGTGACGGGTCTCGACACGCAGGCGCGAGTCACGTCCGTCCAGACGCCGCGTGGCGCGCATCTACTGCACTATCAGTTCGTCACGGACAGCGGCGCGTACGCGGGCGCGATCTACGCGACCGATAGCGAGTTCGCTCTCGTCCAGGCGTCCGGGCTCGTCGGCATCCGCTACTCCCGCGTATGGCCCGCGATAAATGGACGCCGCGCGGGCACGGGCGACCTCGTCTTCGACCTTGCGCTGCTGGCGCTGTTCGGCTTCGTCGCTTATACGTATGCCGCAGCGATGGTGGGCGGCATCCAACAGGCAGCCGTCGTGCGGCGCTTGCGCGACCACGGCATCGAGACCTCGGCACGGATCGCCGGAGTCCGTACGTACCGAAGCGCATACATGATCGTCACCGGCTGGGCGCTCGACTACGAGTACGCGACGATCGACGGAACGCACCGGGGCCGCAGTGGGATCCTCGGGAAGAGTGCGCTCGTCACCTGGCCCATCGGAACGAACGTTCGCATCCGCTATGACCCCGAGCGACCTGACGAAAGCGTCTTCGTCGGATGACTCACTTCAGTCGCGCGAGCCAGCGATGGTCTGGCGCGACGAGCGACAGCGAGGCGGCGAGGAAGCCACGCTGGGCGACGTCGAGACGCGGGAGGACCGTGATGAGGTCGCTCTCGTCCTGCGCCCGGGCCTGCTTCGATTTGTAGAGCAGCTGGATCTCCGGCCGGATGTAGCGAACGCCGCTGGAGGTCTCGCGTCCGATGTCCATCCAATGCAGCCCGATGCTCTCGTTGCGGCGGTAGACCCACCGATCGCCGCGCCGCTCCTCGATGAGGATCTCGAGCTGCCACGCGTCGTGACCGCGCTCGCGGCACCACAGCTCGTGCGATCCCGGTCGTAGCGGCGCGCCGGCGGGCAGCGGCGTGAACGCGCCGCCCTCTGCGATGAAGATCTCCCACCCCGCGAGGTGAGGCCGCAGCGCATCGAGGTCGTCGCGATAGACGGCGATGTCGATGTCGTTGTGCGCTCGTGTCTGCCGGCCCATGAAGAGGTCGAGCGCCCAGCCCCCCGCGATCCACCACGGAACGCTCACGCCGCGCAGCACGTCCCACACCTGCTCGACCGTGAGCGGCTCCCAGCGGAGCAGCTCCGGCGTCGCGGCGATGGTCATCGATAGTCGTAGACGCGCGTCGTCGGAAGCCGATATGACACGCGCTGCTCGCGCGACCAGCGATCCCGTACCGCGCGCTCGACGCGCGCCTCGTCGCCGCCGTAATAGCGGAGCGCGAGTCGACGGATGTCGGCCTGGCCGACGTTCGGGTCGTCGTTCCGGCGAACGCGTCCGTCGATCCGGAGATAGCGATATCCGGTCGCGTCGTACACGAGGAGCGATACGCGGTCGTCGCGATCGAGATTCGACGCCTTCGCGCGCGTCGCGACGGTGTTGAACATGATCTCGTCGCCATCGAGGACGTACCACATGACCGTGAGGTGCGGCGCGCCCGATGCGCTCACCGTGCCGAGCACCGCGAAGTGCACGTCCTCGAGGAACGCGCGCTGCTCGGCTGTGAGTGCCATCAGCGGAAGAGATCCTTCTCGGCCGGCCGGACGTAGTCGCGCGCGGTCTCGGCCGGCTCGTTCACCACGAGCCCGCGGACGATCGCAGCCGGTCGCCGATCGAGCTTCCCCATCACGAGCTCCGATGCGGCGGCCACCTCGTCGGCGACGGCGATCTCCGTGACCCGCAGCTCGTAGTCGTCGGGATCGTGCTGTCCCATATAGCGCTTGAGCGCCGGTAGTCCGGCGATGCCGATCGCGACGTTCATATGTCCCTCACGCCACGCGCGGCCGAACGTGTCCGTGACGACGATCGCGACGGTCGCGCCGGTGCGCGAGCGGAGATCGGCCCGCAGCTTCGCGGCCGACGCGTCGGGATCGACGGGGAGCAGGATGACGGTGTCCGGTGCGCCCGCGTTCGACCGGTCGACACCCGCGTTCGCGCACACGAACCCGTGGCGCGTCTCGCTGATGAGCACGCCGTGCGCCCAGCGCACGATCTGCGCCGTCTCCGAGAGGACGACCTCGATCTGTCGCGGATCCTTCCCGGCCTCCTCGGCCATCTCGAGGGCGCGCGCGCTGGGAACGACGTCCGCGAGGCGGACGATCCGACCCTCGGCCTTCGAGACGATCTTCTGCGCGACAGCCAGGACGTCGCCATCGCGCAGCGCCTCGCCCTGCGCGGCCACCGCCGATGCGATGAGCGCGGCGAGATCGTCGCCTGGCTTGATCTCCGGAAGACCCTCGATCGGGGTGACGGTCAACGAACGTACGATGCCCGTATGTTGACACTCGATGAGGCGGCGCGCGCGCTCATCACGTCATCCCGCACCGCCCATCTCGCGTCGGCCGATCAATATGCGCGGCCGCACGTGATGCCGATCGTCTTCGTCTGGGAAGAGCCGACGCTGTACTTCCCGCTCGACCGCAAGCCGAAGCGCGACGACGACTGGCACATGCTGCGGCGCGTCCGGAACATCGAGACGAACGGGCGGGTCGCCGTCGTCATCGACCGCTACGCGGAGGACTGGACGCGGCTCGCATGGGTGCTCCTCGAGGGTCAGGCGACGATCGTCGAGACGGGCGCCGAACGCGATCGGGCCGCGGCGCTCCTCGCCGCGAAGTACCCGCAGTACTCGGGGAGCGCGCTCGATGGACGTCCGGTGGTGCGGGTCGCGGTCGAGCGCAGCGTCACGTGGAGCGCGACGGCATAGGCGCGCTCGATGTCACGCACGCGGAAGCGGCTTGACGGCGCCGATCTCCGTTCCATACGCCCACACATCGAGGTTCGGCGCGTCAAGGCCATGCGCACCGAGGATCGTCCCCACGTGAGCGCGGTGGTCGCTCCCGTGGTGCGCGAACTGCGTGACGAGGACCCACGACTCGATCCCAAGAGGTGGATCGCCCCGGTCGCGTCGGAGCATGTCCACGACGACGCGGTCCGGCTCGAACTCGGCGCCGGCGAACAGCCGCTCGACCGCATCGCGCACCTTCGCGTGCAGCGGGAGGATCTCGTCGAGCCCCATGCCGTGCTCGCGAAGATCCTTCGCATCGGCGAGGGTGATACCAAGCCGGGCGAGGTAGCGAAGCTCGCCGACGACGACGTGCTCGAGCGTCGCGCGGATCGTGCCGTACGTTCCGGGCGTCGTCAGCTCCTGCTGAGCCGGCGTGAGCGCGCGGCAGTGCTCGATGAGCTTCTGCGTCGCCCAGATGTCGTGGCGGAGCTGTCGCAGCATGGGCGGTGTCGCCATCGGCCCGATGCTACCGACTACCGTTGAGCGGTGAGACGGCTCTCCGCGCTGGTGCTCGCGCTCGCCGTCGCGTGCACGCCCGAGCCCGCCGCGACGTCATCGCCGTCCGCGCCGTCCGCGGCCCCTGCTTCGCCGAGCGTCGCCGCCCGACCGACGCCCGTCTTGCCGGCGGGATTCAACACGCTCGCGGGCGATCGAGTCGACGTGTACGCCGCTCCCGAGATCTCGAGCGATGACATGGAGCGCGTGCGAAGCGTCGCGGACAGCGTCGCACCCGCGCTGGAGCGCCAGTACGAGACGATCTTCAGCCACCGGCCGACGATCTATCTGTTCGCGAACGAGGACGAGTACCGCACCGGCCTCATGACGATCTGGCACTTCAGCTCCGATGCCGCGGCGACGACGGCGAAGATCGTCGAGGGCAGCGCGATGCCG
Organism: Candidatus Limnocylindria bacterium; assembly: GCA_036518215.1. GTDB lineage: Bacteria > Chloroflexota > Limnocylindria > P2-11E > P2-11E > CF-39. Next base: position 34,968 of record DATDNP010000100.1, read on the forward strand.
AACGTGACGCTCGCGATCGACTGGGCGCTCGCGAAGCCCCACAACCAGCTCTTCGTCATCCCGCACGAGCTCACGCACCTGCTCATCGCGGAGTACGACCCGGGACACCTCCGCGTGCCCGCGTGGCTCAACGAAGGCCTCGCGCGCCTCTCGGAGCTCATGCTCGACGGGATGGAGTGGCGTGCGATGGAGATCAGGTACATGGCCGCCTCGATGGCGACGACGGGCACGCTCTTTCCGCTGGCGGGTCTCGTCGACACGAACTTCCGCAACAACCGCGACGTGAGCGAGGTCGCTGCCGCGTACTCCGAGGCGGCACAGGCGGCGGACTTCGTGCGAAGCGACGTCGGCGCGGGCGGCATCCCGAAGGTCCTGCGCGAGATCGCGGGCGGAGCCAGCTTCAAGGTCGCGTACCTCGACGTGACCGGGCGGATCCACGACGACTTCGAGGCGACGTTCGCCGATCGCGCCGCGGCGCTCGCGCCACGGTCCGGCGCCGTCGTATCGGGCGACGCGCCCGACGGACGCGGACCGTTCCTCATCGCATACGGCTTCCCCGTCTCGTCGCCGTTCACGATCACGCTCGCTGGCGCGGGACGAGTGTGGACGGCGAACGGGACGACGTCGGTATACGGCACGACGGAATCGCTGCTCGAGGTGATCCCCGCCGGCAGCTACAGCGTGAGCGTTCGAAGTGGCGGGACCGTCGCGACCACGTCGGCGCGCGTGTCTCGCTAGCTGACCCGCACGCTGGCCGCACGCACGACCCTTTCGTCGCGTTCACGCGAGTGCGATGCTTCCGGCGCGGAGCGGACCGAGCAGGCCAGGGGAGGCAGAGGTGATGGATCAGAAGGCCAAAGATCTCGCGTTCACCCTGAAGAAGGATCGACCGGGCGAGCTCGCGAAAGCGATCACCGCGATCGCGAACATGCAGATCAACATCGAAGGGTTCTGTGAGATCGACGGGAAGGTGCACCTCGTCGCGAGCGACCCCGCCAACGCGAAGAAGGCGCTCGAGACCGTGGGCTTCAGCGTCGAGGAGAGCGACCTCTTCGTGATCGACGCGCAGGATCGGCCTGGCTTCCTCGCCGAGATCCTCCGCAAGGTGTCGGACGAAGAGGTCAGCGTCGTCTCGAGCTACACGCTGACGAAGACGCGCATCGCGCTCACGGTCGATCAGCCCGCGCGACTGAAGGAGATCCTGCGGGACGTCACGCCGGCACAGACGCGCAGCCGCTAATCCGCCGATCCGCTCCGCACCCTCAGTACCCCACGTAGACGACGCGCGTCTCGGTGAAGAAGTCGAACGCCGCGGTGCCGCACTCGCGATCGCCGAAGCCTGAATCCTTCACTCCCCCGAACGGCACGTGCGCTTCACCGCCGAGCGTCGGCAGGTTCACATGGAGCATGCCGGCCTCCGACTCTTCGGCGTAGCGGAACGCCGTGCGGAGGTCGCGCGTGTAGATGGACGACGAGAGCCCGTAGCCAACGGCGTTCGCTGCCGCGAGCGCGCCGTCGAGATCGTCGGCCGGGATGACGCTGATGACCGGACCGAAGATCTCCTCGCGAGCGATGCGCATGTTCGGGTCGACGTCGGCGAAGATCGTCGGCTCGACGAAGTAACCTCGCGCGAGGTCGGGATCGCGCGGCACGCTGCCGTCGCGTACGGTCTTCGCGCCCTCGCGCTTGCCCTCCACGATGAGCGCGCGCACCTTGCCGAGCTGCGCCTCATCGACGAGCGGGCCCATCTTCACGCCGTCTTCGAGCCCGTCGCCGGTGCGCCACGCCGCGGCCTTCGCCTCGAGGAGCTCGACGAGGTCGCGCGCCTTCGAGCGGACGACGACGGCGCGGCTCGTGGCCGTGCATCGCTGCCCCGTCGCGCCGAACGCGCCACTCGCGATGCTCTCCGCGGCCTTCTCGAGATCGGCATCGTCCATCACGATGACGGCGTTCTTCCCGCCCATCTCGAGCTGGACCCTGCACAGCCGCTTCGCGGCCTGCGCGTAGAGACGCTTCCCGACCGCCGATGAGCCGGTGAACGAGATGGCTTTCACGCGCTCGTCGTCGACGATCGCGTCCGAGAGCGCGGCGCCCGACCCGAGCACCATGTTGAGCACGCCGTCGGGCAGCCCCGCGTCGACGAAGCACTGCACGACCTGCGCGGCGCACAGAGGCGTGAGGCTCGCGGGCTTGAAGATGACGGCGTTCCCCGCGACGAGCGCCGGCGCGATCTTCCACGCCGGGATCGCGATCGGGAAATTCCACGGCGTGATCGTCGCGACGACGCCGAGCGGCTCGCGCGTCGTGTAGATGAAGGTCCCCCGCTGTGCCGACGGGATCGTCTCGCCACCAAGGCGGGTGCCCTCGCCGGCCGAGAAGCGCACGTTCGCGATGGCGCGGTCGACCTCGGCGAGCGACTCCGCGAGGACCTTGCCCTCCTCCTGTGTGAGCAGCCGCGCGAGGTCGCCTCGGCGGCGCTCCATGAGATCCGCGGCCTTCCGCACGATGTCGCCACGCTGCGGCGCCGGCGTGCGCCGCCAGTCACGGTAGGCGTCCTCCGCGGCGTCGATCGCATAGCGGACGTCCTGCGGTGTCGACGAGGTGACCTCGGCGAGGACCTCGTCCGAACGCGCGGGGTTGCGGTCGACGACCCGCTCGTGCGACGAGGACTCGACCCACGCGCCGCCGATGTAGTTGAGCGTCGGGACGGTCACGTCCCGAGCCTAGCGCGCCTTTCGGACGGTGCGCTTCTGGCGCTCACGGAACGAGCGCACTTTGGCGCGGTTGCCGCACCCACCCATGTCGCACCAGCGCCGGCTGTGATTCTTCGTGCGGTCGACGAAGACCCATGCGCACGTCTCGGAGGCGCATTCGCGGATGCGCTCGCGGTCGGCGGGCGACGTGAGCAGGTCGACCGCGCCGCGCGCGATCGGCCAGAGCGGCCGCGCGAGGTCGTCCGTCTCGGCCCAGGCCCACGCATACCCCGAGCCCTCGCGCACGCCCGTCGCGTGCGCGAACGCCTCGGCGGCGTCGGCGCTGATGAGCGCAAGGTCCGCGGCGTCGGGCTCGCGACCGTGCGCGACGCGATCGAATGCGCGCCAGATCGCCTCACGCAGCGCCACCGAGCGCCGATGTATCTCCGTGGCGAGCTGCGGACGACGTTCGGCACCGGCAAGGAGGCGCTTCGCGTCCGCCGCGCTGAGCGCACCGGATTGCCGCGCGAACGCGACGAGGTCGGCGTATCGCGCGACGTGGTCCGTCGACGGGCGCGCGCGGCTCCCGGAGAGCGTGTTGGCGAAGTCCGCCGCGATCGACTCACCGACGAGCTCGAATTCATGAGCGGCGTCGCTGCGAATGTGCTGCATCTAACTCCCAAAACTGCCTATAAGGGCTTGACCGGTTACAGCCTAGGGCGTAGCGTGACGCCTGTCAATAACCGACGAAATGTAAATAGCCGGTTATGGAGAGAGGGACGAGACATGGAACTGCTCGTAGCGCTCGCGGCGTTCGTCCTCGTGGACGTGCTCGCGTGGAGGTACGGCGTCGACAGCCGGCCGGCAAGGTTGAAGGACGAAAGCTAAGGAGAGACGACGGTGGCGGATGTGCTGGACGGGCTGCTAGGCCGGGAGCTCACCGGTGGCGGCGAAACGGTCCGCCACGTCGAGCGCGGCGTCGATCGCCGCGACACCGATGCGGATCTCGTCCTCGCTCACCGTGAGCGGCGGCGCGACGAACAGCATGTTCCAGCGGTTCATGACGTAGACGTCGTGCGAGAACAGCACGTTCTTGATCGCCGTCTGAAGCTTCGCTGACGGACCGTTCCAGCGCTCGAGCATCTCCTTCGTCGCGCGGTCCTTCACGAGCTCGATGCCGACGAACAGACCCTTGCCCCGCACATCGCCGACGGACGGATGACGCGCCGCGATCGTGCGCAGCTCCTTCATGAGGAGCTCCCCCATCTTCGCGCCGTGCTCGATGACCCGCTCGTCGCGGTACGCGTTCACGCTCGCGACGCCGGCGGCGCAGGCGACCGGATGCCCCGAGTACGTGAGCCCCGACCAGAGCACGTTCGCGTCGAAATGCTTCGCGATCCGTTCGTTCACCATCGTGCCGCCGAGCGGCACGTAGCCTGAGTTCACGCCCTTCGCGAACGTCATGATGTCGGGCACGACGCCCTCGTGCTCGGACGCGAACCATTTCCCGGTGCGGCCGAAGCCCGTCATCACCTCGTCGAGGATGAGCAGGATGCCGTGCTGATCGCACAGCTGGCGCAGACCGCGAAGGAATCCGTCGGGCGGAACGATGAGCCCGCTCGAGCCGACGATCGGCTCCAGCAGGATCGCGGCGATGTACTGGGGCCCCTCGTACCAGATGACCTCTTCGACGTGCGCGAGCGCCTTCTGCGCGTCGTTGCCGAAGAGCGATCGATACGGATCCGGGTTGAGGAAGTGCACCACCCCGGTGATGCCGGGCTCGTTCGCCCAGCGGCGGTTGTCGCCGCCGAGCGTCGCCGATCCCGCGGTCTGCCCGTGGAACGAGCGCCACTGCGTGAGGATCTTGTGGCGCTTGCTGTACATCCGCGCGATGCGGACGGCGTGCTCGTTCGCCTCGGTGCCGCCGGTCGTGAAGAGCGTCTTGGTGAGATCGCCCGGTGCGACCTCCGCGAGGAGCCGCGCGAGCTCGGCCCGACTCTCCTCGCCGAACGCGGGGAGGACGTACTGGACCTTCTCGACCTGCTCTTGGATCGCGCGAACGACCTTCGGATGGCCGTGCCCGAGGTTCACGTTGATGAGCCCGGACGAGAAATCGAGGATGCGGCGCTCGCCGGCGAAGAGCCAGGAGCCCTTCGCTCCGGTGATGACGATCGGCGAGATCGATCCCTGCGCTGACCACGAAACGAGAACGTGATCCTTGGTCTCTTGGGCGATCGCTCGCGTGTCGACCGGACGCTTCGTATCCAGGGCCACGTGGGGAGTGTACGTCTCGACCACGTGCGCGAGCGTCAGGCGATACCCTCGATGGATGAAGTTCGCCGCGCACCTCTGGCCGCAGAACACGACGTGGGACGCCATCCGCGATGCGACGCAGGTCGCCGACCGCGTCGGCTTCGACATGGTCACGATCTGGGACCACTTCTATGCGCTGTCGGGCAAGGAGGAGCGTCCGAACCTCGAGTCGCATTCGATCCTCGCGGGTCTCGCGGCGGTGACCACACGGATCCGTCTCGCGCCGCTCGTCCAGAGCGTCACGTACCGCCACCCCGCGATCATCGCGAACATCGCAGCGACACAGGACCAGATCTCTCACGGACGGACGGTGTGCGGGATCGGCGCGGGCTGGAACCAGACGGAGCATCGCGCGTTCGGGATCGAGCTCGGGACGCCCGGTGAGCGGTCGCGACGGCTGTCCGAAGCCGCGAAGATCATCCGCGCGCTCCTCGATGGCCAGCGCGTGACCTACGACGGCAAGTTCTTCCATCTGAAGGACGCGGTGCTGAACACGAAGCCCGTGCAGCGGCATCTGCCGATCCTCGTCGGCGGCGGTGGCGAGCGGAAGACGCTGCGGACCGCGGGCCGCTACGCCGATCTCTGGCACGCGTTCGGGAACGCCGAGGTCATGAAGCGCAAGATCGAGATCCTGCGCAAGCACACCGTCGATGCCGGACGCGATGTGAACGCCGTCGAGCCGTGGGGCGGCCAGTGGGTCTGCGTGCGCGACGATCCCGAGGAGGCGCGGCAGGTCCTCGACGAGATCCGCACGCACCATCCCGATTGGGCGGGTCCGAACGCGCTCGTCGGGAACCCGGACCAGGTCGCCGCGAAGATGAAGGAGCTGTGGGACGTCGGGGTGCGGGGCTTCATCATCGGCTTCGGCCACCCCTTCGACGTCGAGACGATCGAGCGCGTCGCGAAGGACGTGCGGCCTCGCCTCGATGCGCTCATCGGCATGCGGAGCGACGCGGCCGCGAGCTAGAGCCGGTCGCGATGCGGCCGGTGGAATGCGGGCACAGGCGCGCGCTTCGGGACGTCGGTGACGTCCTGGCACTTTGGGCAGAACCACGACTTGCGCACCTCGTCCGGATGCCAGCCCGACTCGATCATCGTCCCGCAGACGCGACACGGCAGCCCGGCGCGCTCGTCCACCCACATGCGTTCTCGCGCGTTGAGCGCGAAATGCGTCCGGCGCTGCCCGCCGCCGCGATTGAGCCGGATCAGCTTCCGCGCATGACCGATGATCTCGCGCAGCGTCGCGTCGTCGACGTCGCGCACCTGCTTCCAGGGTGACGTGCGTCCGAGGAAGAGCGCCTCCACTTTGAACACGTTTCCGATGCCCGAGATCGCGCGCTGATCGAGGAGCGCCGTCGCGATGTCGCGATCCTGGTTCGAGCGGATGCGGCGCACCGCTTCGTCGATGTCGAAGTCGTCGCGGATGATGTCGGGGCCGAGCTGCGACACGACGCGATGGAGACCGAGCTCCTTGGTCGTGAGGAGCTCCACGATCGGCGGATGGAAGCACGGCGCGACGACGCGCTCGGTCCGGATGACGACACGCGCCTCCGACTCGGGCTCCCACCAGCTCTCGCCGGGCCGGTACACGTGCCACGACCCGCTCATCTTCATGTGCGTGTGGAGGACGACGCGCTCCGGTGTCGAGAAGGTGATGAAGAGGTGCTTCCCGTTCGACTCGATCGCGTCGATCGTGCTGCCGACGATCTCCTCGCCGCGCGCCGCGGCGCTCACCTTCGGCGCGACGGCGCTGAAGCCGGTGACGACCTGACCGAGCATCGCGCGACGCAGCACCGTCGCCGTCCGGAAGATCGTGTCGCCTTCAGGCACGCTCAGCCACCACGAAGGAGATAGCCGCGCGGCGTGCGCGTGAAGCCCGCCTCGCGCAGCGGCGTCGCCATCGCCGACTCGTCGACCGCGACGCCATCGATCTCGTCGATGAAGAGCGGCACGAGCCGCTCCGGCACCGCTTCGGCGGCGAGCGCCCTCGCCACGAGCGTGCGCGTCCGGGCGACGTCGCGCTCCTCGCCCTCGGCGAACGTGAGCACCCAGCGCTCGTCGCGTGCGACGTAGGCGGCGAGCGCGCCATCGATGAGGATCACGAGGGCACCCGCGGTGCGCGTCGGTCGCCGCTTCCCGCTCGGCTCGGGCCACGAGAGCGCCGCCCCGTACGGGTTCGCGGGGTCGGTGGCGGCCAGGGTGACGACGACCGGCTCGTCGGCCGGCTCGCGTGTCGCACGCAGGCGGTCGACGGCTCCGGGGAGCGCGAACTGCGCGGCACCGCGTCCCGCGACGAAGTAGCCGCGGCGCACGCGGCCCGCCTCCTCCATCGCGCGCAGCACTCCGTAGACCGCGGCGAACCCGCCCTCGATGCCTTCCGACTGAACGAGCTCGCGCGTGATCACGCCGTGCCGCTCGAGCAGCTGCTGCACGCGCGAGGTGAGTCGCTCGGTGAGCGTGCGCGCGTCGGTCGCATACGACGACACGAGCGACCAGCGGCCGGCGAGCTCCGGTGCGAGCCCCCGCTGCGTCGCGCCGCGGCGGCGGCTTCGGGCGACCGAAGGACGGACGATCGCGCGGAGCGCGTGAAGGCTGTCGTTGGTGACCTCGCCGGCCCACACGAGATCCCAGAGCGCGTCCTTCACTTCGGGCGCGAAGGCACCTCCGAGCGCCGCGATGAGCTGCGGGAAGAAGAGCGCGCCACGTGAGCCGAGCGCCTCGCGTATGCGCGCGTGCGTGCTCCCCTCCGGCGTCTTCACGGCTGATGCGATGAGCGACGCGTGCTCGGAGAGATACAGCGCGACGCGGCCGTCGCGCGGACCGAGCGCGCCGCCGCCCACCCACACGACCGCGCCGGACGCGAGGAGATCGTCGAGGTCTCCTTCGTCGTACGAAGCGACGCGTGCGGGCAGGATCCGCGTCTCGAGATCGGACGCGGGCACGTACGCGCCCTCGAGCTGCGCGACGGCGTCGAGCAGCGCGGCCTCGCCGCTCCGCGGCGCGTCGACGCCGTGCCATGCGAGAGCGAAACGCGCGAGCGCCGTCTGCTCGACCGGCTCGACCTCGCGGCGGAGCCGTGCGAGCGACCGTTGCCGGAGCGTGCGCAGGACGCCGGCGTCGATCCATTCGTCACCGCTCGCGCCGGGGCGGAATTCGCCCTCGACGACGGTGCCCGCGACCGCAAGCTCCGCCAGGGCCGACGTGATGAGCGCGGGCCCGATGCCGAGCCGTCGCGCGAGATCGTCGACGCGGAACGGGCCGTGCGTGCGTGCGTACCGGCGGACGAGCGCGACGAGCGGTCGCGCGTCGCCGACGAGGAATGCGTCGGGGAGCCCCGGTGGCACGACGACGCCGAGCGCGTCGCGATACTTCGCGACGTCCTCGGCGGCGATGTAGCGCGCCTCGTTCGCGATCGGAACGCGCACGACGCGCCGCTCGCGCTCGAGCACGCCGAGCCAATCGTCGACGTCCGCGCCGCTCACGCTTCGCGCGACGATCTCGTCGCGCGTGAGATCCCCGAGACGGAGCAGCAGCTCGTGCAGCGCATCGGCGTGCCGCGCCGCTCGCTCACTCTCGAGATGCTGCAGCTCGAGCTCGAGCTCCGCGAGCGCGTTCGCGTCCAGCAGCTCGCGCAGCTCGACCTCACCGAGGAGCTGACGCAGCTGCGCAGGATCGACCGTGAGCGCCTGAGCGCGCCGTTCGGCGAGAGGCGCATCGCCTTCGTAGATGAAGTTGCCGACATAGGAGAAGAGGAGCGCGGCCGCGAACGGCGAGGGCGAACGCGAATCGATCGTGACGACGCGGATGTCCCGTGAGCGGATCTGCCGCAGCACCTCGAGGAGCGCCGGCATGTCGAAGACGTCCTGCAGACACTCGCGGTACGCCTCGAGGATCATCGGGAACGACGCGTAGCGCGACGCGACCTGGAGCAGCTCGCCCGCTCGCCGTCGCTGATGCCATAGCGGGGAGCGCCGCCCCGGGAAGCGCCTCGGCAGGAGGAGCGCGCGGGCCGCGGCCTCACGGAAGCGC